>JBEIUI010000010.1:0-45766 GCA_040374425.1 Verrucomicrobiia bacterium | reverse complement strand
TTGGGGTTTTTCTTGGTTGTCAATAATTACCTTTATCGGTTGGGGTGGTTTGGGTTGGGGTGGGGGGTGTTGGGTGTTGGGGGTGGGGGGGTGGGTTGAAGGGTCAGCCCCGAAGGGGCGTCTCAAAACCACTCGCCCCGTTGATGCGCCCCTTCAGGGCTCCGCTCGTTTTTTTCAACGCGTTCACCCCGGGCGGTGCCCGGGGCTGCAATTAAATCAGCCCCGTTGGGGCTGGAGTTACGCCCGCTGGGGCTGGATTTACGCCTCGTTGGGGGCTGGAGTCGTGTTCTGCTTGGGCCGGAACTCCGTTCCTTCGGCGCTGGATCGGACCGGGGTGATCCATTGACGGGGCGGCCTGTTCCGTTCCGCAATTCCACGCGACCAAGCTCTCCACCTCGCCGCCCGCCTCCGACTCACCCCTGACCCCTCCCCCCTCATCCCTGATCGCCGCCTCCTATCTTTCCCCTTGGCAGTTTTTAATAAAGCTTTCATCCTCCACGGCCCTGCAACCTGTCGCCACACTGGAAAGCGCGGATCCTATTGCCCGCGTTCTCCTAGATGGGATCTCAGCGGCGCGCAAACTTCGCATCCACCCTTTATGTCCATCCTTGTCACCGGCGGTGCCGGGTTCATCGGTTCCAACTTCGTGCTCGACTGGCTCGGCCAGAACGAGGAGGCGGTGATCAACCTCGATGTGCTCACTTACGCGGGCAACCTCCAGAACCTCGTCTCGGTCCGCAACTCCCCCCTCCATCACTTTGTCCAGGGCGACATCGGCGACGGCGCTTTGGTTGCCGAGCTTTTGCAAAAACATCGGCCCCGGGCCGTCGTGAATTTCGCCGCGGAATCCCACGTAGACCGTTCGATTGTGGGGCCGGAGGCATTTATCCAGACCAACATCGTGGGCACATTCCGGCTGCTGGAGGCGGTGCGCGCGTTCTGGGGCGGGTTGACCGGTTCGGACCGGGAAACGTTCCGGTTCCTGCACGTGAGCACCGACGAGGTGTACGGATCGCTGGGCGAATCGGACCCGGCGTTTACCGAGCTGAACCGGTATGAGCCCAACAGCCCCTACTCGGCGTCGAAAGCGGCCTCGGATCATCTGGTGCGTTCCTACCATCACACCTACGGGTTGCCGACGCTGACCACCAACTGTTCCAACAACTACGGGCCCTATCATTTTCCCGAGAAACTCATCCCCCTGGTGATCCACAACGCGCTCAGCAGCAAAGCGCTGCCGATCTACGGCGACGGGCGCAACGTGCGGGACTGGTTGTATGTGAACGACCATTGCAGCGCCATCCGCGCGGTGCTCGCCGGGGGGCGTCTGGGGGAGACCTACAACGTGGGCGGCTGGAACGAGATGACCAACCTGGAGGTGGTCCACACGTTGTGCGACATCCTCGATGAGGAACAGCCGAAGACCGACGGCACGAGTTACCGGGCACAGATCACGTTTGTGAAGGATCGCCCGGGACACGACCGGCGGTATGCGATTGACGCCACGAAGATCGAGCGAGAGCTCGGATGGCGTCCCGCGGAGACTTTCACCACCGGGATCCGCAAAACCGTGCGGTGGTATCTGCAAAACCCGGAGTGGGTCCGGCAGGTCACCAGCGGCAATTACCGCGAGTGGACAGCGCAACAGTATCAATCCTGAATTTCATGCAACGCAAAGGCATCATTCTCGCCGGCGGCTCCGGCACCCGGCTTTATCCGGTCACCAAATCGGTCTCCAAGCAGCTCCTGCCGATTTACGATAAGCCGATGATTTATTACCCGCTGAGCACGCTGATGCTGGCGGGGATCCGGGAGATCCTGGTGATTTCCACCCCACAGGACACGCCGCGGTTCGAGCATCTGCTGGGCAACGGCGCGGACTGGGGGCTCAGCCTTCAGTATGCGGTGCAGCCGTCTCCGGACGGGCTCGCGCAGGCGTTTATCATCGGGCGCGAGTTCCTCGCCGGCAGCCCGTCGGCGCTGGTGCTCGGGGACAACATTTTCCACGGACACGATCTGCACGTGCAGCTGGAACGGGCGGATGCGCGCGGGGAGGGCGCCACGGTGTTCGCGTATCATGTGCAGGATCCGGAACGGTACGGGGTGGTGGCGTTTGACGGCGACGGCCGTGCGACTTCGTTGGAGGAGAAACCGCTCCGGCCCAAGTCGAACCATGCGGTGACGGGCCTGTATTTCTACGACGCGTCGGTGGTGGACATCGCGGCGAACCTCAAGCCGTCGGCGCGCGGTGAGCTGGAGATTACGGACGTGAACCGGGTTTACCTGGAGCGCCAGCAGCTCACCGTGGAGATCCTCGGCCGGGGCTACGCGTGGCTGGACACGGGCACCCATGAGTCGCTGATTTCCGCGTCCAATTTCATCGAGACCATTGAGAGTCGGCAGGGGCTGAAGGTGGCTTGCCCGGAGGAGATCGCGTATCGCAAGGGTTACATCGACGGCGCGCAGTTGGAGAAACTCGCGCGGCCACTCGCCAAGAACGGTTACGGACAGTATTTGCTGCGGCTTTTACAGGAGAAAATTCAGCCATGAACATCGTGCCAACTGCGCTGCCGGAAGTGCTCGTTCTGGAGCCCAAAGTGTTTCGGGATCCGCGCGGGTTTTTCCTCGAGAGTTTTAACCGGCGCAACTTCGAGGCGGCCACGGGGCTGTCTGTGGATTTCGTGCAGGACAACCAATCGCGGTCGCCGCGCGGGGTGCTGCGCGGGTTGCATTACCAGATCCAGCAGGCGCAGGGGAAACTGGTCCGCGTGGCGCGCGGCACGGTGCTCGATGTGGCGGTGGACATCCGTCGCTCGTCGCCGAACTTCGGGAAATGGGTGGCTGTCGAGCTCTCCGAAGACAACCAGCGCCAGATGTGGGTGCCGGCCGGGTTCGCCCACGGGTTTGTGGTGCTCTCCGAGGTGGCGGATTTTCTTTATAAAACGACCGATTACTACGCGCCGCAGCACGAACGGGGGATCCGCTGGGATGACCCGGCGATCGGCATCGATTGGCAGCTGCCGTGTGAGCCGGTGCTTTCGGGCAAGGACCAAATAGCACCACTGCTCGCGGCTGCCGAGGTGTTCCCATGAGGATCCTGGTCACGGGTGCAACGGGACAGGTGGGTTGGGAGCTGGCGCGCAGTCTGGCGGTGTTGGGCGAGGTGTATGCGTTGAACCGCGCGGGTTGCGATCTGGCGGTACCCGAGGCTGTCGCGGAGCGGGTGACGGCGTTGAAGCCGGATGTGATTGTGAACGCGGCCGCTTACACGGCGGTGGATCGCGCGGAAAAGGAGGAAGCCGAGGCGGTCCGTGTCAACGCGACTTCCGTGGGGATGCTCGCCCGGGAAGCCCGGCGGCTGGGGGCGTTGCTCATCCATTATTCCACCGATTACGTGTTCGACGGTGAAAAGCCCGCGCCTTACGTGGAGACGGATCCGACCGGGCCGCGCAACGCCTATGGCCGTAGCAAGCTGGCCGGGGAACTCGCGGTTCGAGCGGAGGGCTGCGATTATCTCATTCTACGGACGACTTGGGTGTATGCGGCCCGGGGCCAGAATTTTCTGAGAACGATGCTGAGGCTGGGGGCGGAACGCTCGGAGCTGAAGATCGTGGGGGATCAATGGGGCGCGCCGACTTGGGCGCGGCATCTTTCGGATGCGACCGCACAGGTGCTTGGCCAAGCGCAGAGGGAGCGTGGGGAAGGGCGGTTCGTCTCGGACACCCTCCACGCCACGGCCCAAGGCGTAACGACCTGGCACGGGTTTGCGGAGGCGATTCACCAGGGAGCCCATGGGTTGGGGCTTCTGGAGCGCTGTCCGGCACTGCATCCGATTGCCACCGAGGAGTATCCCCTCCCGGCGGCGCGTCCGAAGAACTCGCGTCTGGACGGGAACCGGCTTTTTGAGCGGTTCGGTGTACGGCTCCCGGATTGGCGGACGGGCGTGGGGCAATGTCTCGAGGAATTGACGCCGCGCCGTTGAACTGTTGACGGTCCGGTGCTGTTCTCTTATTCCCCCCCCTAGAATTCCCTCCTATGCGTTTTTTTGTCCCGCTCTGGATCGCTCTTGCCGGTTCCCTCGTTGCGCAGGTTGAGCCGTATCAAAATCCGCTTCCAGCGGAGTCGCCCGTTTTCCGTGTGCGATACGAGGGAGCCACGGCGTCGGGTGAACTGGTGTTCCCGGTGAGTTTTACCGTTTGGATTCCGCCCGGAACAAAGACCTTGCGGGGGTTGGTGGTGCATCAGCACGGCTGCGGCGAAGGCTCCTGTAAATCCGGTCAGACCGGTGCGTTTGACCTGCACTGGCAGGCGCTGGCCAAAAAACACGGCTGCGCGCTTATCGCCCCGTCGTATGAACAGCCGCAGAGGGCCGATTGCCAGCTCTGGTGTGATCCGCGTAACGGCCCGGATGCAGCCTTCCAAAAGGCGCTCTGGGAGTTGGGGGTGCAATCGGCGCATCCCGAGTTGGCCACGGTGCCTTGGGCTCTTTGGGGGCATAGCGGCGGCGGGCATTGGGCCGGGGGAATGTTGTTGCTGTATCCGGAACGGGTGGCCGCCGCGTGGCTGCGTTCAGGTGTGCCCGCCACAGACGCCGTGGAGGGGAAACCCAAGCCGTATGAAATTCCCGATGCGGCGCTTGAGGTGCCGGTGATGTGCAATCTGGGGACCCAGGAGGGTGTGACCGTGCGGGAAGGCAAGTTCGCGGGGGTCTGGGGCGGGGTGGAAAAGTTTTTCAAGTTGTTGCGTTCCAAGGGCGGACGGGCAGCGGTGGCCGTGGATCCTTTGAGCAGCCATGATTGCGGCAATCAGCGTTACCTGGCCATCCCGTGGCTGGATGCGTGTTTGACGGCGCGGTTGCCGGAGAAAAATGGGGCGCCGCTCAAGCCCGTGCCCGTCGAGGAGGCTTGGGGCGCGCCATTCCAGCCCGGCGCGACGAGTGTTCCGGTGCCGTTGGCAAAGCTCGAAGGCGCTCCGGAGAAATCGGTATGGTTGCCAAACGCAGCGGTCGCAAAGGACTGGGCGCAATACGTGGCGGACACTGCGGTGGTCGATTCCACGCCGCCACCGGCGCCTACCGGGGTGCGGGTGGCCGGCAACGAATTGAGCTGGGAGGCTGAGGCCGATCTCGAAAGTGGGCTCGGGCATTTTCTCATTGAGCGCGACGGCGAGTTTCTCGCCCGGGTGCCAGAGCAAAACAAAAACCCCTTTGGCCGGCCGCTGTTCCAAAATCTTTCCTACAGTGACACCCCCACCCAGCCCCTGGTGCTGATGCGGTTCACCGATACCAAGCCGCAGCCTGGTAAAAAACATGAGTATCGCGTCGTCGCGGTCAACACGGTGGGGCTTAAGTCTGAGCCAGCCGGGGTGTCCGAGTTGAAGCGGTAGTTGCTGCCGGGGCGTTTTCTTCCCCCGGGGCGCAATCAGAGGCGCAGGACTAGGCGCAGGGCATCCAATCGGGGCCGCGCTTCACTGAGGGCGGTCTGCAGCTCGCCTTTTTGCCGGGTCAACGCCGCGATTTCGTCCTCACGCACGTGATCGTTCCGGCTCCGAAGGTCCTCGAGCCGGTCAATCTCGCCCTGGAGCTGTGCGTTCATGGTTTCCTGAGCCGCCACGACCAGGGTGGCCATTTTCTCGGCGGTCGCCGTTCGCGCCTTTTCGAGCATGGCCGGGAGCAACTTGCGTTTGACGGCGCCTTTGTCGAGCAGCTTGAAAATGTCGCCTTTCTCCAGGTGCCATTGCCGGAGGACGGGATCCTCTGTGACATCCTCGAACTCGTGGTTGATGACCGTTCGGATAGGCGTGGCGGGCAGGAACCTGTCCACGTGCAGCGCGGCGGGTGCCACGCATTCGACCACCGCATACGCCTCGAGCAGGATGGATTCCCGGCCGGACCCCTTCCATACCCCGAAGCAGGCGTTGCCGGTTTCGGCGCTGAGCAGTTGATCGAGCGCGCCTTGGACCATGGGATGGTCGCCGCTCATAAAACGCACGTCTTCCCGGCTCAGCGCACGGTTGCGTTGGAAGGTGACCGAGAGGCCTTCCTCCGTGATGCCCGGCAGCGCCTGGGTAAGCAGCGGGCCGGGGCGCAGCAGATAACTGCGGTGGCCGCCCCCGAGATCCTCCGCATGCACCCCGCATTGATCCAGAAGGGTGAGGAAAAACTCCTCAAACGCAGGGTCCTCGTCGGCAGCCCGGATTTGGGCGAGCAATGGAGCCACCACATCCGGCCGACAAGAGTTGAGTTCCAGGAGCCGGTCATGCCCGCGTTCCAACCGACGCGCGACGCTGCTCTGGAGCTGGCGCGAGCGTTTGAGGAAAGCGGTGAGTTTCTTTGAATCGAACCGGGCCCGCAGCTCCTCGAGCTCCGACCCGAGTTGAGCCGCAATCTCCATGGCGCCGTGCAGGTTTTTCTCAAACGCTCCCAGCCCTTCGTGATACCAACGGGCCAGCACTTCCGATTCCGTGCCCGGCACGTAAGGCACGTGGATCTGGATGAGCGCGCGCTGTCCGATCCGGTCGAGTCGGCCGATGCGTTGTTCGAGCAGCTCGGGGTTGGCGGGCAGATCAAAGAGCACCAAGTGATGCGCAAACTGGAAGTTGCGGCCTTCACTGCCGATCTCAGAGCAGATGAGGATCCGGGCGCCGTCGGGTTCCGCGAAATAAGCCGCGTTACGGTCCCGCTGCATGAGCGAGAGGTCCTCGTGGAAAAGGCCGCACGGGACGTTCAGGACCCTTTGCAGAGCCTCGGAGATGCGCTCCGCCAAGGCGCGGCTCTGGCAGATTAAGAGCGCTTTCTCGTCGCCAAGTTCTTTGAGCAACTCCGCCAGCCACTGGATCCGGGCCTGGAATTCGTCGCCGGATTTTTTGAGTTTGCTGAGCACGGCTTTGCGCTCCGGGAACCCCGTCAACGCGGCGCGGGTGTTGCGGAACATGACGCGGCCGATTCCAAACGAGTCGAGCAGTTCTGTCACAAGGCCTGCCCGGGCCGACTCGGTGCCGGCCTGTAACTGTTGGCAGAGCTGGCGGATCCTGGGGGATTGGGTCCCGAAAAGGGTGCGGTCGGCCGGAGTCAACGCGTTGCCGGCGAGCAGGCGATCCACGGCTTTGGCTACCCGTTCGTAGTGCTCGGCTTCCTTGAGGAACCCGTCGAGACTCGCGTAGCGTTCTGGATCGAGCAGGCGGAGCCGGGCGAAATGGCTTTCCGGGCCGAGCTGCTGGGGGGTGGCGGTAAGCAGGAGCAACCCGGGGGTTTTGGCGGCCAACGCCTCCACGACGCGGTAGGAGACTCCCGGGTGATCTGGGTGCCACTCGAGATGATGGGCTTCGTCGACAATGAGCAGGTCCCAGCCGGCTTCCAAAGCCTGGGCGGTGCGGCCCGGGTTCTCGCTCAGGAACGCCAGGCTGCAGAGCACCAGCTGGCTGTCCAGGAAGGGGTTGACGCCCGGTTCGTTGAGTTCAATCGCTTGGCAGCGATCCTCGTCGAAGATGCTAAAGAGCAGGTCGAACCGGCGCCATAGCTCGACAAACCACTGGTGGATGAGTGGCTCGGGCAGCAGGATCAAAATCCGGCCCGCCCGCCCCGTGCGATGGAGCCGGTGAAGGATCAGGCCTGCTTCAATGGTTTTGCCCAGACCGACCTCGTCGGCCAAAAGCACTCGGGGCACGAGCCGGTTGGCGACTTCGCCGGCGATAAAAATCTGGTGCGGGATGAGGTCCACGCGTCCTCCCACATAGCCGCGCACTGGGGATTTGCGAAGGGCGCACCGCTGTTGGAGCGCTTGGATGCGGAGTTCAAAGAGGTGGCTGTCGTCAATCTGGCCACCAAGCAGCCGGTCTTCCGGGGTGCTGAAACTGATGGAATCGGAGAGCTCCGCTTCAGCCACTTCGCGCTGGGCGCAGTGATAGATGAGCAGGCCCAGACGGTCTTCCACGGAATCCACCACGAGTTGTTCGCCGCTGTGGAGTTTGATCCGGTCGCCTTCCTTGAATTGCACCCGGCGCAGAGGCGCGGATTGCAGGGCGTATTGGCGGTGTTCATTGGCGGCGGGGAAAAAGACTTCCACCCGGCCAAATTGTGCCTTGAGCAGGATGCCCAACCCGAGTTCGGGTTCGGAATCGCTCACCAAACGCTGTCCTGAAACTGCCGTGCCGATTTGCATGAAAAGTCGGCCACCTTAGCGGGTCGCGTCCTTTTTCGACAACGGGTTTGTTCGGTCGCAACGGACGTCGAGGGGCAGGGGTGACGGGGGGGCGGTTGTCAGCCGCCCAAGGTGAGCACCAGCACTTGGGCGACAAAGATGCGGGCGAACATCGCCAGGGGATACACCGTCGCGTAAGAAACCGACGGCGCCTCGGAGTTGCTCAGGGACGTTGCAAAGGCCAGCGCCGGCGGATCGGTCATGCTCCCCGAGAGCAGCCCGCAAAGGGTCAGATAATCCAGCTTCAAAACCGCGCGGCCGAGGCCGCCTACCAACAAAAGCGGCAACAGCGTGATGATCGCCCCGGCACCGAGCCAGACGGCGCCCTGGGCCGTAAGCACCGTGTCGATGAACGCCGGGCCCGCCTTGAGCCCGACACAGGCCAGAAACAGCGTGATCCCCAGTTCCCGGAAGGCGAGGTTGGCGCTCTGGGGCATGTGCAATATCAGGGGCCCGATCCGGCCAAGCCGACTCAGCAAAATCGCCAGTAACAGGGGCCCCCCGGCGATACCCAGCCGGATCGGCAACGGCACGCCGGGCACTTGCAGGGGAAACGCCCCGGCCATCACCCCGAGGGCGATCCCGATGAAGATGGGCACAAAACTCGTCACCCGGAGGGCGTGCATGGAATTACCCAGTGCCTGCAGCGCGCGGTCCAGATCCTTGGGCGCGCCCACGATCTGCACTTCATCCCCAAAATGCAGGTGGCGATCCGGACGGGCCGTCATTTCCAAACCCGCGCGCGTGACGCGGGTGAGGGTCACCCCGTTGAGTAAACCCGCTTCCAGAGCGGCGATCGGCTGGCCGATCACGCGGGTCTGGGTCACTACCACCCGGCGGAAATCCACCTCGCCCGGGCTCTGCATGAGATCAATCTCGCTCACCCTGCCCAGAACGCGCTGGAACTGGGCGAGCCCGTAAGCGGTGCCCACGGCCAGGAGCCGGTCGCCCACCGAGAGGAGGGTGTCGTCGGTCGCCATCCGCACCTCTGTTTCTCCGGCACGCTGGATCCGGGAAATCACCACCCCGGTTTCGTTCCGGGCGGGGATGGATCCAACGGCCACGCCGTGGAGGTTGGGGTTTTCCACCAGGAAACTCTGACGAGTCAGGGGCTCCCGGTGTTGGCTGTGCGCCGCCTCGAACCGGGCAATCTCGGTGGGAAGATGGATCCGGAAAACCCGCCTCAGGATGAGCAGGGTGGCGATGATGCCGACTACGCCCCCCGGATAACTCACCGCGTAAGCGAGCGCTGCCACCGTCGAAGCGTTGCCTTCGGCGACCAAAGGCAGAGCCTGCTGGACGGCGCCCAGCGCAGGGGTGTTGGTGCTCGCTCCGCAGAACAATCCGAACGCAGCCGGGTTTCCCGTGCCAAAAAGCCACGCCACCCCAAGGGTCACGGCTGCTCCCGAAAAAATCACCCCCAGCGCCAGCCCGTTGAGCCGAAGGCCGTCCTGTCGGAGCGATGAGAAAAAACCCGGCCCGAGCTGGAGCCCGATGGAAAACACAAAAAGGATCAGCCCGAATTCCCGTACAAACTCCAGCACCTCATGCGGAATGCCGTATCCGAAGTGGCCGAACCCGATTCCGGCGAATAACACCCCGGCCACGCCCAGACCGATGCCCCGGATACGTACCATGGCCAGCAGCAGGCCCACGGTAGCCACCAGGGAAAGCACGAGAATAGCGTTGCCCGTGGGTTGCCCCGCGAGAAGTTCCTGAGTCGGATGCATCACAAATAAAATCGGTTCAGAGCCGCCAAACACGGGGTGGGTATCGGCCCGGGGGCGCGATGTCGACCCTGAACCGTGTCCGCCCCAAATGCCGCTGGACGCTCCGCCAAGAGCTCACGCATCTTAGCCCGATGCAGGTCCCGCTTCTCGATCTCCGTCTTCAATACCAACCTCTCAAATCCCAGATCCTCGCCGAGATCGAGGCCGTCGCGGATTCTCAAGGACTCATCCTCGGGCCCCGGGTGGAGACGTTTGAAAAGGCGGTCGCGGACTACTGCGGCGCCGGACACGCCGTCGGCGTTTCCTCGGGCACCGACGCCCAGCTCCTGCTGCTCATGGCGCTGGGCATCGGCCCCGGCGACCATGTCATCACCTCGCCCTACACATTTTTCGCCACCGCCGGGTGCGTGGCCCGGGTCGGCGCGACGCCGGTGTTCGTGGACATCGATCCCGCCACTTACAACCTTTCCGTGCCAGCTCTGGAAACCGCTCTGGAGCAATACCCCGCCGCCAAAGCCATCGTTCCCGTCCATCTCTTTGGCTGCTGCGCGGACATGGAGGCCATTCTCAAGCTCGCCGCCAAACACGGGATCCCGGTGCTCGAGGACGCCGCGCAAGCCCTCGGAGCCGAGCACCCTCTGGGCGGGGCGGGCGCCATGGGGGAGGCCGGGTGGTTTTCGTTTTATCCCACCAAAAACCTCGGAGCTTTCGGCGACGCCGGCATGGTGGTGTGCAAGGACCCGGAGTTTGCCGGCCGACTCAAAGCCTTCCGCAACCACGGCATGGAGCCGCGGTATTATCACCGGTGGATCGGCGGCAATTTCCGCATCGACGCCCTTCAGGCGGCGGTGTTGCAGGTCAAACTCCCGCATCTCGACGGATGGAGCGCTGGCCGCCGGGCCCGGGCGGCTTTCTATCGCGAGGCGTTTGCCGCGGCGGGGCTTGTCGGGAAAATCATCCTCCCGGTCGAACCCTGGGCCCACAGCGGCCGGGTGAACCACCACATCTACAACCAGTTCGTTATCCGCGCCCCGCAGCGCGAGGCGCTCCGTAATCATCTCCAGAAGGCCGGAGTGGGCACGGAAGTTTATTACCCGCTCCCGCTGCATCTGCAGGAATGTTTCCAATACCTGGGATACCAGAAGGGCCAGTTCCCCGAGGCGGAACGCGCAGCTTTGGAGACCCTGGCGCTGCCGATTTTCCCGGAGCTGACCGAGCCGCAGCAGCGTTACGTGGTGGACCAGGTCGCGGCGTTTTACGCACGTGCCTAAGGGGCGTTGTCACCTGAGAGACGTGCCTTGGATTTCATTTCACGGACGGGTGTTCCGCGTTTTTTCTGGGATCGCCGCAGCCGATCGAAATGAGAGTGACGGGTTCCCCGGCCCTTGAGGCCGTGGCTCGCGCCCCATGACGGGCCTTCGGTTCTCAGAGGTGCGTGCCTCTTGAATTGATAGATGCAATGGAGTCAGGCCTTCTGTGTGCCATAACCGTTCGGGATTCCGCGGGGAAATAGGCGCCTGGGACGTGCTACCGCCCGCACGTTTTTCGACGGATTATGCGTTTCTTGAGCTGTCCCGCCCCATGCATCTCCCCGCCGACTTCGGCGTGGGACGCGCCTGCCTAGACCCCAAGGAGCCGTTCCAGCGTCCACCACGCGCCCAGCAGGGCAATGGATGCCGAGCCCGGGATCACCACCCAGTTGCGGTAGCGCCGGGGTTCGGTGAGCCATGCGGTTAAGAAAAATGCGCCGCAGATCACGGCCAATTGGCCGCCTTCGACCCCCAGGTTAAAGCCGATCAAGCCCACGGCGAGCGAGCTGCTGGGCAGATCCAAATCGCTGAGCGCGCTTGCAAAACCGAGCCCGTGGATGAGTCCGAAACAGAACACCAACACCAGCCGCCAGCGGGTGTATCGGGGGCGGAGGATGTTTTCCAAAGCGACAGCGGCGATGCTGGCGGCGATGACGGGTTCGACGATGTTTGTGGGCACTTTTACCAGGCCCATCGTGGCCAGGCCCAGGGTCGCTGAATGGGCCAGGGTGAACGTGGTTACCTGCGCGATGAGCGGGGCCCAGTTGCGGCTCAGTAAAAACAGGCCCAGCACGAAAAGGATGTGGTCGAGGCCCAGCGGCAGCACGTGGACAAATCCTTGCCGGACAAACGATAAAAACGTGCGCCAGCCGTCCCGGACGGCCCCGGCCAAGGAAACCCGGTCGTCCTTCCCCGGCAAAGGTTGCGCGGCGTTGAGCCCCAGCAAATCCAAGGTGAAACTTGTTTCCCCGGGGAAAAGCACGGCCAATCGCGGATGCACCTCGCCTCGGATGATGTTCTGGAACACGACGCTCAGGGTCCCGAGCGGGGTGGCCCGGATCCGCCAGCCCGTCAGCCCCGCCGCCAGAGTCGTGCGCCATTCGCCCGTCATCACCACCACGTCCTCGGTGCCGGTGACTTTGTCTCCGCCTTTGGCGGTGAATTGGAACACGAACTCCGGTTGTACCCGGCCCAAGGGCTCGAAAAAGAACTCCACGGATTTTTGCGCCAGCGCTGCCGCCTGTTTTTCCAGGTCCGCCCGTTGGGCGGGCGAAAGGCTTGCGAGCTTTGTGGCCGGCAGGGAGGCCGCGAGATTCGGGTCGGTATCCAGGCACCGGGGATCAATCTCCACCGTCACCCGGGCCGAGCCGTCCCCGGGAAAAAACGTGCGGACGGGGATATCGGGAGTCGGATGTGCGGAAGCGACCAGGGGGAGGAAGAAGGCCAGAAGGGCCAAAAAAGCGGCTTGCGTAAAACGAATGTTCATGGAGCCTGTGGCCTGACATTGGCGGCACACCGCCTCCCAGTTCAATCCACAAAAAGGAAAACTCCCAATGAAGCAAATCCTCGCAATCCTCGCCCTGACTTCCCTCGCAGTGAGCGCCCACGCTGGCTGCGGCAAGAAAGTGACCAACGAAGGCACCCTCAAATCCTACGACGCCGAGAAAAAGACCGTTCTGGTTGAGTCCGCGGACGGCAAAACCGCCACGATCACTTTGACCCCCTCGACCACCGGCGCCGACAAGGCCGCTGGATTGGTGGGCAAAGCGGTGAAAGTGGTGAGCGAACACGGCAAAGCCGACAGCGTCGACGCGAAGTCCTAGTTTTTTTCATTCTCCAAAAAGCCCGGCCGGGATTTCCCTGCCGGGCTTTTTGTTTTTCGGGTGGGCTCCGTCTCGGTCACACCGGGTGCGCTTGAGGTGCATCGCCGAGTTTGAAGCACGCTGAAGAGCGGAAACACATTGCGCAAACCGGGACCTCGGGCGAGAACGTCGGGTCTTTCTGTCCGCCGATGGATTCCCACCGACTCACCCACCAGCGCCGCTTGCGGGATTGGATTCCGTTCGGGCTCGGCCAGGCCAAACCCAGGCATTTTCGGGAGATGCTCCGGGTGTTCCTAGCCAATCGCGACAACCTTTCCCATGCTTGGAAGGTGCTGAGCCGTGGGGCTTGCGATGGCTGCGCCCCGGGGGCTTCGGGGTTTCGCGACGCAACGCTCCAAGGCCTTCACTGGTGCTCGCCGAGGCTTCATTTGCTGCGGCTTCACACCCTGCCCGTGCTCGATGAACGGATTCTCGGCGACGCCGCCGGGCTCGCTCTCCTCAACAACGCCCACTTGCAGACCCTGGGACGGCTGCCGTTTCCCGCGCTGCGCGAGCGTGGCCAGACCGGGTTCCGGCGGATCTCCTGGGAAACCGCCTCCGCGCGGATCGCCCGCCGGATCCGATCGACCGATCCGCGCCGGGTCGCGTTTTTTCTCTCCTCCGGCGACCTCACACACGAGGTGGATTATGTGGCGCAGAAAGTGGCGCGGTTTTTGGGCACCAACCACATCGACACCGCGGCCCGGTGTTCCCATGCCCCCTCTGTATCGGCGATGATGGCCACCTTAGGCTCGGCCGACTCCACCTGCGGATACAAAGACTGGGTCGGAACGGATCTGCTGGTTTTTTTTGGAGCGAACCCCGCCGAGGATGAGCCGGCGTCCATGAAACATCTTTACGCGGCCAAACAGCAGGGAGCCCGGGTGGTGCTCGTCAACCCGCTGCTGGAGCCCGGGATGCGCAAACACTGGGAGCCTTCCAAGCCTCTGAGCGCGCTCGTTGGTTCCCATCTGGCGGACAACTGGTTTCCCGTCAACCAGGGGGGCGACGTCGCTTTTCTGCTCGGCACGCTCAAGGTGTTGCTCGGCGCGGACTGGGTGGCCCGCGCGTTTCTCTCTGCCCACACCACCGGGTTTGAAGCGCTGCGTTCCCAGGTGGACGGACTGGACTGGGACGCGTTGGAGGCGGGCAGCGGGTTGAGCCGTGCGCACATGCGCGCGTTTGCCGAGCTGCTCCACGGGGCATCCAATGCCGTGTTGGTGTGGGGCATGGGCGTGACCCGGTATTCCGGCGACGCCGTGCAGATGATTCTTAACCTGGCCCTTACCCAAGGCTGGCTGGGCCGGGACCGCTGCGGCTTGATGCCGATGGGCGCCGAGTCCTGCGTCCATGCGCAGATCGGGCTGGGAGCGGACGCCACGGCGTTTCCCGACGCACAGCCTGTGACCGCTCAAAATGCGGCCCGGCTCGCCGCCGAATACGGTTTTCCGGTGCCGGACTGGCCCGGGTTCTCCGGACACGAAATGGTGGAGGCTTGCGCCAAGGGACAGCTCGACTTGTTCTACTGCGTGGGCGGCCGCTTTCTGCGCACCCTGTCCGAGGGGACGGCCGATGCGCTCACGAAGGTCCCGCTCCGGGTTCATCAAGCAGCGGTGCTCACCGAGCAGATGTTTCTTGAGCCCGGCGAGGAAGTGATCCTGCTCCCCGCTAAAACCCAATACGAACAGGACGGCGGCGGTATTCAAACCAGCTCGGAACGGCGCGTGATCTTCTCCCCGGAACTGCGCCGCTCCGACATCGGCGAAGCCCGGGCCGCATGGGAAATTCTCCGCGACCTGGCCGTCGCGCTGGATCCGGAGCGCGCGGCGTTGTTCGGGTGCGAGTCGGGGCGAAAAATTCGCGAGGAGATCGCTCGCGTCGTGCCAGGCTACGCGGGCGTCGAGCATGCGCACCAATGGCGGGATCCATTCAAACTGGGCGGAGCGCGACTCTGTGAAGGAGGGCGGTGTCCAACGGCCGACGGCAAAGCCCGGTTACGATCCGTTCGGCTGCCTGAGCCAAACCACGCCCGCATCTTCGAGCTCAGCACCCGGCGCGGTAAGCCCGTCACCCCGCCTGTTGATGGAGCGAGGGATCCGTGGACGGGGGTGGAGCGGGATGCCGTGTTTATTGCGGAGTCCGACGCGGTGAAGCTGCGGCTCCAGCCCGGCGACCCCGTCCTGCTCTCCAACGCGCTGGGTTCCTACGAAGGCCGCGTGTTTATCGCGCCGCTCGCGCCCGGCAATCTGCAGGCGTTTTGGCCCGAGAGCGATCGAATCATCCTGCGGGCCGGGCGGGATTCCTGCGGCCGTGTGCCCGGATATACGGCCGATGTCTCGCTCGAAAAAATCTGCCTTGAAACGCGTCTCCCCAAGCCTTTTGCCACTCCACGCGATGCGAGATCGTCCGACGGGTTCTAAGACAGGCGAGAATGTAGGGGGCAACGCCGCCCTGCGCTCGATGCCCATCGAACGGTTTCTTGGGGACGCGCCGCCGGCGCGTCTTGGGGATGCCGTGGCGGTGGAGGAGCCATTGGAGATCCGGATCGAAGGCCAGAGTGTGGCCATGGTGATGCGGACTCCGGGTCATGACCGGGAACTGGTTGCCGGGTTCCTGCTCAGTGAAGGCGTGATTCGGTCGGCGCGAGACCTTTTTGAAATCGTCGTATGCCCTGGAGCCGGGGATGGGAATGCCGTGGATGTGACCCTGCGGGATCCGGGTCGGCTGGATTTGTCGAAGCTGACTCGGCACCTTTTTACGTCGTCGAGTTGCGGGGTGTGCAGCCGGGCTTCGCTGGATGCTGTGCTCGGTGGCCGGAGGAAATTAAGTTCCGGGCTGAGGGTGCGTGCTGCGAACCTGCGAACGTTTCCTGCGAAATTGCGAGACGCGCAGGAGACTTTTGCGAGCACAGGCGGGCTTCACGGCTGTGCGCTGTTTGATGCTGAAGGCGGCCTTGTGATGGCCAGGGAAGATGTGGGGCGCCACAACGCGCTGGATAAACTGGTAGGTTGGGCGTTGCTCCACGGAAAAACCGGGCTCGGCCGCCATGTTTTGCTGCTCAGTGGGCGTAGCTCCTTTGAGTTGCTCCAGAAGGCCTACATGGCCGGGATCGCTTTTGTCGCCGGAATCGGTGCGCCGAGCAGTCTGGCAGTGGATTTTGCCCGGGAAAGCGGGCAGACGCTCGTTGGATTTCTTCGGGAGCACTCCTGTAACGCCTACTCGGGAGGACACCGATTGGTGTGATGCGGAGCCGACTCGCGACGATTTGGAGTTCGGCTCCGGCCTCGACGGGTTAGCCGACGACCGTTTTTGCCTCGGAGAGTTTGATTACCCGGCCTTCCGGGTCGCGGAAATTGTAATAGGGGCCCACGCAAGTCACGATGATGCCCCGGTTCCGGAGTTTGTTGAGCACCGCGTCGCGGTCTTTGACCGAGATGTAAAGGTGGAGGAAGGTAACCACCTCCCCGTTCTCACACTGGCAGAGGCTGAGAGGCAGACCGCCCATCTCCATCTCGCAGGAGCGCCCTTCGCGCTCGCTGAGAATCTTGGCTCCCAAGATTTCCACGTAAAAAGTGCGCACCGCTCTCCAGTAATGCGTGAAGAGCGTGACCGAATAACACTCGGGATCAACCCGTAGCACATCGGATGGCTGATCTGGAGTCTCGTGTTCTACCTCGGTGGGCGGACTACTGGGAGGCGTCATGGCAGTGCATTTAAGCAACGGCCATGCCGCGAACGGCAGATTCAAAAAACGAGTCCCAAAAAAAGACTCTGACCCAACCGTGCGCCTGTGGTTTTCTCTTGGAGGAACGCTTGGACTTCCCCCCTTACGGGTTAATAAAAATCCGATCGTTGGAGGTGTCAACGACGCGGGCGCCTCGAGGGATGCCCCGCACGTCGATGACGTTATACGGGCGGTAAGGGCTTGTGACAAAACCGTAGCGATAGGTGGGGTTGCCCAAAGGGTAGGTGGCATGCCCGTAGTAAGTGCGATCCAGATCCTCCTCCTGCTTGCGCCGTTCGTGCTGCGCTACTTTCCCCAAAAGGTAGCCCGCCCCGGCGCCGATGGCCGCTCCCGCCATCGCATCGCTGCCCCGGCCGTGCAATAGCCCCCCGATCGCCGCTCCCGTGCCCGCTCCGGCCAGCGCGGTTTGCCCAGGAGTCTCACAGGAGCTCAAGGTCAAGGCCGCCAACAAAGTCACAACAATCATGGGGATGGAGATTTTCATAAGAGAAAGATGCCTTCACAAAAACTCTGGCAAATCAAGAAGCGCGGAGATGCGGACTTTTGCAAGAGTCCCGCAATATGATCGAGGCGTTCCGCGGAGCTCAAGTCTCTAAGGCGCCCCTGAGTGTTTCGCGCGCTTCTTCGATGAGCCCGGCGTAGGTGGCGCTCGGGCAGTCTCCGAGGTGATCTGTCTCATTCCGGTCGGTTTTTTCCGGAAATTTAATGGCGTAGAGTCCAAACCGCGGGGTGTAAGTGCCCCACTCATAATTGTCGAAGAGCGACCAATGCAGGTAACCTAGGAGCGGGATGTCCTCTTGAAGAATCCGGAGCACCTCATGCACGTGTAATCTCAAATACTGGCTGCGGGTCATGCCGTCCCGACGCCGCCGATGCGCAGTTTGCGGCCCGGGCCGTCGCCGCAGTGCCATTCCGTTTTCCGCGATCAACACCGGTCGACGGAAATTTTCCGCGTAATGTTTGCAGAAAAAATGCAGCCCCCGCGGAAGCACACGCCAGTCCCACCATTTGCTGGAGACGGTGGCCAGCACCCAGGTGCGGAACGAGCGGTTCCGGAATTCGTGGTCCCAGAACACGGGCCAGCGGAATGCGTGCGCGGCAAAGGGGTCGTAATAGTCCAAGCCGATGTAATCCAAGAACCGGGCGTTGGGCGCAGCGTAAATGGCGTCCAGTAGCGGCGCGAAATGTTCGGGATCAAAACTGAGATGGCCGATCCAATCACTGAGACGTTTGAATGCGGCGCCGAAATAATACGCCAAGTCGCGGTGTAAAGGGAGTCGGGCGGCATCAAACACGCGCGCAAAATCCGTCGCGTTGCGCCGGATATATTCCCCGACGCCCGACCTTGGTATCCCGCGTTCCCGGGCGCACAGGAGATCGAGCAGCATTTTATCCGACCAATACAAGTCGCTGCAGTAGTTGTTGAGGCTCACCTTTGGGGGTGGCCAACCGTTTTCGGCCGCCAACGCGTGGAGGGTTTGGTATCCGGCCACGTGCGCTCGGAGCAGCTGGTTGTAAGCCCGGGTCATTGTGCCAAACCCGCCCTTGGCTGCCGCCGGGAACTGGTTTCCCAGGTAGGTGTTGAGCACGAGCATGTTGGGTTCGTTGATGGTGATAAACCATTCCAGTGGACGCGCCAGCCGCCGGCTCACGTAACCTACAGCTTCCCGCACGTAGGCCGCGAACAAGCCCGGCGTCGCAGGATCCAGCCATGGGTCCGGACCAAGCCAGGCCGGATGCACAAAATGATGGAGGGTTACCACCGGCTCCAATCCTTGAGCTTGGCAGGCCGCCAAGATGCGCACGTAATGATCCAGCGCTTCGCGGTCAAATGCGGGGGGCTGTTGCTGCGGTCCCCCGCTTTTGTGCCCGTGTACGGGCTGGATCCGGCTCCATTCCAGGCCGAGCCGGAAGGCGTTCAATCCCAGGCTGCGGCAACGCGCAAAATCCGCCGCGTATTGGTTCCAGAAATCGGCGGCAAACCCGCTGGGCTCAACGTCGCCCCGGGCCTCGGCGGCGGCCCAGTTGGTCTGCGGCTGGCCGGAGCCGTTGTACCCGCCCTCCGCCTGGTAAGCCGAGGTGGCCACTCCCCAGAAAAAATCGTCCCGGTTCATCGGCGTCTTAGGGATCATCCGCGGATGGCGGCCTGGGCGATGGCGTCGCGTTGTTGCTGGCCTAGAAACAACGGCGGCAACTCATCTGTGAGCAACGTTTCCACCACCTGCCTTGCCGCCTGGGGTTTACCGAACCGCCGGGCCTTTGCCGCCATCTGCGCCAGCCGAGGGGGATCCTCCAAGAGCCGGTCAATTTTAAAGGAAAGCGTGGTCATTTCGTTGCATTTAATCGCGGCACCCTCCTCCAGTAGATGATCGCTGTTGCGTTCCTCCTGGCCGGGAATGGGGGAGACAATCGCCATCGGCAACCCACAGGCCAACGCCTCCGACGTGGTGAGCCCGCCGGGTTTACCGATGAACAGGTCGCTGATTTGCATCAGCTCGTGCATCCGCCGGCTGTATCCGAGCACCCGGAACCCCAGATTATTGGGCCCCAGCAAGGCTTGGATCTGCTCCCGCAACGGTTCGCTGTGTCCGCAGAGCACGAGCACTTGGGCCGGTTGCCGCAGTTCCATGAGCCGCCGTACCGCCACCTCCGTGGGGCCAACCCCCAGGGCGCCCGCCGATAGCAGCAGGGTAGGTTTTGCGGGGGAAAGGCCGAGCTCGGCCAGAAGCGCCGCCCGATCCACAGGCTGCGCAAAGAGGGGGTCAATCGGGATCCCGCTCACCGTGATCCGTTCCCCGGGCAGGCCCAACGCTTCGAGATGCGCCTTGGTCTCGTCCAGGGCCACAAAGTAGCGCTGAAAGAGCCGGGAGAGCCACATGGCATGACAGTCCATGTCGGTGACCACGATGGAGAGATGGGCGGCGAGTTCTCCTTTCTGGATGAGATGCGAGATGATCCCGGCCGGCATGAAATGGGTGCAAACCGTGATGTGCGGGTCGTAGGCCTGAATGAACTTTACCAGGGGCCGGGTGTTGAGCCGGTCAAACTGGAGCCGCACGGTTTCATTCTTCCAAGGCTCATCGCTGGCCCGGTATGCGAACCCCAGCAGCTGCGGGGCGCTCCGGACCAGGCGGGCGTAGAGCGTGGAATAAAAGTCCCGGAAAAGTTTGTTGGTGTATTTGAGCGCGTCCTCGTGGAGCACCTCGGCCGTACGCGCATCTTCCCCAAACGCTTTCTCCAAGGCCTGACCACAGCGCACATGCCCGGTTCCCGCGCTGGTAGAGACAATGAGCACGCGTTTTTTCATCAGGCCATGAACATACGCAAGACCCGTCGCCCGTCGCGGGCTGATTGCCGTCCGGACGCCGTTTTCACACAATTGCCGCATACCGGCTCGGGGAATGCCCCCCGAGTGGCGCCCCCTTTCCCAGACAATGCGCCCGGGAGACGGGCTCCTATTCCCAACGGCTGGAGCGGTTTCAGCCGATCCCACCGATTTTCGGCCGGGAAAAGCGACCGTCCCCGGCGTCGGGCGTCCTGCGGGTTGAGCAAGCCAATCCGGCGGACGTGGGAACAAGTCCGTGGGCCTGCCATACGTTCCGCGGCCTGCCTTCAGCCCGGGCAACGCCCTGGGTGGGAGACGCAAAAAGGGGAAGAAACCCGCAAGGGGCGGGCGCTCACCGTTTATCGCGCTCCCCCCCCCCTAAGCCAGAAGGGCGGGGATGACGCCGGTGCTGTCGCCGTGGCGCTCGACTTGGACTCCCGAGCCTTGGAGCAGGGTAAGCCAGGCGTTGCAGAGCGGGGTGTCTTTGTGGACGACGAGGTTGTGCCCGAGGTTGGATGCCGGCACCGCGTCCGGCGAGCAGGGTGGGGGCGTTGTCGAGGCTGTGGCCCGTGCGGATGTTGCTGCCGTAGGCCACGGTGGTGTGGTCAAAGAGGGTGCTGCCGTCGGGTTCCCGGGTGGCCTTGAGTTTGTCCAGGAGCCCCGCCAAGAGTTCGCACTGGGCTTGGTCCCGTTTGATCGAGGCTTCAAGGTATTCGGGCCCTTTCCCGTGGTAATGGCTCATCGTGTGGGAATCGATCCGCACGCCGAGACTGGTCAGAAGAGTGCTCACCGGCTGGCGATAGGTCAGCACCCGGGTGCTGTCGGTCTGGAGCGCCGCCACCATGATGTCATACATGAGCTTGATCTCTTCGTATCCTGCCAGACCCGGGGCGGGCTCCTCCATGGGCGGTTCCGGCTGGGGAACGCCCAGCCATTTCTCGTCCTGGCTGAGCCGGGCTTCGATGTCGCGGATCCCTTGGAAATACTCGTCGAGTTTGTCGTTGTCGGTTTTGCCCAGGCTGCGCTGGAGTTCACGGGCGTTCTCCAAGGCATTGTCGAGGATGGACCGGCGCTGGGCGAGCATGGCTTTCTGCTGGGCGAGCGGGGTGGTGTCCTTGGCAAAGAGCCGGTGAAAGGCTTCCAGCGGATTTTTCGGTCCGGCCATGGGTTTGCCCCGGGAATCCCAGGAAAGGGACAGGCCCTGGCCGTGTCCGGACCCGTTGGCGGCGGCGCCGCAGTCGAGTATGAGCGATTCGAACCGGGCGTCCTTGCCCAAGTGGTCCGCAGCGACTTGGTCGACGGAAATGGTGTTGTGGAAGCTTTGCCCGGGCTCCCCGAACTCGTTGGCACCGGTGAGCCAGAAGGTGCTGCCGTAATGGCCGTTGCCGTTGTATTTGTTCCAAAGGCCCTGAACGATGCTGAAGTCCGCCTTGTGCCGGGCCAGCGGCTCCAGAGCCACGGGCAAAGTGTAGTCGGCGCCTTTCTGATCCAGGGCGGGATACCAGGACTCGTGCGTCACGCCCCAGCCGAACCCGAGGAAGATCATGCGTTTGGGGCGTGAGACGGGGGCGGCGGCGGCGGCGAACCGGCGGAACCCGAGGGATTCCAGGGCGGGCAGGGCGATGAGCGCGGTGCTGGTGCGCAGGAAATGGCGGCGGCTCAGAGGACGGTTCATGGGTTGGGAAGGTTACTTGGTCTGGAACTCTTTGCTGCGGATCAGGGCGTGGATGAAAGTGCGGGTACCGAAGTCTTTTTCGCGGGCCAGGCGGACGATGTTTTCAAGGAGCGCTTCGTCGCTGAACCCGCAGGGCCGGCCGAGAGCGTATTCGACCAGCGCGGAGCTGAAGCCCCTGGCGAATCCCTCCCGTTTTTGGGCAATGATTTCCCGCATCTCAAAGTAGTCCTTAAACGCCGGTCCTTTGTGGAATACGGAAGCGGTCTCGATAGTCCACGTTTTGCGGGCCTTGGGGTCGGGTTTCCCCGCTGCATCAACGGCCTGATAGGTTTCCTTGGTGCGCCACTGGCCGGTGGCATCGAAGTTTTCCAGCCCGAACCCGATCGGGTCGATTTTCCGGTGGCAACTCGCGCACTGAGGTTCCTCCTGGTGGGCTTTGATCCGGTCCCGGGTGGTGAGGAGTTTGCCGGCGAGCCGGGTGATTTCGGGAACGTTGGCGGGAGCGGGCGGCGGGGGTTCGTTGAGCATTTTGCGCAGGACCCACGCGCCGCGTTCCACGGGGTTGGTGCGTTCGCCGTTGCTGCCCATGGCCATAATGGCCGCCATGCCCAAGAGCCCGCCCCGGGGGGATTCGGCCGGCACGGCCACTTTGCGGAAGGCGTCTCCGTTGACGCCCTTGATCCCGTAATATTGGGCGAGTAACGCGTTGACGACCACGTAGTCGGCCTTGAGCAGGGCATTGAGCGGGCCGTTTTGCCGGAGCAACGTGCCAAAGGTTTCGTAGACCTCCTGGCGCGCCGCGGCTTTCACGGCGGCATCGAACTTGGGGTAGAGACTCTGGCTGAACTGGAAGAGATCGAGCCGGTCCAGCGTGAGCCACTGGGTGAGGAACGGGCGGATGAAATACACGGCATCCGGGTGGTCGAGCAGACGGTTGGTCTGGGCCTCGAGCACTCCAGGGTCGAACAGTTTGCCGCTGACACCCAGTGCCCGCAGCTCCGGGTCCGGGGGTTTAGCCCAGAGGAAGTACGAAAGTCGGGTGGCCAGTTCCAAGCCGTCGAGTGCCCGGTGTTTGCCGTTCTCTGCCGGCTCGGCCCGGTAGAGAAACCGCGGGGAGGAAAGCACGGAGGCCAGGGTTTCGTTCAGGGACTCGCGGTGGGAAGCGCCCAGGGCTTTGCGCGACTCGTAGATGCCCAAGAGCCTGTCGATCATTCCCTCGGGCGCTTTGACGCCCCGATAGGCCTCTTCAATGAACCGGTCCAGAGCGGCTCGGAGTTCTTCCCGGCCCACCTCCGGTGTTTTCGGGTCGATGGGAATCCCCAGGGCCCTCATCCCGGGCGGCAGTTCCGCCGGATTTTTTCGTTCGAGTTCCACCCAGTCGATCCAGAGGGCGACTTCCGGACCGGGCGCCAGGCGGTTCCTGGCCTCTTGGATTTTCTGCGCCACAAAACCTTGGGTGTTGCCCGCCCCTTTTTCGCGGATGTAGAGGTGGCGATGCCCCAGTTCCTGGTTTTTGCGGGTGACCGTGTAGGGGATTTCAACAACCTCGGGCTCGTCCATCGAGGCGCTCACGTGGTGAGTGCTGAGCACCGATGAACCGCCGAAAAAGCCGTGCAGTCCAAACTCGAAAAACCGCCGTTCTGCAGGCGCATCGGCCGTGGCGCCTACGCGAACCCTGAACACGTAATCGCCTGGAGGGAAATCCTTGGGGATCGATAAGCGGATTTCGCTGGTGACCCCCGTGCCGCCCGAGCCGAGATTGCTGTGAAAAATGGTGAGATAGGAGCCGGTGTCGCGTCCGAGCAGGCCGACATAATAATCGTCGTAGCTCATGAAATCCGTGCTGTCGCGGATCACGTAAATGATGGCGGGATTGACGGCTGCCTGTTGTTCGAAGCCGAAGTCCACGGGGCTCGGGGCCCCCGGGATCTTGTGCCAGGAGTAACGCAGTTTGTCGTCGGTTTTGGCGGTCTCGCGGAGCCCGGCGACAATCTGCGCGTTTTCAGGTTTTGCGGCGGCTTGATCCACCGCCTGGATCCATTTTGTGGCCCGCTTCCAAGTCTCCCAGGCTTCCCTGCTTTTTTTGAGGAAAACGGGCTGGATTGCCTCCGCCTCGCAACGGAGCTTTTTTTGGAGATTGGCCGTGGATTGCAGGTTGAAGGCTTGCTCGAGCGCTTCCCGGGCGAGGGCGTCGTATTGTTCGACCTGGTTGCCAGTGAGAAAGAGGGCGGCCCCCACGGTGTCGAATGCCGGGCCACCCGTGTCGGAGGGCAGTTCGCTGACGTCGATCTCTACCCCGAGCAGTGCGCGGAGGGTGTTGCGGTATTCGCGCCGGTTGAGGCGGCGCAGCGCGATGACCCCTTTCTGGTCGCCCAACGTGCGCCGGGCCGTGACCATCACCTGCGCTAGGTCCTCAAGAAAATCCGCCTTTTTGGACGGGTCGGGCTGTTTCTCCTCCTCGGGCGGCATCTCCGCCGAGTTCATCGCGTTGAGGACTTTCTGCCAGCGTTCGGCGTCTTCAACGCTGCGGATGATCGGGGGCAGGTTGTCCACGCGGAACTTGCCCTTCTGTTTTTCGGGGCCGTGGCAGTTCTGGCAGTTTTCTTTGAGCAGCGCGCGGTGGCGTTCCTCCAAGCCGGCCTCCTTGGGTGCGGCCGCGGCGAATCCGGGCACCATCAAAAGGGCAAGCCAAAAGCGGGAGGGCGGAAACTTCATGGCAAAACGAGGTCACCAGAGGGGAGGCCGCCGGTTGAGTGAAACGCGGATTTCGTCCAGGAAATGGCCGGCGAATTCCAGCCGGTGCGGGCTGTTCTGTCCGGGAGACACCATGAACTGGAGCAGGACAAACTCCGTATCCGCGGGCAGGTTGAGGTCGCATCTCAGCCTCTGCCAAGTCGCCGGGTCGCGATCCAGATTGTTGAGGATCTGGCGGGCCATTACCGAAAACGTCCGGCTCGTCACAATGTCGCGCATGTAGTCCGGGTCGGGGGCTGTGCCCGCGCGGAAAGCGAACGCCGACACGGCGGCGTTGTATTTCTCCTGGTCCGGAAACTCGAATGTATTGAAATGGCCGGACACTTGGAGCAGGCCTTTGCCGTCGGCGAACGCGGCCCGATGGGGCCGCAGATCGATGAGCCGGTAGATTTCCCCGACGGAACTGGCGGGTTTCGGGTGGAGCTCGTTGTTGGCTTTGAGGAAACGGAACATTTTCTTTCCGCGCATGGGTTTGACCCCCAGCACTTCGCCGGTGACCTCGGCGTAATCGCTTGTCCACACGTCGGGCGCGTCCGGTACGCCGATGGGTTTGGTGGCTCGGATCGACTCGAAACTCTCGATCAAGAGCTGGACCGGTTTGAAAATAAGCGGGGTGACGTATCCGAACACGGAGGGGGCGCTCAAAAGCCCCACGACGAGGCCGGCTGCCGCGGAGGCCAGCGGTCTCCAGCGAAACCCGGAAGACGGAGCGACGGGCAGCGGCGTGATTTCCGCCACCGTCTTGTGGCCGGTGCTGGGCGGAGCGTCGGCCATGGCGGCTAGGGACACTTCCAAGTTGAGGTAGTCGAGATAATCGGCTCGCAGTTCGGGTTCCGTCTCCAGGCTTTTCTCCAGAAACGCAGATTCCTCCGGGGAACATTCCCCGGCGAGATATCGTTGGACCAGGGCGTTGATTTCGCGGCGGTGTGGATTCATGTGAGGTTTTCCCGGTTGAAATTGCGCTGGATGCATTCCAGAAGCTTGAGGCGGGTCCGGTGGAGGATTTTGTAAAGCGACATCGCTGTCTGCGCTCGTTGGCTGGCGAGTTCATCCATGCGATTGCCTTTGGTGTAAGCGGCCAGCACCAGTTCCCGCTGGGCTTCCGGAAGTTTCTGCAGGCAGTCTTCCAAGGCTTCCCTCTGCCGCTGATGCCGCGACTCCATGGCTTCGGCTTCGGAGGCCAGCTTCAGCAGCAGTTCTTCGTTGAACACATGCCGGTCCCGTTGGCGGTCCCGGAAAAAGGAGAGCGCCTTGAGCCGGGCGATCCCACAGGCCCAGGCCCGGAAATCGCGGGACACATCGAAATCGGCAAATTTCTGCCAGAGCACGAGTGAAACCTCCTGGAAAACCTCGTCGGCATCTTCCGGCGCGGCCACCAAGGAACGGATGAATGTGCGAAGGGAGAGCTTGTACCGGTCAAAAAACCACTGGAACTGGGCGTGTTGTTCGGTGTCGGGGGATGGGTTCCGGGTGGTTTTCTCCATGGTATGCACGGGGCGTGTCCACAACAGCAATCCCTTTGCCTGAGAGAGAGGGATGATTTTCCCAGGTCCGACTCCGCAGCGGGCCAGGGCGGCCGCAGGCCAGGAAACCGTGGAAAAACGCGCGTTCATTGGCGGAAATGGGGACTCGGGCCCGGGGCTTTTACTGCACCTTCCAGACCTTCACGTCGTCCACCCAGACCGTGCTCAGAGCCCCGAAACTCAGCCAGCGTTTGACGGGATGCGCGAACCCCTCGGACTTGAGTTCGCCCAAGGGAGCGCCATCGACGCTGATTCGCATGACGTCGCCTTCCACCGCCAGCAGCAGGTCGTGCCATTCGTTGTCCGCTTTCCAGGGCAGCCCGGTTTGCTTGGACTTGAGCAGCGCCTGGACTTCCGGGGAAGGTTTGCCGGTCGCTTGGAGCGCCTCGTTATTGCGTTTCCTAAGCTCCAAGCTCATGGCCCCTGTCTTGGAATCCCTCAGGGTGATGCTCCCGGGGGTGGCCCCGGTGATAAAGGCGTATCCCAAGTGGCCCGCATGGGTTGTTTTGCATTCCCTGTCCACGAACCCGACGTGGAACTGTTCCCCGGGGTTGAGCCCCGGCAGCTTGAAGCGCAGGGTCACCGCTCCGTCCTGGAACCCGGCATCGTGGTGGATGTGCGCTCCGTGCCCCGCTTCTTTGGTGGCGGACGCGATTTTCAGGACGCCTTCGTCGAGGTCGGCTTGTTTGATGTGAGGAACCCGGTCGGCCGTGGCGCTATTCCAGTGGTTGCCGATGTCCTTGGCGCCTGTACCGGTCTCTTCCCGGTCAAATGTGTCCTCAAAAATCAAAGTGGCCTTTTCCCGGTACCAGGCGGAGTCCTTGGGGGCTGCTGTGGCGCTGAGCGCGGGCCAGAGCAGGAGGGCGGCGCTGAGGTGGATCAACGGGCGGGGAAGGGCGGGGCGGTTGGGGCTCATAAAAGATGGGGGTGTGTGCCGCAGCGCGCGGATATGCGCGTTTTGTTGTTAATTTCCGGAACCCGGTATGGTTTGCCGGAAAAACCGAAAAAATAGCTGTTCTGTTTCCCGCACGGGCTTACCCGCCCGTGACTTGAGTGAACCGGTCGTTCCAGACAATGCCCAGCCCCGGGGTTTGGGGGATCCGATAATGGCCGCTTTCGCGGACGATGGGTTCGGCCAGAAACGCGTTGGCGGTGTCGAGCACGTTCGGGTTGAACTCGCAGAGGTGGCAGTTCCCGGCGGCCGCCGCGAAATGCAGGGCAGCGGCGATCTGCGGCCCCATGGCGATGCTCAGGTGGGGGATGACCTCGCCCGCAAACCCCTGCGCGATTCGCATCGAACCGGTGATCCCACACCGGCCCAGGTCCGGCTGAAAGATTTTTGCGATCTTGAGGAAAGGCGCGAACTCGCTCGGGGTGCGGTAACTTTCACCAAGGGCCAGCGGCGTGCTCACGGCGGCGGCAAGCTGGGCGTGCGCCTCGATTTCCTCCGGGTAAAGGGGGCATTCCAACCAGCGGGCGTTGCGCGCATCGAGTTCGCGCGCCATGGCAACGGCGTTATCGGCCGGCATGTGCCAGAGTGCGTCCACGGCGAACCGCATTCCGGCCGGGAGCCGGTCCGCGACGGACAACAGATCGCTCCAATCGGTTTCGTAGTAGAGTTTCACTAGGCCGATTCCTTCCTCGGCAAACCGGGCGGCAAACGCGGCGCGTTCCGCCGGAGTCGCCCCGGAGGCGCCGCTGAGATAGGCCGGCACCACGGTTTTGGGAGAGTCCGCCAGCAGCGCGCAGACGGGTTTTTGGGCGAGTTGCCCGGCCAGATCCCAGAGGGCGATGTCGACGCCGCTCATGGCGTCGATCATGAATCCGCCCGAATGGCCCCGGACGCGCATGGTGGCGTACATCCGTTCCCAGAGGAGGGCGATCTCTGCGGGGGTGCCGTCGAAATCCACGCCTTCCAAAGCGGGCCGCAGCAGGTGTTCCACGATGGTGCAGGCCACCTCGGGGGCGAGCGGCGCCTGGGCTTCCCCCCAGCCCACCAGCCCGTTCTCCAGCTCTACGCGGATCAGCGCCGTCTCGAAGTTCACCGAATAAAGCACCGGATACGCCGTAGACCAACGATAGTTGCCTTCGCCTGAGAGGCGCGTGGGCGATCCGGCCGTGCCCCGGGCGTTGGCTAGATCGCGGGGCAACCGGACGGGGAGGGCGCTGAGGGATTGAATCCGCATAGGGAGAGAGGCAGGGGTGGTGACAGGGTCGGGTTAGGCTTCGAGCGGGCGCCGGACCATGCGGCGCGTGAGGAGGTAGGAGATCGGGTGAAGAACGCCCATGAGGATGAAGAGGGAGCCGTAGCCGAACCATTGCACCACGTATCCGGTCATCCAGGTAAAGAGCGTGCCGCCGAGCCCGTTGCCAAACGCCAGCAGGCCCGAGACGGAGCCGATCATGTGTTTGGGAAACACGTCGTTGGTGAGGGTGCTCTGGTTGGTTTTCCAGGCCATGTGGGAGAAGGTGACCACGCAGATGAGCGCCAGGGTCGTCGTGCGCGAGGGCGCGTGGTGGATGGCCAGGGAAAGCGGCATCAGAAGCGCAAACGGCAGCATCGCTTTCATCCGTGCCGGGATGGGCGCTTTTCCAGAAGCCACAAACCGTCCGCTCAGCCAGCCCCCAAAAAGTGCCCCCGCGTCGGCAGCCAGATACGGCATCCAAGCCAGCATACCCATTTCCACCATGGTAAAGCCGCGTTCTTCGACGAGGTATTTGGGCAGCCAGAACAGGTAAAACCACCAGACCGGGTCGGAAAGAAACCGGGCGGCGAGCAGGCCTACGGTCTGGGGATGTTTGAGCGCGTGCAGCCAGGGCACCTTGGCGGGCGCGGGTGCGTCTGCGGCGGGCGCGTCGGCGAGGACCAGGGAGCGTTCTTCGGGGGTGATCCGGGGATGACTTTCGGGCGGGTGATAGAGCAGCAGCCAGAACACGAGCCAGATAAACCCGAGCGAACCCGTGACCAGGAAGGCGGGGCGCCAGCCGTAGTGGGCGTTGATCCATGTGATGGCCGGCGGCGCGACAATGGCGCCGATGGCCGCCCCGGCCTGGATCAGGCCGTGGACGATCGCGCGTTCCTTGGCCGGATACCATTCACTGACCGCCTTGAATGCGGCCATGAAGTTGCCCGATTCACCGATGCCTAGGAGGAACCGCAGAATCCCCAGGGACCACACGCCCTGTGCGAAAGCGTGGGCCATGTTGGCGAGGGACCACCAGACCATGAACACGCTCAGCGCCAGCCGGTTGCCCCAGCGGTCCACGAGGATGCCCGAGCCCACATACATCACCGTGTAGGCGGCCAGGAACGCGGTGAGAATGTGGGAGTATTCGATCGGCGAGATCCCCAGCTCCCGGGTGAGGATGGGCGAGAGAACCGAAAGGGTCTGCCGGTCGATGTAGTTGATGACCGTCGACAGGAAGAGCAGGCCCGCGATCCACCAGCGAAGGTGTGGGATACGCATGGGGGGAGGGGGTGGCTGCGCCCCGCGTTACTCGCGTTCGACCCGGGCGCGCAGAACCGCGAGTTCCGCTACGCTCTCGGGTTCCAGCGCCGCCGTGGGATGCCGCACATGCGCCGAAGCGATGACTCCCGCGGCCACCAGGTTGTGTTTCTGCGCCGAAACACCCAGCCCGGGCTGCAGCTCAAACCGCAACAGGGGCAGGATCTTGGTGAACCGGGCCCATGCGTCTTCGATCCGGCCGTTCTCGAGGTGATCCCAGATCGCCACCAAGTCCCGGGTCCGGTCGCTGCCGGGCATCTGGCCGCGGGCACCGCGTTGCCATTCCTCGATGAAGAACTGGCTGTTGAGTCCGCCAAAAAGGGTGAGCGAATCGCCTGCCTGCCGCGCCACGGCGGTGATCTTGGAAGCGGTGGGTGGGGCTTCCACCTTCACGTATTGGACGTTCTCAATCTCGCGTCCCATCCGGGCGAGGAGCGCCGGCGGCATGGCCACCTGGGTCATGAGCGGCGCGTCCTGCACCATGATCGGGATCGTGACGGCTTTGGAGATGGCGCCGAAGTAGTGCATCAGGCCTTCGCCGTCGGTCTTGAGGAAATAAGGGGGGAGCACCATTAAGCAGTCGGCGCCGAGGTCTTGGAGTTCTTTGCTGAGCTCGACGGCGGCGTCCGTGCCGGTGTGCCCGCTGGAGGCCACCAGAGGCACCCGGCCGTCCACCCGCTTGGCGATCCGGCGCATGAGCGCGATGCGTTCGGAGGCGGAGAGCGTGTAGCCTTCGCTGGCGTTGCCAAAGAGGCCGAGCCCGTGGGCGCCCTGCTCCAGCAGATAATCAATCAGGCGGTCCTGGCTGTCGTAGTCCACGGAGCCGTCCGGGTGGAACGGGGTGTTGGCAATCGGGTAAATGCCGGAAAGTGTTTTTTTCAAGGGTGTCATCTCTGTTGTTTAGTGAATTAGGAAGCCGCCCCGGGATCCTGGGCGGGGAGTCTGACCGGCACGGCGGGAAGTGCCGACGCGATGAGCAAGGCGAGGGGGGAGTTCATGAAGGGGGGGCAGGAGGAAAAGCTCAGATCAAGTCGGCCTTCTTGGCGATCCTCCACTGTCCAAGGGTCGTGGCGTTTTGGACGGCGCGCTGGGAGGTGACGCCAACGCATTCCAAAGCGCTCTCGTAACGGGCGCAGAGGTCGTCGTCGCCGATGAGGGTGATCGGGGGGAGCGCCGAGCCATGGGCGGAGGTGGCTGCGGCAATTTCAAGTCCGGTGAGAACGCCCGAGAGGTAGTCTGGAAGACCTTCCGATGGGATGACGCCCATCAGACCCGCGGTGCGCGCGGAGAAAATCACATGGGAGGCTTGGTCGGGCGATTCCAATCCCATGCGCACGCCCGTTTTGAAGTGGGCGGGGCTGGGGGTGCCAAATGTCATGAGGCGGCCGAGGATGCCGTGTTTGGTGAGAAGCCCGTAGAGTTCGCCGGTCATGTAGGTGCGGAACCGGCTGATGGACCCGTCCGCACCGAGCCAGGCCCATTTGCTGTGGGTGCCCGGCAGGATGCAGAGGCTACCGTGGGCGATTTGTGCGCCCCAGACCTGGGTTTCTTCGCCGCGCATCACATCGAACTGGCCGTTGGCCTCCAGGCAGCGCAGGCCGGGGGCAATGTAAACCGTGCGCGGGGCGGCGTTGTTTTGGGGAAGCTCGACCCGGGTGAGATTCTGTGCCGCCTGGGCGAGGGTGGCCGGGCAGTCAAGGTAGGGCGCTTCTTTCCAGCCTTGTCGGCTGCCGATCATGCCGCTGGCAATCAGCGGGCATGGGTATTTCTCCACCCAGTCGCCCACGAGAGAAAGCAGTGCCTCGCTGAAGCGGCCGTCTTTGACGGTCATGATTCCGCCCGGGGCGCTGCGGTGGTCGATTTCCCGGGCGTCTGGATCCAGCAGGCTGGCGCGGAGGTTGGAGGTGCCCCAGTCGAGGGCGATTAAAGCGGGTGCATTCATGGGCAAACGGCGCGGGTGTCGGGGTGTGTTTCCGGAAATCCGGGGCGTTTGCCGAAAAAATGCCCACTTTTTGGCGTCCGCTGGGGATTCTGCGCCGGATGGAAGGGGCGTTGCGGGTCCCCGGCCCGGGCACAAAAATGCCCAAGGCCGACGCCCGTGGAGAACGTCGGTCTTGGGTTGAGCCCGAAAACCGAAGTTCCAGGCTGCTTGCTTGCGTTCTTTGAGATCTTTGTGGTTCCAAAAAAACGGGCAAGCGCCACGGGCTCTGGGCCTCAGGCGACCGAGCCCTCGTCCACCTTCACCGCAGAGAACTCAAAGAGCGCAAAGATTCCGGGGCGCACTCGAAGGCGCGAGGGGGGCGCGGAGAGCTTTTTGAAAATTACGGAACGCCAAAAGTTTGCGCATCCGTATGCGCAGGCATTCCTCTGGAACTTGGGTTTGCGGGTTGAGAATCTCCGGCTTTCCTGGCGCCGCAGGATTACTGCTCGAATTCGGCGAGGAGTTTCATGAGGAACTCGCGTTTTTTGGCAGCCAACGCCTCGATTTCCCGGGGCTTGGCGTCTTTTTTTTTACTTTGGGAAGGGGGCGATCAGCGTCCGCCTCGGCCCGTGCCATTGAAGGGAAAGGCCTCCGGGGTTTTGAGCTAGGGCTTGTTCCGCCGAATCGCGCGCTGGTTTTCGGATTCTTTCAAGAAAACCGAGGCCTCCCGGCCGTTGATCACCTTCAAGTTCGAAAGCTTGCGCAACAGGTCCGGAGGGGCGTGCAATGTGGGAAGTGTCAAATCCGCAAGATCTGGGATATCCATCAGCGGAGTGAGATCCCGTAGGCGATTGCACTGGTGCAAGTTAAGTGTTTTCAAGTGCAGCCCACGCAGAGGGGAAAGATCGGTGATGGGATTCCCGCGAAGAAAGAGCCGCTCCAAAGGCGTACCCGCCAGGGCCCTGAGATCCTGCACGGCGAGCCAGCCGACGTTGAGTTCTACCAAGGGGGCGCCTTCGAGCAGACCCAAGTCGAGTGTGCCGGGGTTTCGCTCGATCGTGAGAACCTCCAACGGCATGCCTTGCAAGACCGAGAAATCCTCGATTTTGCAGTCGGATGCGCTGAGTTTTTCAAGCTTGGCACCACGCAGCGGGGACAGGTCTGAGACTTTGCATTCGTTGATTGTCAACTCCCTCAGGGGCATGCCTTGCAAGGCTTCCAAGTCGGTGATTTTTGAGTTGTTGGCCGACAGGACAACCAGAGGCATGCCCTGGAGAGGGCTCAGGTCGGTGGCGGTGGTGCGATCAATGTTGAGCTGGTCAATTGGGAGTCCGAGCAGCGGGGCAAGGCTCCGGACGGGCGGCAGGGAAACACAGACTTCGCGCTCGGAATTGAGTTCGACCATGCCCGGTTTGTGGCCTAGCCAAGCGAAGATCCGCTTGCGCACCAGGTCGCGTCTTGCCGCGGTGCCGAGCCGCAGGTCTTTTGTCCAAGCAATGGATTCCCCGGAGAGACTTCGCTGTTCGAGCTCGTCGGCGAGCCACTTGCATTCCCTGCTGCTCCACTGGGCGGGCGGGGTTTTGCAGAGTTTTTCGAGCTGGGGCGCCATTTTGGCCAGCACGGTGTTGTGCGGATCCCGCTCCAGCGCGACCTGCAAGGCTTTGATGACTTCGTCCATGCGTTTGGCCCCGAACAGGAGCCATGCCCTGCGTTCGAGCGAGGGTAAATGGCTGGGGTCCAACTTCTCGGCCAGGTCGAGTTTTTCCATGGCCTCTGGGAATCGGCCGGCCTGGGCCTCTTTGTCGGCCAGCTCTCTCATGGGTGAGGCTGTCTTGCGCAGATCCTCCAGAGCGTTGCTGGCTTTGAGTCCGTTGAGCACCGCCTGGGTGCCTAAGACCGCGCCCACCAGGATCACGGCCGCGACACCCAAGCCAGACGCCTTGTTGCGCCTTGCAAAAAGCGCGAGCAGTTTCCATGGGGACTTGGTTTCCGCGCTCGTGGCAAACCCGTTCTGGAATGCGTCGATGTCGCGCTGCAAATCGCTCACGCTCGCGTACCGGTCTTCGCGCCGAAAAGCCATGGCTTTGCGCACGACCGCGGCGAGCGATTCCGGGATCCGGCCCTTGGGGAGATGGGAGCGCCTGGATTTGGGGGCGGTGAGCGGCTCCAAGCGGCCTTGGGCGACCTTTTCGACGACAGTCCATGCGTCCTCGTGGGCAAGGGGGGGGCGGAGGGAGAGGATCTGGTAGAGAATGGCGCCGAGTGCGTAGACCTCGCTGCGGGCGTCCAGGCTTTCCACCTCGCCCCGAGCCTGCTCCGGGCTCATGTAATAGGGGGTGCCTATGACCGTCCCGGCCATGGTGGAGCACGCATCGTTGCTCGACGCGCGGGGCGGTTGGGTTGGGGGTGCTCCGGGACTCTGGGGCTCTTGTTCTCCGAGAAGCTTGGCCAAACCCCAGTCCATCAGCAGCACCTCGCCGAAGTCCCCGAGCATGATGTTCTCCGGCTTAACATCGCGGTGCATCACTCCCTTGCTGTGGGCGAACGCCAGCGCATCGGCCACTTTTTGGAAGATGTTGAGCAATTCCCCCAGCGGGTGGTTGCGGAGGGCGTCTTCCTCGCCCTTTGCCATCTGCTGGAGCACCTTCTGCAGAGTGACGCCGTGCACGAACTTCATCGTGTAAAAGACCTGGTCGTTCTCGTCTACCCCCAGTTCGTAGAGGGGGACGATCCCCGGGTGCTCGAGCCGCGCGATGACCCGGGCCTCGGTCACAAACCGCGTCACGCCGGCCTCGTTCGCCGGGTCCAGCATCACCTTCATCGCCACCGTGCGTTCGGTCGTGGCTTCGCGCGCGCTGAGAATCGCTCCCATCGCCCCATTCGCCACGGGCCCGTCGATGACATACCGGCGATCCCGCAGCGTGTGTTCCGGCAAAAGCTTGCGCAGGGCGGCCGTTCCCGGTGCCATGGAGGCGTCCGGAGACACGGTCTTGAGCCGGTGGATTTCCAACGTGGTTGTGCCGATCTGAAGGATCTGGTTGGGCCAGAGCCGGACGGTCCCGGAGATTCTCGCTCCCTGGATGCGCGTGCCGTTGCTGGAATCCAGGTCTTCCACCAGGATCTGGTCGAAATCGATGGTGAGCCGGAGGTGTTCCATCGAGATGAGGTCCGAATCCAGAGCGAGGTCGGCTTGTGGGGAGCGCCCGAGGATGTATTCCCCGGGAGAAACGATCCTCTGAAGCAGGACCTGCCCGTCGGCGTCTCTCGCCACAATCTCGGTCTGTGGAATCTGCATCGGCGCTCCAGAGCTGTTTTCATGCAAGCCAACGCTGTGGCTTGGCTTGTCATGTCACTTCCAATGGAAAAAACGTGGTCCTCCGCCTGAAATCCAACCCCAGAAAGTGCCCGCCAGAGGGGCTGGCTGCGACCCGTGTTTTTTCAAAGGATCTCTTTGATATCCCATCTCGGCACGTCCTTTTTAGGGTTGCTGGCGACCCACGCAATGTCGGTGACGAACATGTTGTAAGGTAGCGGCAGGTTTGGGTGGCGGAAGGCGGTGCCGCGCAGGGGTTTATAGCTGATGTCGTGGAAGTAAAACCGCAGCAGATAATCCAGCTCCGTGAAGGAGAAGTGATGAATGTGCGTGGGATCGCCAGAGAGCCGTTTGCCGCGCAGCACCTTCCATCGGCGTGAGAGGTGGTAATCAATCGGCACGGAGCCAAAGAAAGCGCTCTTGGGGTTCTTCTTAATGATCCGGTGCACTTCCTTGACGGTAATCACCGGATAGGCGAGGTGCTCCATCACCTCGGTCATGACTACGGCATCGAAGGTCTCGCTCTGAAATCCGATGCCAATCGCGATGTTCATCTCGATGCTGGGGATGCCCACTTCATTGGCTCTTGCCACGGCCTTACTGTCCACGTCCACGCCGATCCAGTCGATGACCCCGAGCTTTTTTGTGAGCGCCCCGCCGCGGCAGCCGATGTCTACCCCCTTCAGCGCGGGGTCATTGAGATGTTGCTCCAAGTAGTCTCGGAACATCCGGCTCTTGATCTCCTCATGCTGCGCCTTGTTGTAGTTCCGTTTTTCGTGGTGTTGCTCGTAGAACTCACGCAGGAGCGCCGTGTTGCGATCGGGTTCGTCGAGCAGCAATTCATAGGGGAAGGCGGGCGCTGTTTTCATGGATTCGAGTGGATGACGGCAGAGAAGTGGCTGTGCCCTCTTGACGCAGAATCGAGAGCGCGGTGGTGAGGGCTGCTAACATCCTCTTTCGACTCGGGCAATATGATAGTCGGATTTCCGTGGGATGGCTGGGAGTGGGCTTGTTTTTGTTCGCAAGAGGCTTCGCGAGCCGCGCCTGTGCTTGGGACGTATGCACGGCTCTGCTTGGCCGGTCGGCGGGCCCGGTTCACCGTGCTAAGCGGGCTGGCTTTGGGGGAATAACTCGCTTGCCTCGATCCCCCTGTTTCCTCAGCCTCCGGCACGCTCATGGACACGATTCAACAGGTCCTCAACCTCTTTCTCCATCTCCAAGACCACCTCCACGCGTTGACCCGGGACCACGGGTCTTGGGTGTATTTCGTCCTTTTCATGATCATTTTCGCCGAAACGGGACTGGTGGTGACTCCGTTTCTGCCTGGGGACTCGCTCCTGTTTGCCGTCGGCGCCATTGCCGCCAACCCGGAGAGCGGCTTGGGTTTTTTTTACGCCGGCCTAGTCATTTTCATCGCGGCGGTGCTCGGCGACACGGTGAATTATTCCATTGGCAAGTTCGCCGGGGTCCGGCTTTCCAAGCGGTATCCCCGCCTGATCCGGCCGGAGTATCTGACAAAAACGCACGAGTTCTTTGAGCGTTACGGCGGCAAGACGATCATCCTGGCCCGGTTTGTTCCCATTGTGCGCACGTTCGCTCCTTTTGTGGCAGGCAGCGGCGCGATGGAACACCGGCGCTTCATGCTCTTCAACTTCTCGGGTGCGCTGGCTTGGGTGGCTTTGATTCTCCCGGCCGGCTGGTTCTTCGGAAACCTGCCCTGGGTGAAGAAAAACTTCGAGGGCGTGGTCATCGGAATCATCGTGGTGTCCGTGTTGCCCATGGTGATCGAGTTTTTCAGGGAGTGGGCCAAGAAACGCCGGGGGCAGGGGTGAGGGGTGAGGGGTGAGGGGTGAGGGGTGAGGGGTGAGGGGTGAGGGGTGAGGGGGGCGTTTTCTTTCCCTAAGGCGGACTTCATTGGGCGATCTTCTTCGGCACAACCGCAATCCCATGAAGCACCTCGCTCCCTATTTACGGCCCGCGTTCACCTCGGCCATTTTCCGCCCCCTGCTTCTGCTGTGCGTGGCCAGCGCATTCCTCTTTGCCGCCGGTGCCGTCGAACCGCCTCCCAACATCGTAATCCTGCTCGCAGACGACCTCGGGGTGAACGACCTGGGGTGTTACGGGAGGAAAGATCAGCGCACGCCGCATCTCGACCGACTCGCACTCGACGGGGCGCGTTTCATGAACGCTTATGCGGCCGCCTCCGTGTGTTCTCCATCGCGGGCGGCTTTGATGACCGGCCACAGCCCGGCTCGGCTCAACCTCACCACGTTTATCCCGGGTCGTTCCGACCGCAGTTCCCACAGGCTCTTGAAACAGGAGATCAACCCCGCGATTCCGGCCGGGGTCAAGACCCTGCCTGAACTGCTCAAACCCGCAGGCTACGTGACTGCTGCTGTCGGGAAATGGCATCTCGGTGGTCAGGGTCAGCAGCCGACCGATCGCGGGTTTGACGAGTATCACCCCGGCGAGGCCAATCCCGGGCCGGAGTCGTCGCTGGGCGGAAAAGGCGAACTAGGGCATGCGGACTGGGCGGTGGATTTTATCGGGCGCAACGCAGGAAAACCTTTTCTGCTCTTTGTCGGGTTCCACAATCCCCATGTGCCCGTGGCCGCTCATCCCCAGCGGGTGGCGGCACATGCCGGAGCGTTTAACCCCATCAACGCGGCCATGGTGGAATCGCTGGATGAGGCGGTGGGCCGGATCTTGAATGCGCTGGAGAAGGAGCGCATCGCCCGGAACACGCTGGTGGTTTTCACCTCCGACAACGGCGGGTTGCACGTGCCCGAGGCCAATGACGCGCCCCCGACTCACAACTCGCCGTTCCGGGCCGGGAAAGGCTTTCTCTACGAAGGCGGGCTGCGGGTTCCGTTGATCCTGCGGTGGCCCGAGCGGATTAACCGGGGTGAAATAGCCGCGCCCGCGGTGCTGGGCGATCTCTGTCCGACGCTCTGTGCGCTGGCCAAAGTGCCCGGGCCAACCGTGGGCGATTTCCAAGATCTGACACCGCTGCTGCTCACGGGGGCTGCGCCCGGCGCGCGCACACTCACATGGCATCAGCCGCATTACATGAACCAGGGTGGGCGTCCCGGGGGCGCTCTTCGCGAGGGCGACTGGAAGCTCGTTGAGCACTACGAAGACGGTAGTTTAGAGCTCTTTAACTTGGCGACGGATCCGGGCGAAACCCAAAATCTGGCCTTTAAAGAACCCGCGCGCGTGGCGGATTTGCGGGGCAAGTTGGAGGCCTGGCGGCGCAGTGTCGGCGCGCGGCTTCCGCTCCCCAATCCCGACTTTGACCGGGCAGCTTGGGAGGCTTGTTACGTTGCCACCGATCCCGCCGTCCTCCAGCCGGCGGCAACCGCGGAATCCATGCGTGGCTCCCTTGCGGCGTGGCGTGCGGCGATGGATGAACGCTCCCGGGTTTCGGAGAAAGGCCCCAACCCCCTGATTTTCCTCGAGGCCCGCGACGCCCATGTTGTTGGGGATAAACTCCGCTACGAAAACCCGCCGCAGAAGGATACTCTGGGCGTTTGGGTGAATCCTTCGGACACCGCTTCCTGGAGTTTCAACGTGTCCTCGCCGGGCCAATACCGCGTGAGTATCCTGCAGGGCTGCGGCAAGAGCCAGGGCGGCTCAACCGTCGCGTTGGAAGCCGGAACTGACCGGTGCGAGTTCACCGTGGTTGAAACCGGTCACTTCCAGCATTTCGTGGCACGCGAGGTGGGCCGACTCCGGCTGGCGGCGGGGCAAACCACTCTCACGGTGCGGCCCGTTGAGAAAAAAGCGGCCGCAGTGATGGACCTGCGCCGGGTGACGCTGGAGCGGATCCAATGAACCTCAAAGCTTGAATCCAAAGGCTCTGTTTCTTTGGAACGTGTTGAGTTGAGCTGGGAAATCAGCCGCGTTGCGGTGCGATTCGGGAGCCCGCACCGGGTGAGTCGAGTTTCCCGGTCAAAGGGGCGCTCGGAACCTCGCCGGTTTTGTGAGAATCCACCCACGCTCTTGTGGGATCGGGAGACATAGGGATTCATCGTGAATGTTCCGCCCTGACAGGTTGGAGGGAAACGAGATGGAACGTGTCACTGGCCCTCCAGGGAACCCGTCTCCACAAATTCACAAAGCCCTGTGAGGGCGATTTAGCGCAGGACAGCAGGCAGATCCGCCAGACTGGTGATGAAGAAGTCGGCGCCGGTCCTGACCTTTTCGCGGATGGCATACCGGCCAAAACCGATCACCACATCGGCGTCGCCTTTGACCTCGAGATCACTGGCGCCGTCTCCCACCATCACCACGCGGACCGCGTTGAACTCGGCGCGGAGCTGGCGGGCCACGATGTTTTTGCCCTTGGTTCGGGCTGTGGGACTTTCCGGGGCGAACCCGGCGTAAACGCCGGCGTCATCAAAGAGCAGCGGCACGGCTTCGACCCGCGGGATGCCGAGGTAACGCGCGAGGGGCAGGATGGCCTGCGTGAATCCGCCGCTGACGATGGCCACCTGCCAGCCTTCCGAGTGAAGTTGGGCGACGGTTTCTTTGGCGGCCGGCTCGACTTGGGCGATGTATTGATCGGCGATGAGGGCCAATTCTTCCAAGGTGGGGCGGATGAGCTCCAGGCGCCGGGCGAAGATGGTCTCCATCGGTGTGCCGCCCTCCATGGCGGCCCGGGTCATTTCTTCGACTGCCGCAAAGGTGTCCGCGCCGCGGAGTCGGGCAAGTTCGTCGATGCCCTCAATGGCGCTCAGGGTGGAATCGCAGTCGATCAGGACAAGTTGGGTGGCACTCACGCCCGGACTCAAATGAATGTGCGTCCCGGGGTCAAGAGCGGCATCCCGGTCCCCCCGGAAGGAACCGAATGTTTGTTGCTGGCGTCTTTTCTTTCTGTCAAAACGCCCCCCCTGAGGCGCGGTGGCGCGCAGCGCCGTAACCTCGCGTCGACCCTCCTTCTTCCTCTTCTACGACTCCCATGTGCGCCGCCCCTGACTCGTCGGTTTCGGATCCTGCGGGATTTCTCGGAAACGCCCATCGTCGGCTGGCGGCTGAAATGGGCAAGGTGATCGTGGGCCAGACGGACGTCATCGAGCAGTTGCTCATCGCCGTGCTTGCCGGGGGGCACTGCCTGCTGGAGGGCGCGCCGGGCCTGGCGAAGACGGCGATGGTGCGGGCGCTTGCACAGGCCATGCACTTGGGTTTCAGGCGGATCCAGTTCACCCCGGACCTCATGCCTTCGGACATCACCGGCACGGACATCCTCCATGAGGATCCGGCCACGGGCGGGCGCCGGTTTGTTTTTCAAAAAGGCCCGATTTTTTCGCAGATGCTTTTGGCGGATGAAATCAACCGGACGCCGCCCAAGACGCAGGCGGCGCTCCTGGAGGCCATGCAGGAGCACGCCGTCACGGCGGCCGGGAAAACGTATACGCTCGAAGAGCCCTTCTTCGTGCTCGCCACCCAAAACCCCATCGAACAGGAAGGCACATACCCGCTGCCCGAGGCCCAGAAAGACAGGTTTCTCTTTCATATCCGCGTGGATTATCCCGAGCGCGAGCAGGAGCGGGAGATTGTAGCGCGCACCACCGGCGCGCGTCCGGCAGAGATCGAGCCGGTGATTGACGGCGCTCACATCCTCGAGTGCCAGCGCGCCGTGCGGGAGGTGCCGGTGCCCGATCATGTGTTGGATTTTGTGGTGGATCTCGTACGGCATACGCGGCCGACCGACAAGGCCGCCCCGGGGTTTGTAAAGGAGCTCGTGGAATGGGGTGCGGGCCCGCGGGCGAGCCAATGCCTGGTGTTGGCCGGCAAAGTGCGCGCTTTGCTGCGGGGCCGTGTGCACGTGCGCTTGGAAGACGTCGAGGCGCTGGCCGCTCCGGTGCTGCGGCATCGGATCTCCCCGACGTTTCACGCCGAGGCGCAGGGCATCGGGACCGACGAGATCGTGGCGCGCATCCTCAAATCGGTGCCGCGTCCCGGGGGCGGGGCCTTGTTGTAGACGCCACATGCGTTCGGAGGTGCCTCCTCCGAGCTGTGCCGAACCCGCCGGAGCCCGTTTTCTCATCCGATCTCGCTTGCCATGCGGCTCGTTTACCGCGCAGCGTTCGCGGTCTTGGTTCTCCTCCCCCAGCCACCCCACCCCTGAGCCGCATGTTCCGCCCTGCGATGAATCTTCGCATTGAAGAGTCTCTACTCAAGCCCTGCCTCCCGAGTCGGCCCGTGTCGCAGCCGGCTCCTGCGTGCGGCGCGGCGTGCAAGCGCGTCTGGATCTTCCTGGCGGCGATGCTCTTGGCCTCCGGCAGCCGCGCAGCGGACACCGGCCCGGAGCCGGTCAGTCTCAGGAAATGCGTGGCCCGGGCTTTGGCGCACAATTTCCAGATCCGGCTGAGCGAGTTGGATCGGAGAAATGCGCAGGACGATTTTGAGGCGGCCCGGGCGATCTTCGATCCCGTGATTGCTTTGGGCGGGACGCGGAACGCGACGCGTTCGGCGGCGGCCACCACCCAGTTGGACGGCGCGGCGGTGCCCGAGACCGAGAGTGCGCAGTTGAATTTCGGGGTGGAACAGCGTCTGCCGCTGGGAGGCAGCGTGAGTCTGGGCAACGGGGCGAGCAGTTTTGAAACCAATTCCCAGTTCTCCCTTCTCAACCCCGCCTACAACGCGGACTACAACCTCACGCTGCGCCAGCCGCTGCTGCAGGGCGCCGGTTGGCGCATGGCCCGGATGCCGCTGCTCCAGGCGCAGATTGGGATCGGCAGCGCCAGCTTGGAGAACCTCCGGGCGCTGTTTATGACGTTGCAGGAGGTGGAACTGCGGTATTGGGAGGTGAGCCTGGCCCGGCTGGAACGCGAGGCGACCGAGCTGGACCTGCAGACTTCAAAAAACCTGCTTGAGGAGGTCCAGGTGCGGGTGCAGGCGGGGCTTTCCACCCGGCTCGACGAGTTGCAGGCCCGGACCGGGCTGGTGGGCCGGCAACAACGGCTTATTGTGGCCGAACAAAACGAGGCGGCGAAGATGGACGCGCTGTTGGAGGTGCTCGGAGAGACGCAGTTTACGGGGCGCAGGTGGAAGGTTTCCGGGCAGCTGCCCATTTTCGGGGCGCCTTGGGCCGACGAATCCCAGGAGGTGCGCCGGGCGCGGACATCGAACCCCGAGTATCTCCTTTCGATGCAGGATCTTAAGAGCCGGAAACTGACCGTTGAACAGGCCCGCAACCAGGTGTTGCCGCGGTTGGATGTCACCGCGCGCGGAGGTTATTCCGGGCTGAGCGACAGTTATTCAAGCGCCTACAACCGTGCGGCGCGCGGCGACGGGCGGGATTGGTTGATTGGCCTGGAGGTGCGGGTGCCCTGGGGGCTGCGGGAGGAACGCGCCCGGCTCCGGCAGGCCAAAACCGCCGAGGAAAGTTCCGCTTTGCAGGTGGCCCAAGCCGAGCAACGGTTGGTGCTCGCCGTGCGGGCCGCCTGCCGTGCCCTGGGGGCGGCGCATGAGCAGGTCAAGGTCGCGCAGTTGGGGCTCACGCTCAGTGAAGAGCAGTTTGGCCGGGCGAAGTCCCAATTCGAGGAGGGTGTTGTGGAGTTCCGCGAAGTTATCACCTCCCAGCAAGCGCTGGCCGCGGCGCGGATTGTGTCTTACCAGGCGCGGATGGGCACGGTGCGCGCGGACCTGGAGTTGAGCCGGTTGAACGGGACGTTGCCGGCCCGGAACGGGTTGGTGCTCCAGGAACCCAAGCAACGTTGATCGCATGAAAAAGATCCTGATTCTTTTGGTGGTGCTCTGCGGCCTAGGCTGGGGGGGGCGGGTCTGGTGGAAACGTCACGAGTCCGCCCGAACGGCGGAGTTGAAAAAGGCTGAGGCCAAGACGGTCCAACCGCAGGAGCGCGACTTAAAGCAGGTGTATCGGGTGAATGGCACGATTATGCCGGCGCTCTCCACGGAGATCCGTTCCGAGGCCACCGGCACGATCGCCAAGCTGCTGGTGCGGGCGGGGGATTCTGTGGTGGCGGGCCAGCCGCTCGTGGAGCTGGACCAGAGCGAGCTGCGGCTCAAAATCGACGAGCTCAAGCTGCAGATCGAGGCGGCCCGGTTGCGCGAACAGAAAGCCGGCCTGAATTTGAGCCGCAGGCAAACCCTGGCCGCCCGCGACTTTATCAACGCCAAAGACCTGGAGGATTCGCGGACGGATCACCTGCTGGCGGTGAACGCGTTGGAAGCCGAGCGGGCACGGCTCAAGACGCTCGAGAACCAGCTGGCCAGGACGTTGATCCCGGCGCCGTACGGTGGGCTGGTGCTGGATCTGCAGGCCAAGCCGGGCATGGTGGTGACCGGGGCGCTGGCGGGGCGGGAGGGGACGGTGCTCATGACCGTGGCGGATCTGAGCCGGCTCAAGGTGCAGGCGGAGGTCAACCAGGTGGACGTGGCCCAGCTCAGCAAAGACATGGAGGTGAAACTCACGTTTGATTCCGCGCCCAAGACCGAGATTGCGGGAGTCATCGAGTTTATCTCCCCCTCGGCCCTCACCAAAACCGAGACGCGTAGTTCCGGCGGCGCGACTACGAACCCCGAGGCCGTTCGCAATTTCCCGGTGGAGATTGGGTTCACCAGCGACGACGGCCGGATCCGTCCGGGAATGACGGCCAACATCGAGATCCCGATCGCCTCGGCGACAAAGGCGCTCAGCGTGGAGGTGGCCGCGGTGTTCATCGAGAGCGGCGAACCCTGTGTTTACCTCCCCTCCGGCAACAGCCTGGTCAAACGCGCCGTCAAAACCGGGGTGAACGACTCGCGGTTTGTGGAGGTAAAAGAGGGGCTCGCGCTGGGCGAAGAGGTCAGCCTGGTGCGGCCTCCGAAGAAACCCGAGGCATCCAACAAAAAGAAGGGATGACCGAAGCGTTGCCGCTGGTGTGGATGAGGGGGGTAAAGAAGCATTACCCGGTCGGCTCGACCGTGGTCAAAGCGCTCGACGACGTGAGCCTCGACATCCGGGCTGGCGAGTTTGTGGCCATTGTGGGGCCGTCGGGTTCGGGCAAATCCACGCTCATGCATTTGCTGGGGTTTCTCGACAGCCCGACCGGAGGCGAGATCCATTTTGACGGGGAACCCGTGGCGCAGATCGGCGCCAACCGCCGGGCGATGATCCGGGCGGAGAAAATCGGGTTCGTTTTTCAATCCTTCAACCTGCTGCCCCGGCTCAGCGTGTTGCGGAACGTGCTGGTGCCCGTGTCCTACATCCGCCACAGGGTGGAGCGCGCCGAGGAACGGGCCCTGGCGGCGCTGGACCGGGTCGGCCTGCGGGATCGCGCCCATCATCTGCCCAACCAGCTTTCCGGCGGGCAACGGCAGCGGGTGGCCATCGCGCGCTCCCTCATCAACGAGCCGCGGCTGGTTTTGGCGGATGAACCCACGGGCAACCTCGACAGCCGCACGGCGGAAAGCATCCTCACCCTTTTCGAGGAACTCAACGCACAGGGCCGGACGATTGTTCTGGTCACACACGACCCCAATGTCGCCGCGCATGCCCGGCGCAGGGTCCGGGTTCACGACGGAAGGATCGTCAGTGACTCATGAATTTTCTCTCCGGCATCCGCAACGGTTTGCAGGAGATCTGGGGCCACAAGCTGCGCTCTTTTCTCACGCTTTTTTGCGTGATGCTCGGCGTGGCTTCCCTGGTGCTGGTCAACGGGTTCATCGACGGCCTTTTCAGGGGCTGGTTGGCCAGCATGAACGCAAGGGGCGGGATGGAAAGAATCCAGGTCCTGCCCAAGGCGGTCAAAAAAGAGCTCCGGCACCTGAGCAGCATCTCCTCCGGTCTGACCCAGCAGGATGCGGTACGGATCGCGGAGTTTTGCCCCGAGATCCAATCCGTTTCCCCGGAGATCAAACTGGATCCGGCCACCCTGCGGTATCGCGGTAAGACGGAACGCGCCAACCTTTACGGGGCGTTGCCCGAGGTGTTTGTGGCCAACCGGTTTGACGTGGAGTCGGGCAGGGGACTCGCGGACCTCGACCAGGCGCAGAACGCCCAGGTGATTGTCATCGGCGAAGAGATCGCCTCCAAACTCTTTGACCCCGGGGAGCCGGTGCTGGGCAAAACCGTGGAGTTGCGCGGGGTGCCTTTTTTGGTGGTGGGCGTGCTCGAGAAATACGAGGAGCTCATCGGCGATTACAACCTACTCGGGGAAAAAAACCGGTCGGCTTTTGTCCCCCTGAGCACCCTGCAAACCAAGGTCCAGAAGCCGCCGCAGCTGACGCGGATCACGCTCCGAATCCCGAGTCCCGATCAGTTGGCGGAGATCACCGAGAGGGTCACCAACATCCTCTTTCAGTTGCACCGCGGGGTGGAGGATTTCGAGGTGCGCACCAACGAAGAGTCGCTGGCCGCTTTTCAATCCACCAAACGCGGTTTTGTTCTGGCGGGCGGCGCGGTGGGCGCCATCTCGCTCCTGGTCAGCGGCATCGGGATTATGAACCTGATGCTGGCTTCTATCCACGAACGGGTCCGGGAGATCGGATTGCGCAAGGCGATCGGCGCCTGGGGGCGCGATATTTTTGTGCAGTTCCTCGTGGAGGCTCTCACCCTCGGGCTTTTGGGCGGCGTTTTCGGCGTCGCCCTCGGTATTGGGGGAATCGAGCTGCTCCAGGGCATCGGAGAGTTTCGCCCGCAACTCTCGATGTCCGCCGTCGGGGTGGGGTTCGCGTTTAGCGTGCTGGTGGGGCTCGCGGCGGGAGTTTATCCCGCGTTCAAGGCCTCTCGGTTGGATCCTATCGACGCGCTGCGCTACGACTAGGGGACGGGATGGACGGGATGGACGGGATGGACGGGATGGACGGGATGGACGGGATGGACGGGATGCACGGCAAGGACGAGAAGGACGAGAGGGACGGGATGGAAGGGATGGGCGGGATGGTCGGGATGGAGG
>JBEIUI010000137.1:0-8422 GCA_040374425.1 Verrucomicrobiia bacterium | reverse complement strand
GTCGACCAATGGATCCGGACACTGCCTGCTTTGCGCGTCCTACATGCCGGTGGATTATTTTTGAGCCGGGAGACACTCGAGGGATTGCAGGCTGCATTTCCGCAAATCCGAATGTTGGGTGATCCTGTTTTGGACGCGCCGCCGGAGGTTACCGAACCGCAGAAGGAACATCCGCTTGCGAAGGGCTAGATAGGCCCGCCAATTCCGGTTTTCTCGGTGCTCCAAACCGGATCCGAGGCCGCCGATGCTGTGAGTGTCGACTTTTGCGGCGTAATTCCATTCGCCCCATCTCACAAATGCACAATCCCGTTGCGGATCGCCTCAATGGCCGCCTGCGTTCGGTCTGCGACCCCCAGTTTGTGAAAGAGCGACTTTAGATAACTCTTCACGGTCTCATCTCCCACGCCCAGGTCACCCGCAATCTCCTTGTTGCTCCGGCCACGGACGATCAATTCCAAAACCTCTCTCTCGCGAACAGAGAGATCCTTTCGCTGTTCGCGTCCTTTGAACCGAACCGCGACGGCCTCGGGTATCACCTTTCCCCCGCGATGCACCGTTTCAATCGCCAAGGCGAGCTCGCCGCTGGTGAGTCCCTTGAGCAAATAGCCTCCCGCCCCCGCGTGAATCGCCCGGTGAATGTCTTCGTCCCCGTCGTAGGTAGTGACCACGAGCACCTTTGTCGCCGGGCAACGTTCGCGGATTTCGCGCGTGGCTTCCGCGCCCCCTCCTCCGGGTAGCCTCAAATCCATAAGGACGACGTCCGGCTTGTACTCCTCGCAGTTTGTCACCGCCCCGGCTGTATCCGCTGCTTCACCGACGACGCTCATATTGGGATATGAGGAGAGCATCGCGGCGAGGCCAATCCGCATGGCCTGATGATCATCCACGATTAAAACACGAATGGGTTCAGACATAGGGGGTAGTCAGTTCGATTTGTGATCCCTGCCCGGGACGGCTCGCGACCTCGAGTTTCCCGTGAATCTCGCTGGCACGCTCCTGCATTCCGGATAAACCAAACCCGCCCCGCTCCGAACTGCCGCGCTTGCCCGGATCAAACCCTGCGCCGTCATCACGGATTTGAAGTCTGAATTCCCTTGAATCAAAAGTAACCGCGCAAGTGACGAGTTTGGGATTCCCATGTCTGATGGCGTTGGTCAGGGCTTCCTGCGCAACCCGTAGCACGTCGTTTTCAATCGCCGGCGCCAACAAGCGGACTTGCCCCTCTGAGGTGAAACGGAACTCGGTTCCCTTCCCCACCACAAGCTGCTCTCCCAGCCGCGCCAGTGCCACCAACAACCCGTTTTCCTCGAGGGTCTGGGCGCGCAAATTCCAAACTGAGCGGCGGGACTCTTCGAGGCTTTCCTTCACAAGTTGGCGCGCGAGATCGAGATGTTTTCGCACGCTTGTTGGAAAACCAGCCGACTGGTCATGGATCACCTCCAGCTGCGCGGAGATGGCGGTAAACCCTTGCGCAAGCGTATCATGAATCTCACGCGCCATCCGTGTTCGCTCCGCGATAATCGCCGTGAATTGCGCCTGCGCTTCATCTCGATTCCTCGACAACTCCCGAATCCTGTGGCGAGCGCGAATCCACACCGCCCCCTGCAATACCCCCAATCCCCCCACGATGAGCGCCAACGCCCCGGCCACAGCACGGGCCGTCCAAAACGGTGGCGGTTGCACAATCAAGACATCCCCCCCGTGGCGCGCCTGGAGCGTAAAGCCGCTGGGTTGGCGGCGTATTACCAAGGCCTCCCAGTCCGTGGCATCGACTCGACACACACCCAAGGCCTTCACGGTGCAGCCTGCTGGAAAATCCGCGGCGCGCCCTTCGGGAATCGCCACTCGAAACACAACGCCACTTTCCGCCAGCGACAATACCAACTCGTTTGGATTCGAAACGGAGCCCGTCACCACGCCGCTCAGACTCAAAAGGCGGCCATCCTGCCGTAGCGCATCCAACGCGTTGCTCGCAAGAGGCTCCAACCCCGCCTGCGGTAAACCGGGCCGCCATTCGGCATCGTGCAGTGTGGGGGAAAACGCGCCCGGCTCAGGAAAACCAATCACATCCACCGCTTCCCCCACCGCTGGGCTCGATGCCTCCCGCAGGAACACCTCCAGTCCCCGGGTGGTATCTTGTAGAAAGAAGGAATGATTGGGCCGAACGGACGATACCACCCCACGCACACGGATTCTGCGTCCGGAACCGCCCGCCGCCGGGTCCCGCATCACACGGTCCAGAGGCATTGCTGGCAGCGTAAACGGCAGGTCTGCAGGCGGATCGACGATGGTGATGTCCTCGAGGGAATGCGCGTTTAACACGGGCAGAAAGCCGTCCTGATAACGCCCCAGTGCCCGGAGGTTTACCCCGCGAATCCGCACCCGGGCATCGACGAGTTCAGGGTGACCGGAAATTTCGTGCGTTACATTCACGGTCAACCGACGGCCGCCGCTTGCCACTTCGAGGGCAAGCCAGCCCAGCCCCGCTTCGGGATTCACCCGCTGTCCGCGCACAACCCCCGTGACTTCGACCCGCACGCCGTGGAGCGTGTTGCTGAACAGGTCTTCGTACGTGGCGGGTGCTGCTGCGGGAACCGGCCCCGTCCCGAGTACACGCACGGCGTCCGCGAGGACAATGGTGCCAATCGCACCGGCCTCCGTCCGCCCGTCCAGCTCGATCCGACTGCCCACCACAAAGTTCGGGGGGAGCGCCACCGGCGACACCCAGACGGCCCCCGAAGCATCCTGAAGTGTAAATTCCGAGGTCCCTTGATGCCAGGTGAAGGTCACCACACCGCTGAGCCGTACCGTCTGATGTTGCTTCGCGCTTTCCTCCGGCAGCCCAACGATTTCCGCGGCCGAATCCACCACCGGTGCACGTTCCTGTCCCTGCGCGACCGTGCCCCAGCTGCTAACGCAGAACATCAGGGAACACGCAGCAACGAGCCCGCTCTCTATCGCATGGAAGACTCCCGAGCGATTCCCGGCCCGCCGGTTCTGGCCCTCCCCCAAATGGGGGAACATTGCAACATGGTGAGCCGAGTCGAAATCAGCGAGACACATCACGTCGATCGCAACCTTAGACATCCTTGATTGTGAAGCCATTTCTCTCACTCCTTTTTACCTGCGTTGTTTCGTTCACCTTCCAAAGCTGTAAACCCGCCCCGGATAAACCGGCACCCGCTGCTGCGACCAAAATATTCGGGATCTCCCTCCAGACTCTGAACAATCCTTTTTTCGTGGAACTCAACAACGGTCTCAAAGCCGCGGTGGAGGCACACGGGGATCAAGTCGTGACTTTGGACGCCCAATTTAACTCCCTGAAACAAAAGAACGACGTTTCCGACCTTCTCAATCAGCAACCTGCCGCCATCTTCCTGAATCCCGTCAATTGGGAAGGCGTCAAAGGCATCCTGATCGAGGCGAAGCGCAAAAACGTCCCGGTCATCGTGGTGGATGCTCCCGTGAGCGACCCGGATTTGGTCTTGTGCCAGGTGGCCAGTGACAATTTTGAAGCCGGCCGCATGGCATGCGAGGCTCTGGCGAAAGCAAAGCCAGCCGCGAGAGTCGTGGTTCTCCATCTCAGCCTCAACCGCGCCTGCATTGATCGGGTCGCCGGCTTCAAGTCCGAAATGGCGAAGCATCCCGCGATGGCAATTCTCGATGTGCAAGAGGGCAAAGGCAGCACCGAGGGCGCAAGGCCCGTCATGCGGGATTTGCTCGGCCGTTTTCCCGATCTGGATGCCGCTTTCCCCATCAACGACCCCAGCGCTCTGGGATGTATTTCGGCCATCGAAAGCGCCGGTCGCACCGCTCAGGTGAGCGTGGTATCGGTGGACGGTTCCCGCGAAGGCATCGCTGCTGTTGCCAGTGGCAAACTGTTGTCCACCTCGGCCCAGGCTCCGGATGAAATCGGCCGGATCGCGGCGGAACAGGCCTATGCGCATCTGGCAGGCAAACCGGTGGAAAAGGAAATCAAGGTGCCGGTCAAACTGATCATCAAAGAGAATCCGCCAGCCGCCACAGAAGCCAAATGAAGGCTTCTCACCACAGTGCCGGTGCGACGCCCCTCCTGACTCTGTCTGGAATCCAAAAACGATTCGGCGGGGTGGTGGCGTTGGGCGGCGTCGATTTCGAACTCCGCGCCGGCGAGATCCACGCACTCCTGGGGGAAAATGGCGCGGGCAAATCGACCCTGATGAAGGTTCTTTCCGGATTACACCGGCCGGATCAAGGCGAGTTGAAAATCGACGGCAGGACCGTTGAGATCCGCAACGTCTCCGACGCGAAAAAACTGGGCATTCGCCTCATCCATCAGGAACTGGCACTGGCCAGCAACCTCACCGTTGCGGAGAATTTGTTCCTGGGTCAGGAGCCGACCCGGTTTGGCCTTCTAGACCGGCGCCAGCTGGTGGCCGACGCCGAGCGGCTCCGCGACGAGCTGGGCTTTCCTGAATTAGGCGATGTAAACGCGCGGGTCAGTGAGCTGAATGTGGCCCGGCAGCAACTGATTGAAATCACCCGTGCCCTTGCTGGCGAAGTGCGGATCCTGGTTCTGGATGAACCGACGGCGGCACTCAGTCACACCGAGTCTGAGGCGCTGTTTATCAAGCTTTGCCAACTTCGGGAACGCGGCGTCGGGATCATCTACATCTCCCATCGCCTCGAGGAAATCAAACGTCTCGCAGACCGGATCACCGTCCTGCGCGACGGCCATAGCGTAGGCACCCAGGCCGCCTCACAGCTCAACATGCAGCAACTCATCCAGTGGATGGTTGGACGCACAGTCATGGCCCATTATCCCCGCCCGCAGTCCAATCCCGGCAACGTGGCACTTGCCGTGCGGGATTTACACGGACCTGGGGTCAAGGGGGTGAATTTTGAGCTCCGGGCTGGGGAGATCCTCGGAATTGCCGGCATTGTCGGAGCCGGACGCACCGAACTCGCACAGGTTCTGTCAGGGATCACCACCGCGACCGCCGGCACCATGCTCGTCGAGGGCAAGTCCGTCCGTTTCCGTTCACCGATGGAGGCTCGCGCCGCCGGGATCGCCCTCGTGCCCGAAGACCGCAAACGCCAAGGGCTCATCATGACCCAGGACGTCGGCTTCAATCTCGCCCTGCCGTGGACCGATCGCTGGTCCCGGGGGTTCCTGCCGGACCACACAAAAAGACGCGGCATCATCGAGCGCGCGGTGACGGATTTGGGGATCAAAACCCATTCGCCCACGACGCGCATCGGCGCTCTCTCCGGAGGCAACCAGCAGAAGGTGGTACTTGGGAAATGGATGGAGTCGCCGCCCACGATTCTGATCTTGGACGAGCCTACCAGAGGCGTTGACGTTGGCGCCCGGGAGGAAATCTTTGCACTCCTCGGGCAACTCGTCGCACGCGGCATGGCGATTTTGCTGATCTCCTCGGATTTGCCCGAGGTGCTGAATCTTTCACACCGCCTCCTCTTATACCGGGACGGCACCGTTGTTGGTGAGGGCAATTCCCCTGAATTCACCCCCGAATCGGTCATGTCGACGCTTGCCGGATCTCATCACACACCCGCCTTTCAACCCGCTTCCTTATGAGCAAACGATCCGTGTTACCTCTCCTCGCAGCCCTCGCCGTGCTGCTCCTCGTCTTTGCGTTGTGGGTTCCCCACGGCCGCTTTTTCACAGTCAACAATCTGCTGGATCTTGCCCAACAGGTTTCCGTGAACGCGATTTTAGCTTTCGGACTGACGCTTGTCATTTTGACCGGCGGGATCGACCTCAGTGTGGGAGCGGTGGTGGCACTGGCGGGGGTTGTCTGTGTCTCCCTCCTGGGAGCATCCGGCCCTGTGCTTGGCATCGCCGCCGGACTCGGAATCGCCGTGCTCTTCGGATTGGGAAACGGGTTCTGTGCGGCCTCCACCTCGATGCCCCCCTTTATCATCAGCCTTGGTGGGATGATGATCGCCCGCGGATTCGCCCTGGGGTTTAACGAAAGCCGGCCCTTGCCTGTAGGAAATGAGCAGACTTTTTTCCTGGCGATCGGCAACGAACGCCTGGCTGGCTGGCTGCCGCTCCCCGTAATGATCATGCTGGCGGTTTTCGCGACCTGCACCGTGCTGCTGCACCGGACGCGCTTCGGCCAACATCTCTTCGCCATCGGTGGCAATCGCGAAGCGGCCCGTTTTACCGGCATCAACATCAGGCTCCACGAACTGATTGTTTACGGGCTTTGCGGGTTGTGTGCGGGAATGGCAGGGATGATCCACGCATCGCAGCTTTTCTCCGCCGAACCCTCTTCGGGGCAGGGCTTCGAGCTCAACGCCATCGCCGCCGTGGTGGTGGGTGGAACGAGTTTTTCGGGCGGCATCGGCTCGATTCCCGGGACCCTGCTCGGGGCCATGATCATTGGGATTTTGGACAAGGGTTTGAACCAGGCGGGCGTCCATTTCTCGCTCCAATACATCGTCAAAGGCGCCGTGATTCTCACCGCCGTCTGGCTCGATGTCCGGCGCAGAGACAAAAAGTAGCTCATCCCCGTGCGTGGCTTCCCCCAAATGGGGGAGGACCGCCTCGTTGTTTTCCAACCCGCAACCCAGAACAATCTGCCACCTCGACAGACCGCTTTCCCAACTCCCCACCCGAATACTCCCCATGAAACGCCTCACCCTCTTCAGTCTCCTCCTGAGTTTACCCCTCGCGCTCCTCGCTGCGGACAACCCCGCGCAACCGACCCAATCCACCACCCCCGCTGAGAAGGACATCCTCAATTTTCACCTGATGCATCCGGGAAACCCGAGCCTTCCCGGCGATCCAAACGCCGCCTACTTCCTCGATGGCGTTTACCACATGCACTACATCATCGCGCATCCGTGGAACGGGAAAAACTCGTTTTCCTTCGTACATGTGACCAGCCCGGACATGTTGCATTGGACCTGGCAGAAGACGAAACTCCAGCCGTCCTTCACAGGGCATGGGATGTTTAGCGGCACCGGGTTTCTGACCAGAGAAGGGGTGCCGGCGGCGATTTATCACGGGCAAGGCAGCGGCAAGAACCAGATCGCGCTCGCCAAAGATCGGGCGCTCAGCGCTTGGGAGAAGCCCTTCCCCATGGAAGTCCACAACGCCGACGGTTCCCCGGCAAAGTTCCGCCACTGGGATCCGGACTGTTTTCTCATCGGGGACACCTACTACGCTTATTCAGGCGGGGAGGAACAGCCGCTTTTCAAATCCAAGGATTTGCGCGACTGGACCCACATTGGGCCGTTCCTGAAACACGACATGCCCGAGGTCGCTTACGGTGAGGACATCTCCTGCGGGAACTTCTTCCCACTCGGAAACAAATGGATGCTGCTGTGTATCAGTCACCCCATGGGCTGCCGGTATTATCTCGGGGATTGGGACGCCAAGGCCGAGCAGTTTGTTCCGGAAAAACACGGGCGGATGAACTGGCGTAGAGACGAGCAGAGCATCTTTGGCAGGCCGCCATGGCGGGTCGATTTCTTCGCACCGGAAAGCCTGCTCACACCTGATGGCCGCCGCGTGATGTGGGCGTGGCTTGCCACGATCGGAAAGTCCGATGGCACCATGGACAATCAAACCATCCAGTCTCTGCCGCGCGAGTTGAGCCTACCCGAGGACGGCATCCTTCGCATCAAACCGCTGCGCGAACTCGAAGGACTTCGAACGGAACCGCAGAGCCTCAGCGAAATCAAAATCAGCGAACTCACCACGGAGGTGCACCCAAATAAGGCGCCGGCGGGCAAAAAGGTTGCCACGCTTCCCGGCGATTCGGTGGAGTTGCGGGTCACAATCGCGCGCGATCAGGCCGAGCGAAAACTCTTTGGATTCACGCTGTTTTCTGACGGCAAGGGGGCTGGTCTCACCATCCTTTTCCGGCCGGAAACCGGCACGATCCGGGTGGGAACCACCGAGGCTCCCTTCAAGGTGTCCGACCTGCCAGCGCACGAGGACATCAGTCTGCGGGTGTTCATCGACAAGAACCTTGTCGAGGTCTTCGTGAACGATCGACAGGCCGTCGTTGCCTCCATTGCAGACACACAGGGACTCACGGACCTGAGCGCGTTTACCGTGGGCGTGCCCACGAAGCTCAAGCAGGTCGAGATCTGGAAGCTTAAGCCGACCAACCAAGGCTTCCGCGAGGCCCAGACCAAACGAGTTTGGGAGCCGGACACCAAATAAAGTACCGAGCTATGAAACCCACGCTCCTCACCGCCCTGCTGCTCACGCCGCTGGCCGCGCTGCATGCGGCCGAACCAGCGCCTTCGCAACAACCGCCGCCCACGGCGTATCTTTATCAGCCCGAAAAGGCCACGATTGCAGACGTGATTCCTTACTTTAGTAACGGGCAGTTTCACCTCATGCACCTGCAGCTCAAGCCCGGCCAAAAAGGGTGGGACTGGGCGCAGATCGTGACGCGCG
>JBEIUI010000134.1:0-8579 GCA_040374425.1 Verrucomicrobiia bacterium | reverse complement strand
TGCTCTAGAAGGGATCAGTCAGCGGTTGGCGGAACAGATTGCGCAGTTTTTGGCTCAACGGGGCTGAATGAAAAGCGGCGCTCCCGGGGTGTTGTTCACATCTCTTTAAGAGAGATTTAATTTTTAAAAAATAAACCTCTCAGCATTCATCGTGGGAATAACTCGCTCGGTTGCCGTTCCACAGCGCTTTTGAGTGGGTTCCACGGCAAACACGCATTGGGAATAAAAGGAGGACCTTCGGCGAATCCGATGCAACAACTCAGCGGATCCGGCACTTATTGGCGGGTCCGGGAAGTTATTGGCAGGTTGCTCTCAAACTTTTCGGCCTGGTCCGGGGCAGCTGAATCCGGCTTCGGAATGGGAGAACCGGCTTTTGGCACGGCTTCCGGCGAGCCGGTTTGCAGCCAGAGTTTTTTGCCCAGCGCATCGTGCGCAGCGTTGACCTCCGCCTGTTTTTTGCTGCGGCCTTCACCTTTGCCGAGTTCGATGCCTTCCCAGAGGATCTTGGAGATGAACTGTTTTTGGTGTTCTGGGCCGGACTGATGCACGATGGGATAAGTCGGGCTGACCGGGGAGATCGCCTGGAGGATCTCCTGTAATTTGCCCTTGGGATTCGCCTCCGGCGGGTTTACGTCGAGGTTCTCCAGCACCTCGCGCGATTCCGTGAGAACGATCCGGCGGACCGTGACGTAATCGGAGTCCAGATACATCGCTCCCATGAGCGCCTCATAGGCATCCGCCAGAGCCGACGCACGGTCCCGGCCCCCGCTGGTTTCTTCGCCCTTGCCCATCATCAGATATTTGCCCAGCTCCAAGTTCTGCGCCAGAACCCGCAGACCTTCCCGGGAAACCAGACGGGCCCGCAATTTGGTGAGTTGGCCCTCGGTGAAATCGGGATAATGATCGAAGAGATACTCGGTGAAAATGAGCTGGAGCACGGCGTCGCCCAAGAATTCGAGGCGTTGGTTGTCGAAATGATGTCTTTGGGTTTCGTGACCCAGACTGGGATGCGTTAACGCCTCCGCGAGCAGCAGCGAGTTTCTGAATTTATATTTGATGCGCTGTTCGAGCGGATTCATGGAGACCTAAAAGGGACACGATGTTTCTCATTCTCCCCACCCGGGAGGGGAACCGACTATCGCAGCCGGTCGGCAGTCAAAACCCATAACGCCCGGTAGGAAAGCGGCTTCCGACAGAAAAACGGGGATTCTGTTCATCGAAACTCGGCTGCTGCAGGGGTTCGGCTTTCTTCGAACGAGCCGCACCCAACAAGGGCCTGAGTTCCCGCGAATCCAGGGGATTTGAACAGACAAAGAAGCCGTTTACTTTCGTGAGGATGCCGCCCCCCATTTGCGAAAATCACCCCGGACAGAGCAGAGAAGCGTTGGAGAGTGGGGTGACCGACGGGGCTCGAACCCGCAACAACCAGAATCACAATCTGGGACTCTACCATTGAGCTACGGTCACCGTAAGGAGCGGGAGAAGCTAACAAAGCCCGGGCACTTGCCAATCCGAAATTTGACGAGAGTGGCGGCCGCTAGCTTAAACCAGCACTGCGCGCTACCAGCTGGGATGGCGTGTTTCAACTGCCGTAAGAAACCCGACGCAGCTTTTGAATGACGTTAGGGACGATTGCGAGGGCTTCGCGGATTTGCTCCTGGGAGGTGAACCGGCTTAACGAGAACCGGAGGCTCGACCGGGCGCGTTCGTCGGAAAACCCCATGGCTTTGAGCACGTGCGATGCGTGCACGGACCCGGTGGTGCAGGCGGACCCGGAGGAACAACAAATCCCGTGCTGATCGAGCAGGAGGAGCACCGCCTCGGAATCGATCCCGCTGAAAGCGAGATTGGTGGTGTTCGGGAGACGATGAATGGGGTCGCCGTTGAGCTGGGCGCCTTCCACTGTGCCGAGGATACCCTGCTCGAATTCATCCCGCAGGGCGCGCACCGCGACGGCTTCGTGGTCGAGATTTTCCCCGGCAATCTCGCATGCTTTTCCGAGCCCGACAATCGAAGCGACGTTCTGGGTGCCAGCGCGTTTGCCGCCCTCCTGGCTGCCTCCGATAAGCATTGGATGAAACCGGGTGCGTTTGTTCACGTAAAGCACTCCAACGCCTTTGGGGCAGTGGAGTTTATGGCCCGAGAGGGACAGGAAATTCACTTTTGCGTCCGCCAGATCCACGGGGATTTTGCCGATGGCCTGCACGGCGTCGGTATGGAAGAGCGCGCCTTTTTTGCGGACGATCTCCGCGATTTCGTCCACTGGGAACAACACGCCGGTCTCGTTGTTCGCGCACATGACCGTGACCAGAGCCGTGTCGGAGCGGATGGATTTCTCGAGTTCGGCGAGATCGAGTTGGCCGTCCGAATTGACCCCCAGCCAGGTGATCTCATAGCCGCGTTTGGCCAGCGTCTCGCAATGTTTGAGGGTGGCGGAGTGCTCCACCCGGGTGGTTACGATGTGTTGTCGGTCGCGATCCATCAACAAGGCCGATTGGATGGCGGAATTGGTCGATTCCGTGCCGCAACTGGTAAAAATCACCTCCGAAGGTTCGCAACCCAGGAGCAAAGCCACGCGTTCCCGGGCGGTTTCGATGGCTTTGTTGACCTGCACGCCGAACCGGTACCCGCTGGAGGGATTCCCGTAGAGCTCAGTGAGGTAGGGCATCATCTCTTCCACCACTGCGGGGTCCACCTGAGTGGTCGCGTTGTTGTCGAGATAGATGAAGTTGCTTGCGGTCATGGCCAAAAGGGCGGGGATGCTAGCGCAGGTCCCCCTGATCCGCCATCGGAACTTTGCAGCAAGTCCAAGTTCCCCAAGTTCCATTGGGCAGTGGGCTCATCTGTGGGGAAACCTGATGGGCGCGGGTCCGTGGGCCCGGGTTCAGACCAGGTGACCCATGGCGAGCAACCCGTAGAACGTGTATTCGGCGTCGATGTCCGCGTCGGCCCAATGCCCGTGAAAGCCGCCCCGGTTGCTCCAAAGGGTGTCGAGAAAATCCAGGCACCGGTTGCGCATGGAGCCCGTGATGACCACTTCCATGCTCACCAACGCGTGGACGCTGGTGGCGGTGGATAACAGGTCCGGCAACGGGGCCGCGGGCATCGCTAAAAACCCGCCTTGGGCATGACAACGCGCTTGGAGCCAGTCGGCGACTTGGTATTCCAAAGGAATGCCCAGCTGAAGGAGGACCATCACTGCGGCGGCCGTTGCGTTGGTGGATCCGAGCGCCAGGCCGGGCGCGTTGGCCCATACCCCATCGGTTGTTTCCAGACGTTTGAGGCATTGCACCATCTCCATTGGTTCGGGCTGGACGGCGTGGAGGTCCTGATAGGCTCCCAGCGCCACAAAACAGCCGTAGGCGTTGCCATGGGCGGAGCCACGATCCGAGTCGTATCCGCCGTCGGCGCTGCGGAATGATTCGATGCGTTGAAGGAGCACTTCGGCCAAACCGGGCGCCATTTTCTCGCAACCGATCGCGGCCCAGCACCGGGCCAATGCCCCCAGGTGCACAAAATTGAGTCCGGCGCCATCTCCGAAACTGCGGAGGTAATCCTGCACGGGCTTGAGTGGGATCTGCGCCCGGAGCGCCTGCAGCCCGGCCAGGGCAAAGATGGTGTAATAAAGGTCGGGTTTCCCGGCGCGATCGAGTCCGGCACCATAGGGCGAGATCTGGCTGCGGAAGAAGGCGGTTACCAAGGGAGTAGAATCTCCCAAAGCTTCCGGGGCCTTTTCTGCGGTTCGCAGCATTTCAATGCGCAGGCTCATTTCGGACGCAAAAGAGGAACAAGAACCATTCCAAACTCAAAAAAAGCTCCAAATGGCCAGGCCGAGATGCCGCTTCGATCCGGGCTGAATACCCGAACGGTGAAACTCAGGGGTGCGTTGCCGCAGCCAAAACCGGTTCCCGGGCGGGAACGGTTTGTTGGACTTCTTTGCACCAGCCTTTGATCTCCGTGTCGTTAAAGATTTTTCCCAGCACGCGGCGCAGCAGCCCTTTGAGGTTGGCGTTGTCGAGCTCCGCGAGGGAACGAATGGCCTGTTCTTTGTAACGTTCGAGCAGGTCGCCGCAGCGTTGGTCGGCTTCGAGTTCCAAAAACAGCGACTCGATCCGGGCCGGATCCCCGGAAGCGCTCCGGCGCCAGTGGGCGTCGAGAACGGCTTTTTGATCGTTGACGGCGCGCTCGTGTGCGATGGCCAGCACCAGGCTGGGCCGTAGACCGGCGATGTCGTTCGTTTCGCCTCCGGCCCCGAGATCGCTGAGGTCATCTCGGATCTGGTAAGCGATTCCCAGAGCTTCGCTGTAGGCGGTGAGCACCTCGTCCACGGCGTCGAGTTGGCCGGCGTAAACTGCCCCGAGCTTGAGCGCCACGGAGAATGCGGGCGCGGTTTTTTTGCGGAAAATATCGAGCACTTCGAGCGAGCTGAGCGGAGCGGGCTGACGGGCCCAGCAGAGTTCGGCGCCCTGGCCGCGGCAGAGTTCGCGCTGGCCTTCGGCGGCGATGCGCAGCATCTCGGCTTTCTGGGCGGCCCCGGCCTGGCAGGAGGCCAGGAGCCTGTAACCTTCGCCGATGAGCAGGTCGCCGACGTTGAGTGCTACGGCGACGCCGTGTTCTTCATGGAGAGTTTTTTCTCCATACCGGGCGGCATCGTTGTCCTCGATGTCGTCGTGAATGAGGGAAGCCTTGTGGAAACATTCCACAGCGAGCGCCACCTTGCGGAGGTCGTCGGGGAGCGGGGCGCCCGGGCTGGTGCGCAGGGCTTGATAAGCGGCCACGGTGAGAAAAGGACGCCAACGTTTTCCGGCCCGACTGAGCCATTCGCGCGCGATTTTTTCGCTCTGCCCCTCGGCCTGTCCCAGGATGAGATCCAGGTTCATGGGGGTGAACCAGAAATCGATTTCGTCCCGCAACAAACTTAGGTCGAGTCGGCGGGTTTGGTCTTCGCTGGTGAGATGGATGTAATCCCACACCCAGTCCAGGTCCACCGTGGTGTCGATGCAATCGTCCTGGAGCAGCGGCACGGCCACGCCGGGAATCGCGGCGGCTTCCATGTAGGGAAAGGCGCGTTCGAGGACACTCAGGCAGCTGACGCCGACGATCGCCTCGATTTTTCCGGTCTGGATGAGCGACATGACGATGGCCGAGCCTTCGGCCACAAGCACGGCGTATCCGAGCCGTTCAGCTTCGGCTTGGAGATCTTGGATGGAGCAGAGGCCGCACTGTTTGCAGAGCAACCCGAACTCGTCAAAAGGCGCCGGGCACTTGCTCTCCACCCGTAGACACTTGGGCAGGAGCAGGAGCCGCCGTTCGAAAGGCACGCTGGCAAGGGATTCGCGCCACATCTCGTTGTTGAGCAGCACGCCGATGTAGTCGCGGTAAATGGGGTCGCACCCGAGCTCTTCGACGAGCCGGTCCGCGTGCACTTTGAGGTCCTCTGTCGGCAGCGGCGGTACAGGCTGGTGCAGCGCCACGTAAGCTCGGCATTGCTCCAGGATCCGGCTGCGTTCGGCGGGCGTCTGGGGGATGTTCTTTTTCGGCGCACGAAAGCGCTGGAGGGGAACCGGACGGGGGAGGGACAGCGGCACGGCTGACATAGGGGCGTGAGTATTCATCAGGGGCTGGGGAAACGGCAAGCGATGTTGTTGCACCTCGCTCGGTTCTCCCGGCGGATCGCCGCCGTCGTCTCCGATTGGGAAAACCCGGGGAGCCTCGGAACCTTAGCCCCGCAGATCTCCATCGCGGCGGGGGGCTCTGCGCGAAGCCGGTCCCGGCGGGGGCGTTGACCGGGGTTTACCGTGGGGAGGAAGGCGGGTCTTGCGGGAGTCCGCGAAACCGGGTTTGCAGGAAACGGATGCCGTCCCGGGCGTCTGCGAGCAGCGCCGCCGCTTCGATTTGGAGCGGGTCCGCATCCATGAGCGCCTCGGCTTTGGCCCGGAGAACCCTGTGAACCTGAGCGTCCTGGGTTTGAGGGGGCGCGGTCTGGGCGACGGGCAACGCAGGGGGCGCAACCACGGTGTTCTCCCCGCGCAGGACGACCATCACCACAAGGGCTGCCACGGCCCCTGACCAAAGGAGCCGACGCCACGGGAAAAAGGGCTTCGGGTGGGGGTCTCGGAGGGTCCGGAGAATGCGGCTTTCCAGAAAAGCCGGCGTTTCTAGTGGAATCTCAAGAGCGGCTCTGCGGAGGGCGTTTTCCAAAGTGCCGTGGGCGAGGAAATAGGCGTGGCAATCGGGGCATTGCGCGCCGTGCCCGGCGGAGGCGGGCTCTGTGCCCGAGGCTGCGATCCAAGCCCGGAAAAGTCGGCAGCGGATCCCCGGGGTTTTGGTTTCCTGGTTTTTCATGGGATGGCCTTGAGCAGGGTGTGACGGGCGCGGAAGACGAGGATTTTCACATGGGTCTGGGTGAGGCCCACCACTTGGGCGGTTTCCTTCACCGAGAGATCTTCGCCGTAACGGAGCCAGAGGATTTCAAACTGGCGAGCCGGGAGGAGGGCGCGAGCGTTTTCCCAGAGATTGGCTTGGGCGTCCTGGGCTTCGGCCGATTGGGCCGGGGATAGTTCGGTGGCTGGCAGCTGCTCCGGGACGGGTTCGTAAGGTTTGGCTGCGCGGAAATGGTTGAGGGCGTTGTTGCGCGCGATGGCCAGCAGCCAGTGGATGAGGGGCCGGCTCACGTCCAGCCGGGAGAGGTTTTCGAATGCCTTGAGGAAGGTCTGTTGGGTGAGGTCCTCGGCGTCTTGGCGGTGCCGGGTCATTTGTTTGAGGAACCCGAAAACCCGGCTGTGGTAGACGCCCACGATCCGGGTAAAAGCGTCCGGGTCGCCACCGAGCACGTCACGGACGGTGTCCGCGTCGGAACAGGAACCTCCTTCAATCGGGTCCATTCCCTTGGCCATGGGCAACGGCATCATGCGGTGGCCGGTTACGGGAGGGGGGCGGGGTTCCACTGCGGGGTGGGGGAGTTTTGGGGATTGAGCGTCACTGCCGCCAAGGGAAGGCGGCTTTGGGCGGGGGCGTTTGCCGCCGCAGTCCCTCCGGCGGCTTTCTTTTTTGCGTCCTTTTTCTCTTGGAGTGTGTCCCCCAAACGGCGGAGCAGAGTCTGGAACATGCTCAGGATCCTTGCGCTCGGATAACTCATCTCGGTGGTGATGGTTTGATTGGTTTTTTGGACCTTCACGGAGTTGAGAAACGCGCTGATGTCGGCGTCCTTGCTCTCGGCGAGGGAAAGCATGGCGGCGAGGCCTTCCACCACTTTGAGCAGTTTGACGGCGGTTTCCTCCGAGCCGGCCAGCAAATGGCCTCGCGCAAAGGTTTGCGGACCGTTCTCGCCGATGGCCAGGGAGGCGGCCTTTGAGAGCCGGAGAATCCGCGATTGGGGGCTGTTGCCGTCAGTTTTTTCGTTCGGGAGCGTCGTGGTGCCGACGTAAAGATAGGCATTGCCCGCGTTGCGCATCGATTCCGCCAGAACCGCGTCCGGCGTGTTTGCGAGGGAATTTTTCCGCTCCAAGAGCACGTCCCGAAGGAGCTGGATCTGTGGTTGGGACTCCGCGATGAGAATGACCGGTTCGGGCGGAAATGCCAAAAGGAGTTCGCCATCGAGTTTCACGTCTTTGGACTGATGTTTCCGCCGCACGCTGTAGGTGGGGAACGGCGCGTCCTTTACCTCGGTGCAGACGAATCCCTCGCGGTTTCCCAAGGTTTCTTGGACGAGCAACCCCTCAGCGATTTTCCGTAGGCCGTCGCTACCGTGGATGAGGATCCCTCCGGAGCCGTCTTTTTCCTCGTAGGCAGTGATCGAACCGATGGCTTCCATGAACTTGTCCGTGTTGAGCGCCAGGAAGTTTCTGGAGGCGGCGAATTGTTGGGAGCGCAGGAATTTGATGAATTCCTTGCCGAGCGCGGTTTCCCGCATGGCCTGGAAATCAGCTTGGCATGCCCAGACGGCGTCTGCGCTCACATGGGAGGGATTGGGAGTCGCTTGCGCGGACAGGGGGAGGCAGAGCGCCGCAATCGACAGGGAGCAGAAGAGTTTTTTCATGTGGGACATCGGGGGATACACGGCGAGGCGTAGCCGGGTTACACGGAGGAAGGGATTAATTTTCAGGGGCGCCGCCGGAGCGCTCCTGTTGCGAGAAAACAAGCGCGGCCAGAGCGAGTGCGCCCAATGTAGCCAAGGCAACGATTCCAAACGCAGCCCAAGCTTGGGCGGATGCGAAAAAGGCGAGGGCATTGCCTGCACGGGGATCGGCCAGGCTGGGCGCGAGGACCCGCGTGATCTGATGGGTCATGGAGAGTTGGTTGAGCGTCGTGGGGACGGACCCCAAACCCGCCTCCACCACCGTGCCGTAGGCGAGTCCGAGCAGGGCATAGCGGCGGGTGAGAATGGCGGCCAGAAGGCATAACGCGCTAAAGACGCTCAGCAAAAGGATCTGGGCCACAAGGACTGAGGGCAGGAGCGCCAGAAGCCCGGGCGCGCTTTTGCAAATACCGACGGCCGTCAGCGTGCCGAGGGCGAGGAAGAACTCGATTTGCAGGGCGGCGGTTTTCGTCAAATAACGCAGGCCCAAATACACCGGACG
>JBEIUI010000094.1:0-14071 GCA_040374425.1 Verrucomicrobiia bacterium | reverse complement strand
TGGTTTGACAACCAGCTCCAGCGGCGGGCTGATAAGCGAGCCGAAAGAAGGATACTCGGAAAGCCGTGTGCGGGAAAACCGCCTGCACGGTTTGATGAGAGGGGGCGCCGATGGTAATCCACGGCGCTCCCTACTCTACTGCGTAGCCTGATGAACGCAGCACCCCGGGCAGCGTGACTTCACTGGAGCGCAGGTGGACCTCGGCGCCCTCTGCGATCCACGTATACACGCCGTTCCGATAGGGGGTGCGCCCCGTGAGGATCGCGGAGCGCGATGGGCTGCACACGGCGCTGGCGGCGTAACACTGGGTGAGTTTTGCTCCCTCTTTGGCAAACGCATCGATCTGAGGGGTTTGAATAGTGGCGTGCCCAAAGCAGCCCAGATCGCCGTAACCCAGGTCGTCCGCCAGGAAGATCACGAAGTTCGGTGGTTTCGCAAGCCCCGCCGGAGCCAGAGCCGTTGCTCCAATCAAAGCCAGGAACCAGACATAGCGGGAGGGGATAGCCATGGCGCTCTCAACCCCGGCGAATCCGAAAAGTTGTTGGGCGGATTTGTTTCCATGGGGTTGTCTCCGAAAAACAACCGTCTGCGACCCGCTACCGACACCTCAGGACCCCGTGGGAGTCGACTGGGGAGAAGCCGAGCCCCACTGCCAAGACAAGAGCGAGTGAAAAAGAACGGGCACCCACAGCCGTTTTCTGCTGAAACGTTGTGACTCAAAACCATGCGCGTCTTTAAATTGATCTTTATCGTAGCTCTCTGTGTTGCGGCTGGGTTTTTCTGGTACGAGCGCCAGAAGGTCGCCTCGGTCACGGCCCCCGCGAGGCAGCTCTCTGGGTTGGTGGAGAAAAATGAGGGCCGGATTTTTTCTCCTCTCGACGAGGGTGCCCCCGGGGTTTCGGTCCAGGAACTCCTCGAGATCCAGCGCCGGTTGCGGGATCAGCAGGCCCGAGCCTCTTCCGAAAAGGAGAGAGCCATAAGCACCCTCGGGCTTTCCCTTTCGTCGGTTCTTTTGACGGCTCTTACTGAGCGGGAACAACACGCGAAACGCTTGGCTCACAGCCGATCCGCAGGGGCTACCGCGATTCTATCGAATCCCGAGCACACGCAGCGCGATACCCAGTATCAGAAGAGGTTTTTTGAGGGCGGGATCAATCGCAGTTGGGAGGCCACCTCCCGACGCATTCGGGCCGAGGCGGATCGGTATGCCGCGTCCCTGCGCATGCTCCAGAAATAAAAGGCGGGTGGATTCGTGATCAGCGGAGGGCGTATTCCGCGGGCTGCCAGCGGCTTGATTGCCCGTCGGTGAGCCGCTAACTATCACGGCCTTATGCCCGCGGCGCGCCCAGTCCTCCTTCTCTTTTTCTGCGTCCTCGTTTCGGGGATCGTGTTGTTTGGGCGCCACAACAACTTCCCCTTCTATTACCACCCGGATGAGCCCGGGAAGGTGCAGCAAATCATTCGGCACAAGCGCAGTTTTACCCATCCGTTGCTGATGCTTTCCATCGTGGACGCCGCGCGGTATGTCGCCTTCTCGGGAGCCGAACGTAAGCTGCCGCAAAAGATCTGCGAACTGGGGCGCCAAGCGACGGCTCTGGTGTGCGCTCTGACGGCCGCGACCTTGGCCTGTCTGGCTTTTCAGACATTTGGGACAGTTGCCGGCTGCTCCGTGGGTTTGCTCGTTCTCACACAGCCGCTGCTTTACGAGCTGGCCCACTATTTTAAGGAGGATCCGTGGCTCATGGCCGGGATCGCACTCGTCTGCCTCGCTTTGAATGCCTTCTGCCAAAACCCCTCCAACCGCCGCCTGCATCTGCTCGCCGCGGCCTGTGCCGTTGCGGCTTCCGGCAAATACGTCGGGTTCGCCTACCTGCCCGTGTGTATGGGGATGGTATGGAAAAAAACGCCTCCCGGTTCCCAGGGAACCCGACTCCTGGCCTGGTTCGCCTCGTTCGCCGGTGTTTTGTTCCTCCTCAATCTCCAAGGACTGCTTAATCCCGCTGCCGTGCTCGATCGGATCCAGGACGAATCCTCCAAACTCTCTGGGGTTACCCACGGCGTCGGGCGCCCGATCCCCCACGGCTTTTATCTCCTCACGCAGGGGCTTTATGGCGGCTGGACATTGCCTCTCATTTCCCTGCTCTGGGCTGCCGCCGCTGTTCGGATGCCGCGGAAAATCACTCCGGCTGAGTGGGTTCTGGGTGCAACCGCACTGCTCCAGTTCGCGATCTTTAGCTGCGTGCCCAAAGCGGCTTTCCGTTATCATCTGCCCGTCGCGCTCGCCTTTGTTTTTTTGGCGGTGGCGGGTATGTCGCGATGGATTGAAGCGTTGAGCGAGCGCCCCCGATTGCGGCGGTTTGGCGTGCCGATCTGCGCGGGCCTGTTCGCCGTGGCGTTTTTTTTCCAAGTCCGCACCTTGTGGGTTCTCGACCGCAGCTTCCTGCAGGACGACCGGGCCCGTTTGATTGATTGGATCCGCTCGGAGTTGCCCGCAAACGCGGTGCTGGCCGCCGATTACGCCGTTAATTTGCCGGACCCGCGCCAGTGGCCGCACGCGGGGTTAAAGGCACTGAGTCAAAGGCTGGTGACCGGTAAAAAAGAGGTGAGCGAATTGGGCAGTGTCGCGGAGCTGCGCGCCCAAGGCATCACCCACATCGCCATTTGCGGGCGCACCTACGGGCGCTACCTGGATCTCGCCCGGAACGTCGATCCCCAGACCGGTCAAAAGCGGATGTTTTACCAGACCCTGCTTACGCGGGGGAAAGTGCTGTGGTCATCGCCCATGGGCTCCGTGAACTATTTGCAACCGGGCCTCCAGCTGGTGGACATCCAAGGGCTTTGAGCGGAACGTTCTGGGTGTTGATTCCCTCAGATCCTCCCCCATTCCGGAGGCAATCCCGGCAATGTAATACGGAGGATCTCGCGGATGGTTTGTCGCTCCGCCGCGGGCAGATATTCGTAGCCGGGCACCTGCCGGGTGAGGACCTGCTCGAGCCGGCGGACCAGCGTCTGTCTCAGTGCGGGCGGCAGCCCGGCAAACGCCTGGGAGTAAATCATGTAGCTGCAGCGATACCGGAACATGCGGGTCCGCAGATCGAAGTCTTTGAGCGATGGCCCCGTTCCTGCCGCCCGTCGCGTTGCCAGAAAATCCGCTTTAAACCCGGGATCGCCTCCCAATCCTCCGGGCGGCAACGGAGCTTCGTCCGCAAAAAGGAGGTAACGCAGGAGGATCTCCGCCTGGGCCTGCACCTGCGGGTTGTTTGCTTCGAGGTGACGGGTGCGGTAGGTGGCTTCCACGCAGCGGTTGATGAAGCCCACCTGATGTTCGTGCAGGACGTGCGCCAGCACATCGCTGGTTTTGGCCGGATACCGTTCCCAGTCAAAAAGAGTGCCGGGTGGCACCGGAATTTCCTGCCGACCCGCACGGGTCAAGTCGATGAGCAGGTTGCCTTGGTGAGGGAAACTCCTGCCCACTCCAGTCACATGCCAGCCCCCGAATCGCTCGAAAAACGGGAGGGCGTGTCCGGATAAATCGCCCCGGTAGGAGCGTTCTCCGCCCCCTGAAGGCCCGGGAATCATTGATTCGACAACCAGTCCTGGGAAACCGCCGTCGCGTTTGGGGGCATGGCAGTTCATGCAGCGGTTGGAACGCTCGAACCGCATCGGGCGGTCCGGCACCGGGCGATCGAGGAGATAAAAAATAGCCCCCAAACCCGGGTCGATACTGATGATTTCCACGCGGCCTCCGGGCACGTGCCCCAGATAGGTATCCTCGTTGAAATAGATCGCCCGGGGGTTCCGGGCAGAGATGAGCCCGGTCTGAAAGCTGGTTGCCGAAAAAACCAGCATCTGGGAGCTGGCCGGGATCTTGAGCTTGTTCAGAAGCCCCTGGAGCAGGGTTTGTTCGTTGTCGGTGGAAAGAGAGTCTTCGCCTGCCGCCAAAGCCTGGGTGAAAAGAGAGAAAGGATCCCGGAGGGGTTGAGAAAAATATCCATGGCGCGGATCCTCGAATCCAGCCGGCTCGGTGGCGTGGACGGTGGTGGCTGCGAGGCTCAGGCAGGCCAGTCGGATGAGGTCGCGGGGGAAGGGCATAAACCGGGAGAAAATTGCGCTCAAAACCCCGATGCCACAAGGCAACAAGCGGCATCCCGTCATCCGGTCCCCGGGCCGGAGGGCGGATGAGTCAGCTGCGGTTCCCTGCTTTCGCCCCTCCGAAAAAGGAAACGGGCGCGTTCCCCGAGAGAGAACGCGCCCGCGAAAAGAGAGGTGTTGGCTGTGGGGAATTAACCGCCGACTTCCGCCTTGGCTTCCGCCGCCAGCGCGGTGGAGAGGTAGCGTTCTCCGGTGGAACAGGCCACGGTCACAATGAGTTTGCCGCGGTTTTCGGGGCGTTTGGCCACTTCGATGGCCGCGTGCACGTTGGCACCGGTGCTGATCCCTACCAGCAGACCCTCCTCCTTGGCCAGGCGTCGGGCCATGGCGAATGCGTCGTCGTTGCTTACTTGCACGCACTCGAGGATCTGCGGGTTGCCGGCTTCGTCCTCAAGATGCAGGTTGTTCGGCACGAACCCGGCTCCCGTGCCTTGGATTTTGTGCGGACCGGGTTTGACCGGCTGACCGGCAAGGGTCTGGCTGATGACAGGGGAATCCTTTGGCTCAACGGCGATGGCTTGGAAACCCGGCCGGCGCGGTTTGAGCACCTCGCAGCAGCCGGTGAGGGTGCCGCCCGTGCCCACGGAGGCCACTAGGATGTCCACTTTGCCATCTGTATCGTCCCAGATTTCCTCGGCGGTGGTTTTGCGGTGGATTTCCGGGTTGGCCGGGTTGTTGAACTGCTGGGGCATCCAGGAGTTGGGCGTGTTTTTGACCAGATCCTCGGCCCGTGCGATGGCGCCTTTCATCCCCTCGCTGCCCGGGGTGAGCACCAGTTTGGCTCCCAGCATCGCGAGCAGGGTGCGGCGTTCCAGAGACATCGTCTCGGGCATGGTGAGGATGAGTTTGTAGCCTTTGGAGGCCGCCACAAAAGCCAGGGCGATGCCGGTGTTGCCGCTGGTTGGCTCGATGATCACCGTTTCGGGGGTGAGCACTCCGCTCTTTTCGGCGGCCTCGATCATGGCCATGCCGATCCGATCCTTAACGCTGCCGAGCGGGTTGAAGAACTCGCATTTGAGGGCGATGGTGGCTTCGAGGCCGGCGGTGACCCGGTTGAGTTTGACCAGCGGGGTGCGCCCGACGGTTTCGACGATGTTGTTGTAGAGTCTGCCCATGGTTGAGACGGTAAAAGGTGAGACGTTGAAAGGTTGGAACGGTCCCCTGGGGGAGATCACGATCGGGTTTAAATTTCCGGAAGAAAATTTAAAGGGCTCGTTATCTACACACGGCCATCAGGACCGACAAGGGCGATGTTTTTTCTGGGAGGGCCAGCGGGCCATTCATTCATGCGAGGGGCGTCCCCACGCGGGATGTCGGCAGGCCGGTAGGCCGATCCATCGCAGTTTGAGAGTTGAGGTTTCGATCCCAGTCAAAAATTGCGGTTTGAAAGGGGGCCATCCGCTGATAGCTCTGCCCGCCTTCCCCAAAAAAAGTTCATCCTTGCCCATTCCCATGTCTGATTTGCTCAACACTCAGGAAATCAAAGATTGCCTCAAACGTGTGCCCGAGTGGGACCACGATAAAAAACAAATCGAACGCATCTTCGAGTTCGATGATTTCTCCGAGGCGATCGATTTCGTCAACAGCGTGGCGGAGATCGCCGAGGAGGACAATCACCACCCCGACCTGGATATCCGGTTCAACACGGTGCGGGTGCTGCTCTCCACCCGCAGTGAAGGGGGGGTGACAGAGCTCGATTTCGATCTGGCCGAGAAAATCGACACCCTTATCGAGGGGTAACCCCAGCGGTAACCGGCGAAAGCAGCCCCTCTGGCGGGCTGCCTGTGTTTGCTCCCCGCCCTCCGCAGCCCCCATGGCCGCTTTTTTTTCTCCCAACCACCCCCCCGGCGCTCTGTCTTTGGCCCGGAGGATTCTTTGCGCACTCGCCGTGGCGGGGATCGCCCTAGCGCTCTGGGCGCTGGTCGAGTGGCGGAGCGCGCCGCCCCCGCCTCCGCCTCTCCCCGAAGCCCTGCTCCCGGTGCCGTCTGCAAAGCCCGCGCCCGGCAACACCCCACGCTGAGACCGGGCTCGCCCGAACGTGCGGGTGAAACCACGGGACGCAGGGAAGATCCGAGACGGGTGCGGCGATCGAATCCCGAGCCTTCCATTGGCAAAATTTTGGCAAAAAAGAGGGGGCGCACCTGATCCGCTGTGGAACGTAGCCCGTCCTAGATCGTCTTCAGGTTGGGCCGAATGGCAGGCGCTTGAGCCGAGTTTTTCGCGCCGAAGGCGGATTGGAATGCAGCCCGGGGCTGCGACCCCGGGATCGCGGGTGTAAAATCACACGGAGGGCCTGAGCGTTCGCCAGGAGCCGGGTCTTCAACTTCTCGGCATTCACCGAGCCGTGCTGGTTCCTGCCTACTGCGATGTTCCCTCTGGTCAGGCTCCCGGGTTTCCGGGTAACTCTTGGTCCTCTTGGACCACTCTGAGCATCTCCAACAGTCCGTTCTGGATTACGCGCACAAAGAATTCCCTCTTCTCCAGATGGGGATGACGGTGGGCAGCGCCCTCCAAGTGATCCGGGAGAAGGGGATCGGGGAGCGGATCGTGTATTTCTATGTGGTCGACGAGGACGAACGCCTCGTGGGGGTGCTCCCGACGCGGCGGATTTTGACCGCCCAACCCGAGACGGCCCTGGCCGATCTGATGATCCGCCGGGTGGTTGCCATTCCTCAGACCGCGACCCTGATGGACGCCTGCGACATTTTCGTGCTCCACAAATTTTTCGCCCTGCCGGTGGTCGACGAGCGTCGGCGCGTTCTCGGGGTGGTGGACATCGGAGTGTTTACCCAGGAAGTGCTTGATTTGGGCGCGCCCCAGGAGGTGGACAACGTGTTTGAGGCGATTGGCTTTCGCGTTTCCCAAGTGCGAGGCGCCTCGCCTTGGAAGGCGTTCCAATACCGGTTTCCGTGGTTGCTGGCCACCATCGCCAGTGGCACGGCGGGCGCGCTTCTGGCGGGGCTCTACGAAGAAACCCTGGCGCGGGCCTTGGTGGTGGCGTTTTTCCTCGCTCTGGTGCTGGCCCTGGCGGAATCGGTGAGCATCCAGTCCATGACGTTGACCCTTCAGTTCTTGCATACCAGCCAGCCCACGCGGCGGTGGTATCTGCAGGCGGCGCGCCGGGAGTTTCTCTCCGCATTGCTCTTGGGCGGTGGATGCGGCGGGGTGGTGTTTCTGATCGTGGCGATCTGGCAACGGGTTCTGATGTCGGCTCTGGTCATCAGCCTCAGCGTGGCGGGCTCGGTGATCATCGCCTGTCTGGCCGGGCTCACCATGCCCTCACTTCTGCATGCCATGAAGTGGGACCCCAAGATTGCGGCGGGCCCGATTACCCTCGCGGTGACTGACGTGGGCACTTTGCTTCTCTATTTCAGTCTGGCGAGTTGGCTGCTCTGAGCCGGGTATTTGGGGGCGCTCGGGGACGCGCTTCTTTTCGTCCGGTGGAGGACTCCGCGGATTTTGAGGCGCGGCGCGACGCTGCGGCTCTTTACTTTTGAGGCGGGTTGAACCGAGGCAGCCGACTGCGTTTACCCTGATGCGGTAGGCCTTGAGAGTTGAAAGCCGCCGGGCTTTGGCCTATCAGGCTCACGCGCCCGTTCAGGGCAGCTGACTCCATGCTTTCCAACGTTGTGCCCGACACCATGCATCCCCTGATTCTCGCCCCTTCCATTCTGGCCTGCGATTTTGGCCGACTCCATGAAGAGGTGCGCCGGGCCCAGACGGCGGGTGCCGATTGGTTGCACCTGGATGTGATGGACGGCCATTTCGTGGATAACATCTCCTTCGGATCGGCGTTTGTGGAGGCCGCCCACAAGGCCTCCAGCATCCCTCTCGACGTGCATTTGATGGTGAGCCGACCCGACCACTATTTTCCCCGGTATCTGCCGGCCGCGAGTCACATCACCGTTCACGTGGAGGCGGATCATTCCGTGGGAGCCACTTTGGCGGCGATTCGCGCCGCAGGTGTGGGCGCCGGGTTGTCACTCAAGCCGGGAACGCCTTTTGAAGCGCTTGAACCGCATCTTGACCAAGTGGATCTGGTGCTGGTGATGACCGTGGAGCCCGGGTTCGGCGGCCAGCCGTTCATGCCCGACATGCTGGAGAAGGTGGCGGCTGCGGCTCGGGCCCGGGCCCGGCGCGGGCTGAACTACCGGATCCAGGTCGACGGGGGGATCAACGGCAAGACGGGAGCGATGGCGGCAAGCAAAGGGGCGGACACCTTGGTGGTGGGCACCTACGCATTCAACGCGCCGGACATGTCAGAGGCGCTGCGGGGCCTGCGGGGTGAGGGGTGAGGGGTGAGGGGTGCCGCGATTTTTGGGGCCCTTTGAGGGCTCGCCGTTTGTGTTTGCCCCCCGGGGCTCTTCCCGGGGCCCTCCTATCTCACCCCTACCTCCCTCCTCCTTCCTTAAAAAGCCCTTATTGAAGGCTTTTTTCCTGCGGTTCCCGTCCGAAAAACGCCAGGGTTTCTCCCACCAAAAACAGGGAGCCGCTCACCAACACGCGTTCCGGATAGGCTCGCGCTTTTTCCAAGGCTTCGGGAAGGGAACCGGCCTCTTCGCAGAGTGTGTCAGGGCTGGCGGTCTTGAATGTTTCGCAGATTTCCCGGGCTGAACTGCTGCGCTCGTTGTTGATGGCAATCGCCAGGACGCGTCGGGCGATCGGGGCGAGCGCCTCGCAGATGCCGCGCATTTCTTTGTCCCTGAGAATCCCGAGAATGACGGTGGCTTTTTCCGAGCCGAACTCTTCGGTCCAAGTTCGGGCCAGGCACTGAGCGGCGGCCGGGTTGTGTGAGCCGTCGAGGAGGAACCTCGGGGTGAGTCTTTGAAATCGGCCGGGCCATTCAACAGAGGCCAGGCCACGCGCGAGGATACGGGGGGAAGGCAGGAGACGCGCGTTTTCCAATGCGGCAACCGCCAGAGCGGCGTTCCAGCGCTGATGACTGCCTGCCGGCGCCAGCGGCAGCTCGGCGAGCGGGGCGTCGACCCATTGGATCGGCGCCCTGAGCTCGTAGGCCATGCGGTTGAATACGGCGGCGACTTCCTCGCTTTGTGGCAGGGACACCGCCGGAACGCCCGGCTTGATGATTCCGGCTTTCTCAAGTGCGATGGCGGCCAGTGTGGGCCCGAGCCATTGCTGGTGATCCAGCGCCACGGGCGTCAGCACACTCACCGCCGGGGTCACCGCGTTGGTGGCGTCCATTCGGCCGCCCATCCCGGTTTCCAAGACCACCACTTCAACACCGCTCTTCTGGAAATAAGCCAGGGCCAGGGCCGTGGTGAGCTCAAAAAAAGTTGGGGTCGGTTCCCAGTCTGCCACCGTCTCGCGCAGGGCTTCGATTCCGGCCACCAAGTCCGCTTCCGGTATGAGTTGTCCGTTGACCCGGATCCGTTCCCGGAAAGAGACCAGATGCGGCGACGTAAAGAGGCCCGTCTCCCATCCGGCCGCCCTGCACATGGAGTCGAGCATCGCGCACACGGACCCTTTGCCGTTGGTGCCCGCGACATGCAGGAAACGGGGGGTGCCGGGGCCTTTGACCCGGACCCCGAGAACGTCGAGCAGTTTGTTGATGTTGCCGAGCCCCAGCTTGATGCCGTGCAGCTGAGTGCTGTAGAGCCAGGCGAGGGCCTCGGAGGAGTTCACTTCCCCGGAGTCAGATACCCGATGAGGTTGGCGAGGGTTTCACGCATTTTTTTTCGATGCACGATCATGTCCACCAGGCCGTGTTCCTCGAGAAATTCCGAGGTCTGGAATCCCGCCGGCAAATCCTGATGCGTGGTTTCACGGATCACCCGGGGGCCGGCGAAGCCGACCATGGCCCTGGGTTCTGCAAGGATCACGTCGCCTACTGTTGCGAAGCTGGCGCTGACGCCGCCGGTGGTGGGATGGGTGAGCACGGAGATGTAGGGCAGCCGGGCCTTGGCATGGAGCGCCAGCGCGCCGCAGGTTTTGGCCATTTGCAGGAGGCTCAGCACGCCCTCATACATGCGCGCGCCGCCCGAGGCGGAGAAAATGACCACCGGCAGTTTGAGCCGGGTGCCCTCTTCAATGATCCGCGCGAGCTTTTCGCCGACTACAGACCCCATGGTGGCGGCGATGAAATTGAAGTCCATGACGGCCAACGCCAAGGGCCGCTCGTCGATCTCGGCCAGGCCGGTGATTACGGCGTCCTTGAGCCCGGTCTTTTTCTGGTAACTCTTGAGCCGGTCGGTGTAGCTGGCCATGCCGGTGAACTTGAGGGTGTCCACCGAGGTCATGCCGGCGTCGTGTTCCACGAACGTCCCGGGATCCACGAGCTGCCCGATGCGGTCCCGGGCGCTGAGCGTGAAATGGTAGTCGCAATGGTGGCAAACGCGCTGGTTTTGAACCAGTTCCAGATTGTGGATGACTTCCGAGCAGTTCGGGCATTTCTGCCAGAGCCCTTCGGGCACGTCGCGTTTCTTTTCAGAGGTGAAGGTGGGTTTGGAGAAAATTCCCATAAGGAGTAAGGAGTAGGATCAGGCGCGAGCCACCGTGATGGCGCGGATGGACCCCGCGCCGGCTTGGGAAAGGACGCGGGCGCATTCCTCAACGGTGGACCCGGTGGTGAATACGTCGTCCACGAGAATGAGGTGGCGGCCTTGCACGTCCCAATTCTGTCTGAGGCTGAACGCCCCGCGCAAGTTTTCCATGCGCCGGTGTCGGTTGAGCCGGGTTTGGGTGGAAGTGTACCGGGTTCGCCGCAAACAAAGCCCCAAGGCAACCCCGCATTCCCGGCTCAGCAGCCGGGCGAGCACTTCGGCTTGGTTAAACTCGCGTTCCCTGCGCCGGGCGGGGTGCAGGGGGACGGGCACCAGGAGATCTGCCGGAGGCGCATGCAGCCGGGGATCGTTCCACGCCTCTGCGAGCCAGCGGGCAAGGGGATATCTGAGATAGTAATGGCCCTCGTATTTGAACCGGTGAATGAAATCCCGCACCACGCCTTGGCTGCGATACCGGGCCACGGCGCAGTGGAAATGCGACCGGGACCGGGTGCAACGCGGGCAGAGAAACGGCGGGTCCAGAACGCCTGAAAACGGCTGGGAACAGCAGTCGCAGAACGGGGCGCTCACGGTGGGGGCGTTGGCGGCGCAATTCGGGCAGAGGGCTTGGCCCGCGCGGGTGTCGGCCAGACAGGCGGCGCAATGGGACGGATAAAACAGGGAGAGCAGGGTGTCGCCCGCTTCCCTGAGCCCGTTGCGGACCTGCTCCCATGCCATTCTTAAAGTCTGGCAGTCAATCTGTGGAAAGCGACCCTGAGCGCGGGCTCGGCGGGTTTTCCCTGCGCAGCCAGAGCCAAAGCAGTCCGCCCCCCAAAGCCAAGGCCGCCATCGGCACCAGCCCGATCTGGAGCTGGGAACCCACCCAGGGCAAACTCAGAGCGTCCCGCTTGGTGAAGCTGCTAAACCCCATTTTCACAAAGACCACCCCCGCATGGAACCCGATGCTCATCCACAGCGAGCGCGTCCGTAAAGTGGCCCATCCGAGCACCCAACCCAGAGTGAAGAGGGTGCCAAAGCCGGCTAAAACAAGCTGGGGTTGGGCGAACCCGTCAAACAGGGCCGGAATCAAAGCCAGTCCCGAGGTCCAAGTGACATGGGGATTGAGGGAATACGGCCCGGGTTTGAGGAAATGAACGAAGGCAAACAGGGCGCTGAGCCAGAACAACGCCCAAGCGGGCCTCAGCGATTTCTTGAGAAGCCCGAGGAGCGCCCCGCGGAAGAGAGTTTCCTCCAGCAGCGCCACAACCGCCGCCGACAGCGCCAGATTGGGCAGCTTGCCCCAAGGTAAAGTTTTTCTGAAATGGTAAAAATCCAAGGCAATGTAACCCGCCGCCATCACCGCCACAGTGAAGGCCGCCACGACAAAACCCATGCCGAGGCGCCGAAGCCACCGCGGGTCGGGTTCAATGCCCAGGTCCCGCCAACGGCTCATTCCCAGCCAGCGTGCCGTGGGCCAGAGCAGCGCTAGGGCGCAGAAAAGCGCGGCTCGGTTGTAGAACTTCTGGAACGGGGTGTGGGTGAGGAAATCCAGAACATTTCCCAGAGGCCCCGCCGGATCGCAAAGCGAGGCCAGGCCGAGGGTGGCCCAATAAAGAGGCGGCGCCAGCAGGGCCCCCAGGAGGACGACGCCGAGAAAATAGGTGAGGATTTTGGCGAGGACTTTCAAAAAAGATCGGTATTGTCCCCGAGCTTTTTGATCTCACCAGAAAATTCCCATGCGCAACTCACACGTTTGGAAAACCCGTACCCCCGAAGGCGAAAAACGCGAGGTGCGCGCCGAAAAATTCGGGAAGAAATGGCGAATCCAAGCCAAAGCCCAGAGAGATCCGATGTGGACCTATTACGACGCGCCGCTTCTGGAGGATCTGCTGGATCTGCACGGGGTGCTCTGGCGCAAATACCAACGGAAACATCTCTCCTACGAAGACGTGCAGGCCGTGGAAAAACTCATCACCGACGCAGGCGGCGAGATTCCGCAGTATGACTGAGCCGGGCGCCGACGTGGCCCGCTGGGTGGCCGCCGAAAAGGCTCACTGCTGGCATCCTTTCACCCAGATGCGGGACTGGTGCGCTCCGGAGTCGGAGCCTCTGCTGCTGGTCTCAGGCCAGGGCGCGTTGCTCCGGGACGCCCAGGGCCGCGATTATATCGACGGCAATTCGTCCATCTGGACAAACCTGCACGGGCATCGCCATCCCCGGATCGATGCCGCGTTGCGCGAACAGCTCGACTGCGTCGCGCACACGTCGTTTCTCGGGTTTACCCACCCGCCCGCTGCCCGGTTGGCCCAGGAGCTCGTGGCCCTCTGGCCTCCGGGAACGTTGAACCGCGTTTTTTTCTCCGATGACGGGTCCACCGCGATGGAGGCGGCTCTCAAGATGGTCGCCCAATACTGGCAGCTGCGGGGGGAACCCGAGCGCCGGGAGTTTGTGGCGTTCACCAACGCCTACCACGGCGACACGATGGGCGCTTCCAGCCTCGGGGGGATCGCGGGATTCCACGGGCGGTTTTCGGCCTGGCAATTCCCGGCCACTCATTTGCCTGATCTCTCCGGACTGGGCGCGCTGGATCCGGGAAAGGTGGCGGCGGTGGTGATTGAGCCCCTGGTGCAAGGGGCGGCCGGGATCCGGCTCTGGCCGCCGGGGATGCTTCGCGAGTTGCGCCGGTGGTGCGACCAGCATGGGGTGTTGCTCATTGCCGATGAGGTGATGACCGGGTTTGGACGGACCGGAGCGCTTTTTGCCTGCGAACGCGAAGGCGTGGTGCCGGATTTTCTGGTCCTGGCCAAGGGCCTGACGGGCGGTTACCTGCCTCTGGCCGCTACGCTCACCACCGAGCCGGTATTCGAGGTGTTCCTGGGCGGCCCGGAACGGACGCTCTACTATGGGCACAGTTACACCGCCAATCAGCTCGGCTGCGCGGCGGCTTTGGCGAACCTGGCCGTATTCCGCGAGGAAAAGGTGTTGGAACGGCTACAGCCCAAGATCCGGCTTCTGGGCGAGTTGCTCGGGGCGTTGCAGTCTCTGCGTTTTGTCCGCGAGGTGCGCCAATGCGGGTTTATTTCCGGGATTGAGCTGAGCCGGGAAGACGGGACGCCTTTTGCCCCGGATCGGTTCACCGGGGCGCGTGTCTGCCAACGGGCACGCCGATACGGCTTGTTGACCCGGCCGATCCGGGACGTGCTGGTTTTTATGCCGCCCTATTGCATTTCCGAGGAGCAACTTCACAGCGCGGTGAGTGCCATGAGCCGGGCGATTGAAGAGGGCTGCGTGTAAGGGGAGAAGAAGGGGGGAGGGGGGAGGGGTGAGGGGTGAGGGGTGAGGTGCGCGGGGTGAGGGGTGCGGGGTGAGGGGGGAGGGGTGAGGGGGGGGGGGCGGAGTGCGAGGTGGGCGGGGGGACG
>JBEIUI010000171.1:0-3815 GCA_040374425.1 Verrucomicrobiia bacterium | reverse complement strand
CGTCCAACGAAACGGTTCAACCCCAACGGGGTTGCGCCCCAGACGCGGTTCCCGCCTCCGTCCAGGCCGGAACCGCGTTGCGGTTCAATCGTTACTCCACACATTCCCAGGGTAGGCCTCATTCCATTGCGGCCGACCCTGGGCTGGAGGCCGTAATCCCTTCGGGCTTGGGGGGGACGATCACCTCGCCCGCCTCAGTCCTTGAACTTCCCCCCGGCCGACGCCAAGGTCACCTGTTCCCAGCGGAAAGCCGTTTTTTCCCGAGTCTCAGGCCCAAATTCACGTTCACGTCTCTCATGCTCACCATTCGCGACCTCAAAAAAACCATTGGCGGACGCACCCTCTTTGAGGGCGCCTGCATGCAAATCAATTACGGCGAGAAAGTCGCGCTCGTGGGTCCGAACGGGGCCGGTAAATCCACCCTCTTTTCCATCCTCCTCAAGCTCGACGACGCCGACTCGGGTGCCGTTGAACGCGACCCTTGGACCATGATCGGTTATCTCCCCCAGGAGAGCGCTCCGACCGGGAATGAGACGGTCATGGAAATCGCCACGGGCCGTTCTGCGGAGATCCCCGAGCTGGAGAAAAAACTTCATGCCCTGGAAAAAGCCGGCACCGTGGACGGCCCGGAATACCTCGAGGCCCATGCGAAATTTGAGGCGCTCAGCGATCCGCAGGTGGAAGCCAAGGCGAAAAAAATGCTGCGCGGGCTCGGGTATCGGGAGACGGACTTTGATCGCCCGGCCCGGGAGATGAGCGGGGGCTGGATCATGCGGGCGCATCTGGCGCGGCTTTTGGTGATGGAACCCGATTTGTTGTTGCTGGATGAACCCACCAACCATCTCGACCTGCTCTCCCTGCTGTGGCTCCAGGAATACCTCAAGAACTACTCGGGAGCGCTGCTGATGATCTCGCACGACCGCCAGTTCATGGACGAGATTGTGGGCACGGTATACGACATCGCCGAACAAAAACTCGTTTCTTACACGGGCAATTATTCCTCCTACCTGGAACAGCGCGAAGCCCAGTATGAGCAACGGTGCGCGGCGTATAAAAACCAGCAGAAGGAGATCAAAGCCCTGCAGGAGTTTGCGGACCGGTTCCGGGCCAATCCCTCCAAGGCCTCCCAGGCGATGAGCAAGCTCAAGCAGATCGAGCGCATGGAGCTCATCGAGAAGCCGCTGGCCCCCAAGAAACCCTTTCGGTTTCAAATCCCGCAGCCGCCGCGCGGGGGTTCCCGGGCCATTTCATTGGCCGACATCTCGATGGCTTACGGGAACCACCAGGTTTACAAAGGACTCAACCTCGAGGTTGAACGCGGCGAACGCACCGTTCTCGTGGGTCCCAACGGGGCGGGGAAATCCACGCTCATCAAAATCCTGGCCGGGGTCATCGAGTTCCAAAAAGGCGAACGCAAACTCGGGCACAACGCCAAGATCGGTTATTTCAGCCAGCAACGATCCGAGAACCTGGACGCGCAGAAAACGGTGCTGGAGGAGGTGCTGCACAGCGCCCCCACCATGCGCGAGGACGAAGCCCGGGCGGTCCTCGGCTCGTTTCTGTTCCGGAAAGACGATATTTACAAAAAAACCGAGGTCCTCAGCGGCGGCGAAAAGAGCCGGTTGAACCTGGTCAAGTTCCTGGTGGACCCGCCCAATCTGCTGCTAATGGACGAACCCACCACGCACCTGGATATCCTCAGCGTCGAATCGCTCACGTTGGCGCTTGAGAAATACGAGGGGACGCTGGTTTTCATTTCCCACGACGTGCATTTCATCCGGCAATTGGCGACGAAAGTTCTGCACATCAACGGCGGTCACGTCGCCCCGTATCCGGGTGGGTATGATTATTACCTGGAGAAATCCGGCGCCCAGGGGGATGCCCGGGCGGCGCTCACCGCCCAATAACGCGGGGGGAAAGAGGCTCACGCGGAGACGCGGGGAACGCGGAGAGATTCTGGAAGGGCGGGAACGCCAACGCCTGTCCTCGCCTGTCCTCGCATCGGTTCTTGGTTAAGCCTCGGATTTGCGGTTCAGCCACGGAACCGAAGTTCCAGCGGATTGACGGCCAATACGGAAGCGCAACGTCTTGGCTTTCTGTCATTTACATCAGAAACTCTCCGCGTTCTCCGCGCCTCCGCGTGACAATGTCCGTCGGGCTGTTGAGATTGGTGAACAGCGCGGGCTCGTCTCCGAGGAGGTCCCGCGGCTGAGCGCGTCCTGAAACCACGCACCGCTCCAGGAAACGCTGGAGCGAGGCATCCCCCGTCTCCATCTGCGCCACCGCCAAGTCGAGCAGGTCTTTCCCATACACCGCAGCCAGCGGCTCAAACCGTCCGTTTTGCCTGGGGAAAATTCCCTGGCCCAGGGCGAATGCTTCCTCCAGCAACCCCCGCAGGAAACGGCTCTGCATGTGGGGCATGTCCACCGCAAGCACCGCCACCCGCTCAAACGCGGCCTGACGGAGCGCCGTGACAATGCCGCCAAGGGGGCCCATTCCCGCGGGTTGGTCGGGAAGAATGCGCACGCCGCAGCCCGCATACGCGCCGTCCGCAGGCCCTGAAATGAGAAGTTCCGAGGGACGCAGAGCCCGGAGAATGTCGAGCTGCCATTCCCAGAGCGGCACCTGCCTGAACCGGGGGAAGCCGACCACGTGCGGGGGCCAGAGCAGGGTCGCCTTGTCGGTTCCCATCCGGCGGGAGCGCCCGCCCGCCAGCAGGACGGCGCTAAAAGGCGGGGATCTGCGGATCGGCATTCCCATGAAAAACCACAAGGGACGCGCGGCAAAAACACTAAAGCTTTGGGAAATCCGGGCACTCGCGCTAGAAAACGCCGGTGACCTCTTCCGCGCTCACGATCCGAAGGCTCTTTATCTCGGCCCAGCACAACTTTTTTGGTCATCACGGGAAAGAACCCGGCCAAAGCCCGATGACCGAGCAGCGCGCGATTCGGTGTTTGGCGGGCCGCGGTGTGGAAGGCGACCGGTTTCTGGATTTCAAACCCGATTACAAGGGCCAGATCACCTTCTTTTCCGAGGAGGTGTATCTCAACCTCTGCGAGGCGCTGGGGGTGTGGGACAAAAGCCCGGCGGTGCTCAGGCGTAATGTGCTGACTTCGGGCGCAGACCTCAACGATCTCATTGGTCGCGAGTTTGAAATCCAGGGCGTGCTTTTCTCCGGCACAGGGGAAGCCAGCCCGTGTTATTGGATGGATCGCGCATTCTGCCCCGGCGCAGAACAGTTCCTTAAAGGACAGGGAGGACTCCGGGCCCGGATTGTCAATGGGGGCGTCCTGTGCGCGGAAACCGCCGCGGCAACACCGGGCGCGATCTCGGGGTCACCGCGCCCCGGCCCTTCCGGCAGCGAACTTGACAGGCCAACGCCCGTTTTATGACTGTGCAGGCCTTGTGATCCGGTTGGCTGCATTTCTATTTCTTATTCTCCTGGTTTGGTCTGGCTGGAAACAACCTTACGGCCCCCAAGCGAAGGCGCTCTTTGGCAAACTCCCACATTGGATGGAACGGGGGCTCGCGCCGAATGCAGTAAATCGCGTGAATCGGCCATGAGGCGTCTTTACCGAGACTTTGCCCGGCAACATTCGACCCACCACCCAGACTCCCGTGTTTGATCCCGTTCTCAAATCCATCGCGTATCTCCTTTTCGTTGCGATGATTGTGACGATGGGCTGGCGGGAACCCCTCAGTAAGCGCTTCTTTCCTCTGGGAAAAACATCCGACAGCTCCGATCCGACCGCCCAGTTGGCACCGCAGCCCGCCCCTCCCAAGCGGGGACTCCTGCGGAGCAGCCTCGATTACGG
>JBEIUI010000024.1:0-33923 GCA_040374425.1 Verrucomicrobiia bacterium | reverse complement strand
GGTTCCTCGATCGGCTTTGGAGTGGATGCCGAGATCGTTCTCAGCCGCGCGCTGTGGAGCGAGCCGTAGTTGAACATCCGAAGCCACGGGTCGCGCGGCTGTCATCGTCACAGCGATTTTTCAGGGGGGCCCATCAGCCTCCGCCGCCCCTTGCCCAGAATTCATTCGGTAGCCACCCGTCCGAGCAGCGATCGATTCTTCAAGTAAAGATCGGCCGTGCGTGGAATTGACGCTCCTGAAGGCCCTGCCCGAACTTTTCTGCTCTTTTGAACTCAACAGCTGGTCGTCATCTGATCCGCGCATCAAGCCACAGGTCTCCGAGTCTTTCGATGATTTCGACCGCCGAGGGGGCGGAAAAAAGCCCCGTTCGGTCCTGCGTCCCGTCTCGAGCCGAGCCGCCCGGCGTCGCACGGCCGTTCCGGAGCGAGCCAACCGCAGCGCACCGGGGACCGCGCGCCGCAGCAGGAATAGAAACAAAGACAGCAGCTCCATCCATATCCGAAAAACGCCTCAACGGGTATGAATACCGGCCCGGTGTTTTCCCCCTCAGGGGCGCACGCACCGGCAACGCTCCACTTCCCAAAGATTCCCATCCCCCATGAAAACAACGTCACTTTTCGGACTCCTCCTGCTCGCCATCACATCCCACGGATGGAGTGCTCCCGGGCCAAGTCGGCTCTACGCAGACTATTTCGGCGGAAAAATCGCCCGTGTCTCCGCAGACGGCGCCGCGGACTGGGAGTTCCCGGCCAATGATGAGCACCCGAGGGTGCTTCGGGTCGTCCGTGACGGGGGCGAATTCGGGCGATAGGGCGGGCCTGACCGCCGGAGCGGGCTGGGTTTGGGCGTCGGCGCCGGAGATTGCCGCGAGAAAAATCAAAACGCAGATATGAAGGGTGTTTTTGCGATAAGGGATGGTCCTTGGCTTTTTGGCGGGTTCGGCTGCAGATTTACGGGGGGATGGTCCGATTTCAGGCTGTTCGGGCACACATCGCCGTGTCCTTCTTTTTTTCACCCCGCGCGCCCATTTGCCGGAGAAACTGAGGGAGTTTCGCGGTACTCCAAGAGTTCAACCCGCTGTTTCCCGGAAATTCTCCGACAAAAGGCGCGGATTTTGGGAAAAGCCTCTCTGAGACGGATTGGGTTTGCCGATGGTTGACCGCGCCTGCCGCCCCCATGAACGCACACCGGCTTGCGCCTGTCGCCGCGCCAGACTCATTCCCGGCTGCGTGCGCTTGAAAAGTCGTCGGCACATCGAGGTCCAATCCATGCTGACCCCTGAACGCCCATCAAACGCTCAACGTTCGCCTGATTCATCCCATGAACACCGCTCGCCCGATTGTACTGCTTGTCGCCCTCACACTGCCGCTCCTTTCACTCGGAGCGGACGAGCCCCGGAACGATCCGCAATGGGTCCGCACAGTGGGTGAACTCCAGTTTGAAGACCGCTTTGAGCGGGAGGAAGCCGACCCGCAACGGGAGGATCTCGGCCCGGGCTGGACGACGAGCAGCGCCGAGCGCGCAAAAGGCAACAAACAGGTCGCACTTTCAGGAGGTTTTCTTCAGATCACTCGGCATCCCGTGGCCGATCACGCCGTCTCGGTTCGCCACCCGTTGGAGTTCGCCAATGGCGCCATCGAGGCGCGGATCCGGCTCGGTGCCGGAGACGATTTCACGCTGAACTTCGCGGACATGGAGCTTCCCACCGTCCATGCGGGGCATCTGAGCCTGACGCGATGGACGCTCAAAGACGTGACGATGACCGATGCCAAGACCGGCATCTTCGATCTGGCCCTCCGCGAGCGTCGACTCAAAGGACAAAAATCCCCCGAACTGGAGGCTTTGCTGGCCGAGAAAACACGCACTTTTCCCTGTGCGCTCACCCCGGGCCAGTGGCACACGGTTCTGGTGGTGTTCCAAGGGGACGAGATGCGGGTAAGCCTCGACGGCAAACCGGTCGGCGCGCATCGCTCAAGCGGCTTCGCCCATCCCACCAAACGGCTGATCCGGTTCCTAGTCTCAAAGTCCGCCGAGCTGGACGACGTGAGAATCTGGAATCTGCCCGCTCGTTAACGCGAGCGAATGACCGCCGTCGATCCCCTCCCCGGCGGGAGGCGATCGAGCACCTTGCGGAGATGCAGTCGGCGGGGCCGTTGCAAGCCGCTCCCCCGAGGGAACAAATCGCCCCCCCCGGCCGGGCCGGGTGCGCGCCGTCCCACTCATCCCCGTTCAAATCCTCCCTAAGAGCTCCTGCCCCCCCGTGGCCTCGCCGGGAGAGGCAGGCAGGGCCGCTCAACTTGCTTGCCCCACCCCAAGCAAGCTTTTAGCCTCCGGCCGATGAAAATTATTCTCCCCCTCTGCGCCGCGCTCACCCTCTCCATGCGGTTACTGGCAGCCGACAGTACAGGTTGGATCAGCCTTTTTGACGGCAAAACGCTCGATGGCTGGAAAACCAACGAAAACCCCCAGACATTCTCCGTAAAAGACGGGGAACTGGTGGTGCTCGGCGACCGTTCCCATCTCTTCTACGACGGCCCCGTCCATGACCACGCTTTCAAAAATTTCGAGTTTCAAGCGGACGTGCTCACCAAACCCGGCTCGAATTCCGGCATCTACTTCCACACGACTTTCCAGCCCACAGGATGGCCGGAAAAAGGCTACGAGGTGCAGGTCAACAACACCCACAAAGACCCCAAGAAAACTGCCGGGATTTATGCGATCCAAGACAACTTCGTGGCACCGACGAAGGACGACGAATGGTTTACGATTTCCATCAAGGTGGAGGGCAAGCGCATCGTCACGAAGGTGAACGATAAGGTGATCTCCGATTACACGGAGGAAGAGCACCCGCAGCGCCCCAAAAGCTTTGCAGGACGTCTCCTTTCAGAAGGCACCTTTGCCATCCAAGGGCATGATCCCGGCAGCGAGGTGCATTACAAAAACCTCAAAGTTCGGCCGCTCCCGTAAACATCCACCGCTTGGTTTCTCCCGGTGCCGAGCGGCGGGAAACCTCCGCATCAAGCCCGCGAGCCAGCTTCATGGGAACCCCGCTCCCCATCTTTGACCGGAAACGGGCCGACCCACACGTTTCCGGGCTTTGGCGTCTGTTCCTGTTAACGCGCTCCATCCTCACGCGCGGGGCGGCTTCGGGCGCTTGGTTTTTGGCCTGCAACCTCTGCGCTCTGGGGGCCGGCATCTCCATCCCGGCCATCGAGGTCAACGGCGTCCTGCGCCCTCTTCCCTCAGCAACCCTGGTCACTGTGCCGGAGGCATCTGGTAACGTGGCGTTTTGGCTCAGTTCAGGGGCAGGGACAGAACCAGCCGCCAAGCGGTTGCGTTACCGGCTGGAGGGAGTGGACTCCGGATGGCGCGATCCGGCTTCGGAGATGAAAGTGATACTCCAGACACAGCTCGACGGGGGATCCGTGGTCAACGGCACGCGCCAGGCAGTCCGCGGAGAATCACCCGGCTGGGAGGGGAACCCGGCCACCGCTCCCTGGACGTCCCGCACGCTGGAACTTGTGGTGACAGAGGCAGCTTCCCACGTGCGCGTCACGTTCACCTCTGCCGACTTCAAGGGAAATGCAAACACCTTGGGATTTGTCGCCGCAGACCGCGTTCGACTGCGCCTTCAACGGCCGGGGCAACCACCGCGCACCGTCGACGTTCCTCAGGAAACCGGCGAACAGATGGAGCGCCCCCTAGGCACACCGGACGCATGGACACGGCAGGGGGAAAACCGGGGAATCGCCCGGATTCTTTGGCGAAGCGAGCCGGAGAACCGCCCGGTGTTACTCCTGGATGACAGAGACTTGAAAGGGTCCGCAGGCTGGTCCTCGAAACCAGTGCCGCTGGAGGTAGAACCTGGCGACCGGCTCACCTTGGAATGGCGCACGGCCTACAGCGTCGGCGCGGGTGGCGAGTGCGTCACGGAAAACTATTCGCGGTTGTCAGCGGGCAAATACACCCTGCGCGTTGCAGCCACCGACACGCGTGGAGCACCCATCGGAGAGGAAACCAAGCTGATCCTCCTCATCCAGCCGCCGCTCGCTCAACGCACCTCGTTCTGGATGGCGATCGCGGGGCTCGGTGGCAGTGTTCTGGCTTGGGCATCGCGCAGACGGTTGCAATGCCTCTTCCAATCGCGCCGGGCACCGTCTGGAAATGCGCAAATCCCGGCGCAAAAACAGGCTCGGAGCATGCGGGGAATCCAGGACGAACTCGGCGCTACCCTCACCCAGGTGGCAATCCTCAGCACCCTTGAGGACCGAGCCCCGGCAAAGGCGGATGAATCCGGCCAATCGGCTACCGACCGCTCGGAATCATCCCCTACAGATCCAAGGCTGGCAGACGACTTGGCGTGGGCCATCAACCCGGCCAATGACACCCTCGAACATTTCGTGGAGTATCTCTGCGAGTTCGCTAACGCAGCTCTTAACACGGCCGGCATCCGCTTTCTACTCGAGGCCCCGGCAATTCTGCCCGACGGCCGGCTCAACTCCAACCAACGCCACCAACTTTTCCTGGCCGCAAAGGAAGCACTTTATAGCGCCGTGCAATCCGGAGGGACCTCCGAAGTGCGGCTGCGGATCCAAGTCGTGGGCTCTCAACTCCGGCTGCAAATCGAAGATAACTCTCGGGGGCTTCCGTCCCAGTCTACGCCCTCTGCTGCCGGCCGTATGGAAAGCCATATGGACCGTGTGGGGGGCAGTGTCTCGAGGCTGAACCGGCCCGGCGTGGGCAGTTGCGTGGAATTGAGCCTCCGGGTGCGATTCCCCTAACCCGACAGCGTCCCCGCCCTGTGACGGCTGCTGAAGCTCCGGGCAATGTCGTCAAAAAGCCTGACCGCAACAGAAGGAGCAAATCTGGGGGAGCAAATCTGGGGCGCAGACAATTGCTTTCAAAAAGCCTCTTTGACCCCTTTGAACTGGATGCGAAGAGGCGGACTATAGGGCACCGCCTTTTGAGGACGGAAACGACCCCGGGCAATCAAACGATTGGCAACTGCAACTCTTTAGCGGGATCGGATGTTTCCCAGAGAAGAGAAACACTTCAACGCTCGGAGCAGACTCACCACCCCGGACCACCAAAAAAAGAAGTGGTTGCGGGGGTAGGATTTGAACCTACGACCTTCAGGTTATGAGCCTGACGAGCTACCAGGCTGCTCCACCCCGCGATTCGTGGTGTGAAGTTACCGGCTGAGAATTGAGATGCAAGAGGAAATTCAGATTCTTTTCCCGCGCCGTCTTTTCTGGGTTCCCTCTACTGCCCGTCGAAGCTGTATTTGCCCGGCCCAAGAAAGAGAAGGGCCACCGCAACGATCGCCAGCTCGATGCTGTGGGCGCTGCGGACCACTCCCAGGGTTTCGACTTGGATGAAGCTCAGAACCATCAGGGTCCCGGAAATCAGGAGGCAGGCCGGTCGGAAATACAGGCCAAGGATCATCAGCAGAACGCCCACGGTCGCGGCGCAAGCGCCCAAGAAACCCCAGGCAAGCGGGAAAAAGCCCAGCTGGAGGTGCTCCATTCCTGCCCCCGCCTCCTGCCAGGCCTTTGGCCCGCCCGCCATGCGCTGGAAACCGTGAATCCAGAAATAGAAACTTCCCAGGGCCACCCGGAGGAAGAGCAGAGCGCCGTCGCGAAAATGATTCAGAGAAGACCACATGAGACCGGAGGTTAGCGAGCGGGCACAGAAGCAATCGAGACGAAATCCTTACCAAACGCGCAACAACCTGAGAGCTGCAAGGAAAGCGCAAACCAGCAGGACCTGTTCAAACCGGCGTTGCGGAATCAGGCCGACGAGCAAGCGCCCGGAGACGATGCCCAGCGCCACCGCAGGAATGAGCCAGAGGTTGAGGAGCAGGCTGGAGGGGGTGATGAGATTGAGGTGCGCGCTCAGAGGCACTTTGGAAAGGTTCACGATCAGGAAAAACCAAGCGCTGGTGCCCACGAGTTCGTATTTCGGCAACTGGATGGCCAGAAAATACAGGGACATCACCGGCCCAGCCGCGTTGGCCAGCATGGTGGCGATTCCGCTGCCCGCGCCCATCGCCCACGCAAAGCCACGGGTATGGGGAACGTGAGCGTAGGCGGCTGACATTTTTTGCCGCAGCACCTGCAGCACGACCATCAGCATGACAATGCCTCCAATCACCGGCCCGAACGCCGACGCCGAAAGGTATTGCATGAGAAAAAATCCAGCCACCACGCCCAGAAGCGTCGGTGGCAGCATTCGCCCGATATGACGCCACTGGGCGTGTTGATGGAATACGAGCACCGAAAAAACGTCGCCGCAGATCAGCAGCGGCAGGAGGACCCCGGTCGATTCGCGTGGCGGAAAGAGCTGGGCCATGAGGAGCACCACGAGGAGGCTGACTCCCGGAAACCCGCTTTTGGCGAAGCCGATACAGAACGCAGCGAACAGGGCGATCAACCATTGAACGGGAGAAAAGGCGGGCAACATTCCAGTCCGGGAGGCTTCCAGCCGCAACGCTCAGAAGCAAGCGGATCTCCGTGCCATCTCGTCGAGGCCCACGCAAAAGCGCCCCCAAACACCCCACCCTCCCCAGCTGCGTTTCTTCTTACCGCGGAACGGCAGACCGGCTGGATCCGGACCGAGGGGCGATGATTTTGACCAGCAGCTGAGTGAGGACCACCTTGGGCTCCAGTGAGGAGGTCACAAGCTGCACGTTGGCGGCTAAACAAGCCTCCAGCGCGGCGCGCAGTTCCTCAGCCTGATACCGATGCACTTGCGCGGCTGCAAAACCCAGAGCGTAAGTGTTGACGGTTCCATCCTTCTTCCGCGGCAGATGCGCGGTGGCCTCCGGAGCGAGGCGCTCGAGGGTTTTCCCAAAAAAGAAGGGCTGGGCCGGGCGACTCAGCTTGTGCCGCGCCATGAGATCCTTGGCCAGGACCAGGCTGCGCACGGTGGGGATCACCGCCACCAGGAGAATTCCAATCGCGGATTCTCCCTGAAAAAGGAGCTGCTCCAGGAGGCCTAGGGACCGGGTGAGATTCCGCGCCGCGAGAGAGTTGCCGAGCTCGAAAATGATGCCTGCCCGAGAGAGAGGCACCAACAAGCGCACGTCCTCCGGAGTGATCCGTCGCCGCGCCTGGCCCAGGTAAAGATCGAGCTTCTCGGTTTCAGTTTCCTGAATCCGCCGGTCGCCTCCGGTAAAAAGCGCGAACAACTCCAGCGCCTCGGCATCAAACTCCAGACCGCGCGCGGAAGCGGTTTGGCGGGCTTGAGCGGCCGCCTGCTCCTCCCAGCCCGACTTGGAGGTGTCCATCTTGTCGAATACCTCGACCTTGGCGACCTTTTGGAGCGCCTTGTAGAACGTCCGGCGCTTGTCCACGTCGATTGCGCTGAGCAGGAACCGGGTGCTCTCGGGAAGCCCTTTGCTCAGAAACTCCGTCAGGGATTCCAGCGCCTCGGTGACCCCGCTGGAGCGGCCCGTGACGGAGTCCCCCAGAAACGTCGCGTTTTTGAGCCAGACGAGTTTCTCCCCCCCGAAAAAAGGGAAGGTCTGGAGAGCCTCAAGGGTTTGGTGGATGCGCGAGACGGCTTGATCGGCGCTATCGGCGACCCCGTCGACGACATCCGCCCCGAAATCGCCCCCTGGAGAGAGTTTTGCGGCGAGTTCGCGGGCAACCCGTTTAATCTCGGCTTCATCGGATCCGAGCACGGCATGGATTTGAGAGGCCACTTTGGAAGATAAGGTCGCCATTAGCGGGTGAAACGTTCGTAGCGTTTTTCAAATGCGCGCCAGTCCCGGATGTGATCGGGATACACCTCCAAGACCGAGCGCTCCATGCTTTTTCCGCCAAGCACGGCGTCGATAAACCCCACGATGCGATCCTTGGGCAGTTCGTTCATGAGGAAACGCACAAATTTCTCGGATGATTGATAAAGCTGGTCCACCAACGCCTCGTCTCTGGGATACTCGGAGAGCGCCTCCAGTGTCCTGAGGGGCATCTCGGCTTTCTCAAGCCGACTCTGAAAACGCCCGGTGGTCTGGCTTTTGCGCGCGGCGACACTTGCACTCCCCATGTATTCCGCGAAACCTTCGTTCAGCCAAATCGGCCATTCTTTGCCCGGATAAAGCCGCGCCACCACCGCATGGGCCGTTTCGTGAGCCAGCATCCGGGAATCGAAGTTCCCTGTCCCGGGATCGCGGCGAACGTTGAGGAAAAGCTCATCCCGGAACGCGAAACTGGCGGTCCATTGGTGCATCGGGGTGAGGCCGACAAACCTTTTCCATTCCTCGGCATCCTCAAAAACATACACGTGGGAGCGGCTGAGGTAGCGGTCTTTGGAGGCCCCCAATGCCTTGGCGATGAACCAAAGGTTAAATTCCACCTCGCGAGCCACCTTCTGAGCCTCGGTGGCGCGCCGGTAGTGCAGGATGAAGTTGGGGGTCTCCGCATGTCTCCATTTTGCAGGGGCAATCGCGAGCGCTTTTCTCCCCAAGTCGCTCAGGTTCGCCAGGCTGCCTGCGGGCAATGCCTCCCACTTCTTTTCCAGCAAAGGCATCTCGCGCGGAGGGTTTTGGGCTGGAGGCAGGGTCGCACTGGGAAATGGAACCATGCCCTGCGCCGAGGCGACCGGAGCCATGGCAAAACAAGCCGCAGCCAGCCAGCCGGGCCAGCCGAGGACTTTGGGAATGGAGGGAACCTTCAACATGACACGCACTTCCCTTGGCATAGATTCCACGTCCCCCCTCTCCAAGCTCGAAAAAAGTGGGCGGGAAAAAGCCCCCGGCTAACCCCGAGTCGATCGGGAGAAGGCGGACTTCTTTTTCTGCGAAAACTTCCCCGGCTTTGGGCGAGGCTCGGTTTTTCCCATACCGGTGCCGTTCTTGAGTTCCCGGATCTGATCCCGCAAAAGGGCGGCCCTTTCATACTCGAGGCCGGCCGCGGCCTGCATCATCTCGGCTTCCAGCTCCCGGAGCGTCTCCGTGAGATCGAAATCGCCGCCCGCCTCGCGCACCACCGAGGCCTCCACCTCGCGGGCTTTGAGCAGGGTATGCAAACTTTCCTGCACAGCCCGCTGCACACTGCGGGGGGTGATTCCGTGCTTCTCATTGTATTGAAGCTGCTTGGAACGCCGGTAATCGCTAATGGCGATAAGCGCCTCCATGCTCCGGGTCATGGTGTCGGCAAAAAGCACCACCTCGCCGTCCACGTGACGCGCGGCGCGGCCGGCGGTCTGGATCAACGAAGTCTGGGAGCGCAGGTATCCCTCCTTATCCGCGTCGAGGATGCAAACCAGTGAGACCTCCGGCAAATCGAGGCCTTCCCGCAGCAGATTGATTCCCACCAACACATCGAACTCCGCTGCCCGCAACGCCCTCAAAATCTCCACCCGTTCGATGGTGTCGATGTCACTATGCAGGTAACGCACTTTGAGCCCGACATCCCGCAGGTAGTCGGAGAGATCCTCCGCCGTGCGCTTGGTCAAGGTGGTGATCAACACCCGTTCCCGCTTCTCAATCCGCTGCCTGCAAAGCTCCAAGGTGTCGTCGATCTGGTTTTTGAGAGGCCGCACCACAATCCTCGGATCCAGCAACCCGGTCGGGCGGATGATCTGTTCGACAATGAGCGGTGCGCCCGGGGAACGCACATCAAACTCCTCCGGAGGCAGATCCGTTCGGGCCACCCGAATCAGGGGCCTGGCACTCGAACCGGCTTCCTCGCCTCCCCGTGAACGGGCCGCCTCCTCATTCTTTTCCAGGGCATCCTCAGCTCCCCCTGACAACGCCCCAGACCCGACGTGTTCGGTGGGAAACTGGGTGCGCGAATGCGGGATGTAACCTGCGTTGCCCACCACGGAATTTTTCCATTCGAATTCCGCCGGGGTCGCGCTGACATAGACCGATTGGCCGGTCATCTCCATGAACTCCTGAAACTTCAGTGGCCGGTTATCCAAGGCGCTCGGAAGCCGGAACCCGTAGTCCACGAGGGTCATCTTCCGGGATCTGTCGCCCTCATACATCCCGCCGATCTGAGGAATGGAAGCGTGGGACTCGTCGACCACCATCAGAAAGTCGCGGGGAAAAAAATCCAGCAACGTAAACGGGCGCGATCCCGGGGGACGGCCGGTCAGGTGCCGGGAATAATTTTCGATCCCGCTGCAGAACCCCATCTCCTGCATCATCTCCAAATCGTAATCGGTGCGCATCTTGATGCGCTGGGCCTCCAGCAGCTTGCCCTGTTTTTCAAACAACGCGACGCGCTCGTCGAGCTCCTCCCGGATCGCGCCCATGGCCTTGCGCAGCTTGTCCTGGGGCGTCACAAACTGTTTGGCAGGATAGAGGGTAAAGAGCGTGAGCTGCTCCAGCGCACGGCCCGTGAGCGGCTCAAAACGCGTGATCCGGTCCACTTCATCGCCAAAAAACTCAATCCGAATCGCTTCCTCGTCCAGGTTGGCCGGATGCACCTCCACCACGTCGCCCCGGACCCGGAATTTCCCGCGCGCGAAGGCGATGTCGTTGCGCTCGTAAAGCATGTCGACGAGCTTGGAGAGGGCGTCCTCCCTGGAAAGCGCCTGCCCCACTTTCACCGTGAGCAGCATGTTCATGTAATCCTCGGGAGAACCTAACCCGTAAATGCAGGACACACTGGCAATGACAATGACGTCCCGGCGTGAAAGCAGTGAGGAGGTTGTGGAAAGCCGCAACCGCTCGATCTCCTCGTTGATGGAGGAATCTTTTTCGATGTAGGTGTCGCTCCGCGGGATATAGGCCTCGGGCTGGTAATAGTCGAAGTAGCTCACAAAATATTCCACGGCGTTGTCGGGGAAAAATTGTTTAAACTCCGAGAACAACTGCGCCGCCAAGGTCTTGTTATGGGAGATCACCAAGGTGGGTCTTTCCAACTCGCGGATCACGTTCGCAGCCGTGAACGTTTTACCCGACCCGGTCACGCCCAGCAGGGTCTGGTGGCGGTTGCCGGCTTCCAAGGATTTCACCAGTTTTGCGATGGCCTGCGCCTGATCGCCTTTGGGCGAGTATTTGGAAGCGAGCTGAAAAGTCATTGGCCGACCCTAGCACGCCCGGGGAGCCGTGTCATGAATCCGCCCCTGCGCGCGGCATGCCCGCCCCTCGGAGCTTGCATCGGCTTTAAGAATCGGGGCTCGATAGCGCTCTCTATGAATTCTCTCTCCGTTTCCGCCGTCCATCGATCCGCTCATTTCGGGGCTCTCTTTGATTGGGACGGCGTGGTGATCGATTCCAGGGAGCATCACGAGGAGAGCTGGAACCGCCTTGCCACTGAACTCGGGCGCCCGTTACCCGAGGACCACTTTCTCAAGGGATTCGGACGCAAAAACGAGTTTATCATTCCAGAGATCCTCCATTGGACGGAGGACACCGAGGAAATCCGGCGCATCTCCCTGCGGAAAGAAGAGCTCTACCGCGAGGTGGTTCGGGAACGCGGTTTAAAAGCCCTGCCGGGCGTCGAAGCGTGGCTCCAAACGCTCAGGAAAGCCGGGGTGCCCTGTGCGATTGGCTCCTCCACACACCGGGCCAACCTCGACCTGTCGCTTGAGTTGATCGGGTTGCGCTCTTTTTTCGAGGCGATCGTGACCGCCGAAGACGTGCAGCTTGGCAAACCGGATCCGCAGGTGTTTCTCATGGCCGCCCAACGGCTGGGAATGCCTCCGGAGCGGTGCGTGGTGTTTGAGGATGCGCACGTGGGAATTGCCGCGGCGCGGGCGGGCGGGATGCGCGTGATTGGCGTGGCGACCACCCACCGGATTGAGGAGTTGGGGGAGGCGGACCTTGCTGTGGAACGGCTCGACTCGCTGGATCTCTCGGAGCTGCTGGGCTGGTTTCCGGCTCGATAGCAGGCCCACAGCAACGCGGGCGGCGCAACCCAAAGAAAACTCCCGCCGAGGCCCGGTAGCTGCTCTACCGAATCCGATGGCTATTGGCTGCCGAGAAAGGTGCGCTTTGAAAGAAAGAGCTGAAAAGAGGGGAGCTCCCTCTTACAGCCCACAGACTCTCTAAGAACAGGCCGACAAAGGAGCTATCCAGTGAGACGCATCATCCCCTCCCACAACTCCGAACGCCTCGCGGGGTTTTCCTCCGCTGTGTTATGAAAAAACTCATCCTTCTATTGCTGTTCACCGGCCCTCTGGCCGTGGGCGCAATTTGGTTGGCCCGCGCAGGCGGCCCACGCCCCGCTCTTCCAGATTTCCTGTCGCAGGCGGTTGCCCGGGTGGAAAAACGCGACATCAATTTCACAGTGGAGATCAGCGGGGACGTGACGCCCGCCTTCCAACTCGAGGTCAAACCGGAGGTGGGCGGCAGACTCAAGGCGGTGCATGTGCGGCCAGGGTCAACGGTCCGCGAGGGCGATGTGCTCGTGGAAATCGACAATCGCGATCTGCTCAGTGAACGCGCCACGGCGTTGACCGAAATTGACGGAGCAAAACTCGAGGTCGAAAAACACCGCAGAAACTTCGAGCGCGCCCGGGAACTCTTCGAGTCCAAGCTCATCAGCCGCGAGGTTTATGACAACCTGCTTTCCTCGGTCGCAATATCGGAGAACTCGCTGACCAAGGCGCAGCGGAAACTCCAAATCGTGGATGATCGGCTCTGGAAAACCAAGGTACTCGCCCCCACCGCCGGGACCGTGCTCACCGTCCCGGCCATCGAAGGGCAGGTGGTCATCGCTGCCGCCAGCGTCAACAGCGGCAGCACCCTCATGACCCTGGCCAATCTCTCCAAGCTGCTCATCGAAACGCACATCAACCAAATCGATGTCTCCCGGATCGAGCTCGGCCAATCCGTCTATCTCCGGGCCGATTCGGTAATGGAACCGGACATGAAAGCCAAGATTCGGTTTATTGCTCCGGTGGCGACAGTGAAAAACAACGTGAAAGGCTTTCAAGTGCAGGCGCTCATTGAGAACCCGAGCTCCCAGCTCCGGCCCGGGATGACCGTGAACATGAAGGTGCCCATCGCACGCGCCGACAACGCGATTTCCGTTCCGATCGCCGCAGTGTTCAGGGACAAAGGCAAAAAGATCGTTTACGTCCGCAGCGGCGACTCCTCGGAGAAGCGCCCGGTAAAAATCGGCGTCACCAATGTGGACTACGCTCAAATCCTCAACGGGCTGACCGAGGGCGAGGAAATCCTCCTGCGCGAACCTGACCGAGGCCAACACAAGAAGTCTTAGGCGCCAGCGGCCGCCCGGCCCGAAGCAGAATCCTCTGCGGACTCGTGGCCTCCGAACCTCCATGCCGCTCATCGAACTCAAAGACGTTGTCAAACGCTACCGCGTCGGCGGCCAGCAGATCCTTGCCCTAGACGGCATCAACCTCTCAATCGAGCAGGGCGAATACGCGGCGATCATCGGCCCGAGCGGGAGCGGCAAATCCACGCTCATGCATTTGTTGGGGTGCCTCGATACGCCCACTTCCGGAACCATGAACATCGACGGCGTAGACGTCAGCCGGGCCAGCTCCGATCTTCTGAGCGAAATGCGGAACCGGAAAATCGGGTTCGTTTTTCAATCGTTCAACCTGCTGGGGAAATTCACTGTGCTTGAGAATGTGGAGCTGCCCATGGTTTACGCCGGAGTCAGCGCCCAGGAACGGCGGGACCGCGCACTGGCGGCGATCGAACGCGTGGGGCTTTCGCATCGGATTGAGAACACGCCTCTGCAACTCAGCGGCGGGCAGATGCAACGGGTCGCGATTGCGCGCGCCCTGGTCAACAATCCGCGGATCGTCTTTGCCGACGAACCCACCGGCAACCTTGACTCCAAAACCGGGGCCACGATTCTGGAGCTCTTCCGCGAACTCAGCGCCCAAGGCCGCACGATTGTCCTGGTGACCCACGACGACAAGATCGCCACGCAAACGCCGCGACGGATCGAGATCCGGGACGGCAAAATGGTTTCATGAACCTCTGGCTTGGCCTTCTCATTGGGCTCAAGGAAATCTGGGCCCACAAATTCCGCAGCTTTCTCACCATGCTGGGGGTGATCCTCGGTGTGGCGTCTCTCCTGAGCATGTTCTCGCTCACGGCGGGCATCGCCAAGGGGATGCGCGACTACATGCAGCAGGTGGGCGGCCTGGAAAAGGTCAACGTCATCCCTCAGGATCCGCCGATGGAGCAAGAGGGTTACGCTGAGATTTCTCCGGGCCGCACCTTGGGCGACGCGGAAGCCATTGCGCGCTCCTGCCCGCTGGTGTCGCGTGTCGCGCCCACGTCTGAAATTGCAAGTGCCGCCATTAGCCGGTCCCACCAAGTTTTCCGCTCCCCGGTTGTCGGCACTTGGCCCGACTTCATCCCCGTGAACAAACACGAACTGGAACGCGGCCGGAGCTTGAGCGCGTTGGACATTGAAAACGTGCACCGGGTTTGTGTGATCGGCCAAAGCGTGGCGCGAAAGCTTTGGCCGGAACGCAGCGCTTTCAACCCGCTGGGCGAATCCATTCTCATCAACGGCCGACCGTTTACCGTGGTGGGCCAGTTTCGGTTCTACGAACGGGAGGAGGACAAACGCCAAAGGGAACTCGGGGCAAAAACGCCCAAGTCGACGCGCCCCACCAAAGCCGGTGCGCCCAGAGGTTCGAGTCCATTTGAGCGTAAAAACAACGCCATCCTGATTCCGATCACGACGATGTTTTATGAGTTCAAAAGCGCCAACGTGGTGAACAAGGAAGACCAAGGCCCAAATCTTAAACTCGACCAGCTCTCGATCCAGGTCGCCGACACCACGCGCTTCGATGAGACCCTCGCCCAAGTCCATGAGGTGGTCCTGGCTAATCACCGGGGCATCGAGGATTTCATGTTCGACACCAAACAGGAGTGGTTCGATGCGATCGAACAGAATGTCCGCAACACCCGGCTCAGCGGCGCAATCATTGCAGGAATCTCCCTCTTGGTGGGCGGCATTCGGGATCACCAACATCATGCTGGCCAGTATCACCGAGCGGATCCGCGAAATTGGAGTGCGCCGGGCCGTGGGAGCGAAGAGCCGGGACATCTTCGTGCAGATCGTCGTCGAGAGCGCTTTCATCGGCTTGATTGGAGGGTTCCTGGGCCTGATCGCCAGCCTGGGCGTGATGCACCTTCTGATGGCGGTTTCCCCCGCCGAAAACGCGCCGGTAATCGAGTGGAGCAGCGTCTTGATGAGCTTCAGCTTTGCCGTGGTGATCGGCGTGGCCAGCGGGTTTTATCCCGCGCTCAAAGCCAGCCGATTGGATCCGATCTCAGCCCTTCGTTTTGGGTGAGCCCCCTGAAGAACGAACTTTCGATTTCCAAGGGAAAAACCTCAGCGCTGGACCTGCAGCACGACCAGCACTTGGCCGGTGGCATGCATGGGTCCCCGTATAAACAGGGGGCTTTCCGGTCCCAGCCGGGCTTCGGTCGCCACCAGCGGCCGTTTGTCGTGGAAAAGCTCCAGGTCGAGCAAATAACCGCCCCGGGCATCCTTGGAGGCGGTCTTGCGGGCATGCACGCTGAGCCAAAAATGTTCGGTGGGCACCAACCATTGCTCCGCCCGGCCCTCAATGTTCATGGTCGAACTGCCCAGAATTTCAAACTGGTTGTAGCCAAAGAACCGTTTGAGACCTTGAAATACCGGCCTGAGTATCTCCGGGGATTCCTTCGGCTCCGAGGAATTGGAGGCTAGGATCACCGCACTCCAGATTTTCGTCTCAGCAAGGGCGGAAGCGGGCAGACCCCAGCCCAAGAGGACGATGAAAATGAGAGGAATCCGGCGCAGGTTCACTGTGAGATTAGCGCAGCTTGTAGCTGGCGGGCAAATAGTCGAGACCTTCCAACCAAAGCACGGTGACGTTGTCTCGCAAATCATACATCGGCGTCACCGAGATGCTGGGGTCGCCCGCGCGCACACGGACGATCTCCGCAAAACCAGGAGCCACAGAGCCGCTCTCCGCAAACCCCAGTGGCTGAGACTCCGTAGGGATCCATACTTTAAAGAGGAACACGGCCACCAACAACGCCGCCAAACCCGCCCAGGCAAACCGCGGCCAAGACCACTCCCATCCTCTCGCAGGGGCGCTGTTTTTCTCGGCCTCAATGCGTTGCAGGATCTGGTGGTTGAAAAAATCAGGATGCGCAAGGGGCGCGCCTCCGGAGTTCCGCCTAAGAAACTCTCCGAGCTTGAGCGCCGACTCCCTATCGGCCTGAGCGTCGGGATGCCCCTCGAGTTCCCTCTCGAAAGCGGCCAACTCGGCGCCGCTGAGTTTCCCGTCAATCCAGGCGGTATAATTCTCCTCAAAGGTTTTCATAGACGTCTCGGAGTAGGGTTTGGAGTTTCTTTCGGGCGTAAAAGAGGCGGGACATCACCGTTCCCAGAGAGCAACCGGTGAGACTGGCGATTTCTTGGTAATCAAGTCCGTCGATTTCTCGGAGCACAATCACTGCCCGATGTTCCGCCGAGAGCCGCAACAATGCGTCATCGATGCGGTGCCGGATTTCCTGGTCGGCAATTTGGACCAAAGGCTGCAACTCCGCCTGAGGTATTGTGGCGGCACCGGGCTCCGCGTTTTTGAGCCCCAAAGTCTCGTCGAATTCATGCTCGGTTTGAACCTGTTTACGGCGGAGCCAATCGATGCCCACGTTCATCAAAATCCGGTAAAACCACGTGTAAAACGAGGACTGCCCGCGGAAGCGCCCGATCGAGCGCCAAGCCTTCAGGAAACCTTCCTGGGTAAGATCCCAGGCGTCCTGTTCGTTGCGGACTAAATGATACATGATGGAGTAGGCGCGGTTCCGGTAACGGGTGACTAATGTGTTAAAGGCGGCCGTATCTCCCCTCTGGCAGAGCGCTACCAGCTCAAGGTCATCTGGACCATCGGTGGAATGTTCGGCCTCCATCGGCGCTGATTTGGACGGTGTTTCCGGGCCGTTATTCACTCTCCCCCCCTTTTTTTCCTCTTTTTTCTTTTCTGGGATAAGACCCGCAGCCCGGGGCAGCCCGGCGCACTGTCCACATCCCTACTCGGGTTTGAACCGACGCCGCCATTCGGCTCGATAATTGCCCATGAGCTCGATAATCCCGTCCCGGATCTGAAAGAGCCGGTGGTTGAGCATCCCGAAGCGCTCCCGGTCAAGGCCGATCTCGTTGCGCAACTGGACGGCCGCCTCCTGAGCGAGCATCACCGCCTTCAAAGCGCGTTTGAGATAGGCGATCGTCATCCCGATCTCATCGACGTCATCGTCGCTCAGCGCCGCCGCCAGCTTCGCGCTCGCAACGGAGGTCTGTGTGGAGAGTTTCACGGCCGCCGGCTGGCTCTGTAGGTCCCCGAGATCCTCGTAGAGCTGGTCGATCCAGATCGTCAGGGCAAAAGACGCCTTGTAGAGAGGATGCACCTCGAACTCTTCGGCTTCCCCCTGGGCGTCCGCCTCGGCCTTTTCCTCGTCTTGAAGTTCCAAATCAAAGAGTGAATCGACGCTCTCAGCCCATTTTTCCCCGTCTTGATCCAACAGATGAAACCAGCCCATTTCCCGGGCGATGATTTGGTCGCGGTTGGGGTCATCCATGTAGCGCTCCAGCAGTTCCATGTATTTCTCCGTCTTCTGGTCCTGCTGCTGGAGGAACCGTTCCCAATCGTATTCATCCCAAACTTTCTCGGGTTCCTCTTTGTCGGCCATGCCCCTTCATTACGCCTTCGGGGGGGCTAGGCGCAAAGGCTTTTTCGGCCCCTGACCAGCCGCCCTGCCCGCCCCCAGAGATCAACCTGGCCCGACCTGGCCTACAACGGCTGGGGGGGCCACTTGGCGGCGCAACTGCCCGCAAGCGGCCGCTATATCATGCCCTTTTTCGCGCCGGATCGTGGCCGGAACCTGGGCTCGCTGCAGCACCGCCATGAACGCATCCTGCCGCGCCTCGCTGGGGCGAATCCAAGCCAGACCCTCGACCTGGTTGTAAGGAATACAATTCACCTTCGCGTTGAGCCTCCGCACCAAGCGCACCAAAGAGGCGGCGTCTTCCGGGCGATCGTTTACCCCTTCGATGAGGATGTATTCGAAGGTGATCCGCTGCTTTTTGCGCTGCGTGTAGTACTCGCAAGCCTCCATGAGTGCCTCAAGGGGATACTTGCGGTTGACCGGCATGATCTGCTCGCGCACCGCGTTGGTGGCGCCGTGCAGGGAGATGGCCAGTCGCACTTGAAGCGGTTGATCGGCCAGTTGCCGGATCTGAGGGGCCAAACCGCTGGTGGAAATCGTGATGTGGCGCGCCCCCAAGTAAACACCCCAGGGCGCGTTGATGATGCCGATGGCGGTCAGCAGATGGGCGTAATTGGCCATCGGCTCCCCCATGCCCATGAAGACGATGTTGTTGATCCGCGCCCCGCAGAGTTCCTCCACCCGCAGCACCTGCCCCACGATTTCTCCCGGAAGCAGGTTGCGGCTCCACCCGTCCAGACCGCTTGCGCAGAATTTACAGCCGTAGGCGCAACCCACCTGGGTGGAAATACAGAGGGTCCGACGATCCGACGCCTCACCGTAGAGAGCCGGCGACGCAGGGATCAACACCGACTCAATGAGGCTGCCGTCGTTGAGTCGGAAGAGGTATTTCCGGGTGGTGTCTTCAGAACCCAGAGTGCGGACTGGCTCGAGGCTGTCGAAGAGAAACTGGCTCTCCAGCTCTGCCCGCAGTCCGGCAGGCAGATCGCTCATGGAGGAGAAGGATTTGGCACGTTTCCCGTAAATCCACTGAAACACCTGCTTGGCCCGGTAGGCGGGTTGCCCGCAGGCGGCCAGGCGGGCCTCCACCTCCGGGAGTGACAGGGAGTGAATGGGCAAACGCTGGGGCAACTGTTCCATTCCGACATTGTCGCTCAGCCCGCTTTCTTCGCCAAGCCCTGGAATCGCCCTGCTGTTAGGAAGACGCCTCGACTTTCCCGGTCCGACACCTACCCTCCGCCTCCCTTTCATATGCTGAAACCGCACGACATCTTCGCCCGCATGTCCCCCTCCGTGGCCAACGAGTTGCTCCATTTCCTCTTTGAAAAGGAAAAGCCGCTCTTTAAAGCCACGGTCGATTCTCTGGCGCAACAACGCAAACTCCGCCCCCTTTTTGTTGAGCGCAAACCCAAGGGGGAGCGATTTGCTTGGCTCCGCGAAAACTTGGGCCGCAAACAGAGTGAAGCCGTCGCGGCCCATCTCCTTCAAATCTGGCTGGTGGGCGCTCAGTCCAAACTGCTCTGCGATTTTTTGGATGGGCTGGGCATCGCGCATGATGAGAACGGCACCATCGAGAATCTTCCCCCCGCTCCTCCCGTCGCCGACTTGGCGCGCTCCGTGGAAGGCCTCCTCAAAAATCACGACCAAGGGGTCGTCGCCGTTTATCTCAACGCATTCCAGGCGCTGGACGAAAACGGATGGAGCTCGCTGGCCGAGTTAATCGAGTCGGACCCGCGCCTGCAGCTGGCCGGGGTTTCCTAGGAATCCCCTAATCCGTTGCCACGGGCGACCCATCCTCAGGGCACTCCTGGGATCCGAAGGCGCAGGGTGCCATCCAGCCGTTTTTTCAGATCCACGGGATCGCCCAAACGCACCCGGCGCGGGTCGATTTGATACGCCCACACGTCGAACCGCTTGAGTTCCGCTGCGCCGAATACGGTGGAAAAAGCGGCGTCCACGGCGTCCAAGCCCACTGCGATGGGGAGCCTGCCAATCCGAGGCACGTTAAACCTTGCGTCGAAATCGATCCAGCGGTGACCGAGGTAGACCTGAAAGGATGCGTGGAAATCCATCGGCGTCCCGGGATCCGTAAACGCGATGTCGGGCAAATAGGCCGTGAGATACCGGGCGGGCAGGTTAAAACAGCGGCAGAGGGCAATGGCCACATGAGCGAAGTCCCTGCAAACCCCGAAGCCCTGCTCAATGGCCTCGCTCGCGGAGATCAACTGGCTGCCCCCCCCCCAGCGGTAGGTAATATGCCGGTGAACCCAGTCACAGATAGCTCGCACCCGAGGCAGTCCGTGAGCCGTTTCGCCGAAATGCTTGAAGGCAAAGTCCATGAGGCGATCTGAATCACAATAGCGGCTGGGCAGGATGTATCGGAGAACTTCCGCGGGTAACTCCGACACCAGCACCGGCTTCTCCTGACGCCCCACCCGCTCCGGCGTCGAGGGAACCGCAGCCAGCAGATCGTGCCGCAACACGTTTTCTCCCCGGGAAAAAACCACCCGGAAACCTCGGTTCCCGTGAACGTCGACAAAATCCTCGCCCCCTTGGCGAGCTTCCACTCTGAAAGACTCCTCGAGGATGGGATGCGCGGAGTCCGAGCGCGGCCGCAACAAAAGCATGGCGGGCACCTCGTGGCTCGCCTCGTAAACAAGCTCAAACCCGCACCGGATGGTCAGAGCAGGAGCCGTGTTCCTCGCAGACACTGTGGCGGGAATAGGAGGTCGGCTCATGGGTTCAACCCTGCAAGGTCTGAAGGAACTCCTCGAACAGGGACCCGTAGAGCGCGTCGCGTTCCGGATGATATTGGACTCCCAGGCAGTAAGGCACATGCCGCAGACGCACCTGCTCAATGACGTCATCCTCGGCACTCCACGCCTCCACCTCCAACCCCGATCCCAACTCAGCCAGGGCTTGATGATGGGAACTGTTCACCCGTTCGAACCGATGCCGGGCAGCGCGGGAAAAACGGAGGGTCTGGAGGTTCCCGTCCCTGAGTTCAGGCCGATTATGGCCTTCGATGTGCAGATGGAGGCTGCCCCCCAGGGCGAGGTTGAGCACTTGCACCCCCTTGCAGATGGCAAGGATTGGAATCCCCCGCTCCAGCGCCCGGGCCAATGCCCCAAACTCCCATGCGTCCCGCTCCGGCTCAGGCTCAAGAATCAAACCCGGATCCGACACGGGTTTCCTGTGGAACCGCGCATCGACATCCGGCCCCCCCGTTAAAAGCAGACCCGCAACCGACTCCAAAGCCACTGGTTCCCGGCGCGCATTGGCGACGCTCACACCGGGGCGCGATGACATGAACCGCTCAAAAAGCGGTTCATCCGATTCCCTAATCCAGCTGGCAATGGTGAGCATGAAAAAGACGACAATCAACTACCGGGCTGCGTGCCTACCGGCGAGAAACTTGGAAAGCGAGCCCTCTCCAAATTTTGATCGGTATCGCGTCTTGCCATTTCAGGCGCAGGCGATAGCAATGGGGCGCATGAAAAAAATTGAGGCCATCATTAAACCTTTCAAAATGGAGGATGTGAAAGAGTCACTCTCCGAAATGGGCATTGAAGGGATGACCGTAAGCGAAGTCAAAGGGTTCGGCCGGCAAAAGGGGCATACGGAAATTTACCGTGGCAGTGAGTACACCGTGGATTTTCTGCCAAAGGTGAAATTTGAGATCGTCGTATCCGATGAACGCGTCCAGCGCGCAGTCGACGCGATCGTCAAATCGGCAAAGACTGGCAAGATCGGGGACGGCAAGGTATTCATCCTCCCCATCGAAGAGGCCATTCGGATCCGGACCGAAGAACGGGGCGAAACCGCCATTTAGTTCCACCCGCAGTCCACCGCGCACGCAGTCCACCGCGCGCGCACTCCCTCTAGGGAGCAGGCAATTTTGGGAGGGCGCGCCAGCATCGGGCGCTCTTCCCACCTTGCTACCTGTTTTGCATGTTTCCAGATTGGCTTACTGCCGTTTTCCTTGGTCTCATCGAGGGCCTCACCGAGTTCATTCCTGTTTCCTCCACAGGGCACCTGCTTATCGCGGAGAAATGGCTCCCCCGCCAGAGCGACCTCTTCAACATCGTGATCCAGTCGGGAGCGGTTCTCGCCGTGCTTCCTCTTTTCTGGGAGCGCCTGCAAATGCTCACCCGGTGGCGTGACCCGCGTGCCCGCAGTTTTTTTGGGAAGATTTTGGCCGGGGTCGCGGTGACAGGGGTCGGCGGGCTTTTGCTTGAGAAATTCCGCTTCAAACTGCCCGAAGAAGTCTCGCCCGTCGCCTTCGCTCTGATTGCCGGGGGGCTGGCATTCCTTCTGGTCGAACGCTGGCTGAAAGGACGCACCTCGCTGGATTCCATTACCTGGCCGGTGGCGCTGGCAGTGGCTGCGGCCCAACTTCTGGCTGCAATTTTCCCCGGCACCTCGCGCTCCGGCGCAACCATTCTTGTCGCGCTGATGCTGGGAGCCAGCCGGGTGCAGGCCACGGAGTTTTCTTTCCTGGTAGGCATCCCTACGCTGCTCGCAGCTGCTGCCCTCAAGATATTCAAAGCACTACGCCATGCCCCGGAAAACGCCGTGGGAGAGGACTGGGCGCTCCTGGGTCTGGCCGCGCTGGTCGCAGCCGTCGTTTCCTTCATCGCTGTGAAATGGCTGCTCCGCTACGTCCAAACCCATACGTTCACCGGATTTGGCTTCTACCGCATTGCCCTGGGGTCCCTGCTGCTCCTGCTGCCTCTTATTTTTGGCAAGTAGGTGGCCGTATCCGGCCTGAACGCATTCCCATTCGGCACTCCCGCCATGCGCTCGGTTTTCCTTCCGCTCAGCCTCGTTCTGGCGCTGACAGGAGGCGGATTCGGTCAAGAAACCGCCCAGGTCCGCATGGCGGACGGCTTTGACTATCCTGTGGGACGGGACACCACAAAGACGTATTATCGGGCGCGTGGATTCCGGGTTAACGGCCACGTCGGCGAGGATTGGAACGGTGCTGGGGGTGGCGATTCGGACTTGGGCGATCCCGTATATTCCATCGCTCACGGCCTGGTTGTCTTCGCGCGGGATTACCGTTCGGGTTGGGGCAAGGTGGTCATTGTGCGCCACGCTTTTGTTGAGAACGGCCAAACGCGGCATGCCGACTCGCTCTACGGACATCTGCACGACATTTTCGTAAGGGAAGGACAACAGATCAGCCGCGGCGAGAAAGTCGGCACCATCGGAAACAACCGCGGGATGTACGATGCGCACCTGCATTTTGAGCTCCGGAAGAACCTCCAAGTGGGCCTTTTAAGGAGCAGTTTCGCCCGCGATTTGAGCAACTACTGGGATCCCTCGGCATTCATCGAGACTCGACGCGAATTAGCCGTCGCCAGCCTCACGGCCGCCGTGCCGATCAACACCTTTCCCACGGTCGCCCCATCCAACTTTCCAAACCCTCTTCTGGGCGGAGCCTTGCTGCGCCCCCAGTCAGCTCTGCGCCGGAGCACTCCGTTTAAGGTCGACCGGTTCGAGGACCTGCGCAGCCCCTGAAAAGTCCCGCCTCACGCCCACCCGCCGCGGCCTCCGAAAAAGCCGGGTACGACGGCGGGCTTAGGACCCGAGACGCTTGGGATCGCCACCCGGCCTTAGCGGACCGGATCTGGAGACCTGCGCAGCAGGTATTCAAAGCTGTCGAGCAACGCCAACCAACTCGCTTCGATGATGTTGTCGGACACACCCACCGTGCCCCAACTTTGATGCCCATCGGTGGAGCTGATGAGCACCCGGGTTCGGGCCGCAGTGCCATGCTGCCCGTTGATGATTCGCACCTTGTAATCCTCGAGCACAACCGCGTCGATCTGCGGGTAAAAAGGCCGTAACGCCTTGCGTAAAGCCGCGTCGAGCGCGTTTACGGGACCATCGCCTTCCGCCACGGTGTATTCCTCCTCCCGGCCCACCTGCAGCTTCACCGTCGCCTCGCACTTGTTCCACACGGCGTCCAGCGCCCGACGGAACGTGCAATGATACTCGCGCGTCTGAAACAGCGGGGCATGAAGCCCCAACATCCGGCGGATCAAGAGCTCAAAAGAACCCTCCGCGGCCTCAAACTCGTAGCCCTCGCTTTCCAGGCGTTTGACTTCCGTCAGAATCCGGGCCACTTCGGGAGAGCCTTTCTTGAACTCGAATCCGAGTTTCTCGGCCTTCATGAGCACGTTGCTCTGGCCGCTGAGTTCGGAGATGACGATCGTCTGCTGGTTGCCTACCTCGGAGGGCTGGATGTGCTCGTAGGTGCGCGCGAGTTTTTGGACGGCATTGACGTGCATCCCCCCCTTGTGAGTGAACGCGGCGGAGCCCACGTAAGGGGCGCGGATGTCATGGGGCACGTTCGCGACTTCGTCCACGAACAAAGCCAACTCGCGCAATCCCTTCATGTCAGGCACCACCGGGATCCCCATCTTCAGCTGGAGATTCGGCATGATGCTGATGAGGTTGCAGTTGCCGACGCGCTCGCCGTAGCCGTTGATGGTTCCCTGCACCTGCACAGCGCCTTCGTGCACCGAGGCCAATGCGTTGGCCACCCCCACACCGCAGTCGTTGTGGGTGTGAATCCCCACCGCCGCGCCCACTTGGGAAATCACATCCCGCGTCATCCGCGCAACCTCCTCCGGCATGGAACCGCCGCTCGTGTCGCAGAGCACCAACAAATCCGCCCCGGCATCGCGCGCCGCCTTGAGGGTGTTCACCGCGTAATTCCAGTCGTCCTTGGCGCCATCAAAAAAATGCTCGGCGTCGTAGATCACCTCGCGGCCGTGTTTTTTGAGAAACGCCACCGTGTCCGAGATCATCGCCAGATTTTCCTCCGGCGTCACCCCGAGGACCTCCGTCACCTGCAAAAGCCAGCTCTTGCCGAAAATCGTCACCGTCGGCGTCGCCGCGTCCAGCAGCAGTTTGACCTGGGGATCCTGATCCACCGGCAGATGCGCCCGGCGCGTGCTCCCGAACGCGGCGATCCGAGCCGTTTTCCACGTGCGTTTGGCCGCTTCCTCAAAAAACGCGATATCTTTGGGGTTCGACCCCGGCCATCCCCCCTCGATGTAATGAACGCCGAACGCGTCGAGTTTTTCAGCGACTCGGATCTTGTCCGCCACACTGAACGCAATGCCCGTCCCTTGCGTGCCGTCGCGAAGAGTGGTGTCGTAGATGGTGACTTGTGGCGTGTTCATAGGAAAATGGGGCGACACGTCTAGCGCACTTCCCCCCCGGAGGCAAGGAAGCCAACGCCCTACTTCAAAGCGCCGCGGCTCCTCTCAATTCCCGCCGAAAAACTGCCGGAACGACCGAAGAATCCCCTCAGGCGCTTTGCGAGGGGGTTCGCCGAGACTTTCGCCCTTGTGCAGCCGACAGCTTTCCTGGGGTTGCGCGTCCACCGCGAGCTCCACAGCGTAAGCCGAACCCGCCTTTTCACAGGCCGATGTGGCGAGCTGGTTGGTCTGCGCGCAAACCATCCATTTGCGCAAATGAGCCGGGGACCGGAAAGCGTTCACCGGATAACGGGCGGGCGCCGCCGCGTTCATCACCTCCGCCCACACCGGCAAAGCGAGGGCGGCCCCGTAGCCCTTGGGAATGATGGTCTGCGGCCGGTCCAGCCCCACCCAAACCCCGCAGGTCAGGGAGCTGGTGTAGCCCACAAACCAGGCATCCCGAAAATCGTTGGTCGTTCCGGTTTTACCGGCCACAGGCCGCTGGAACCCCAGGCTTTTGATCGCGGCCCCCGTGCCTCGCTCCATCGCCTTGCTCAGCACGGAGGTCACCATCCAACTCACTCCGGGATCCATGACAGAACGGCTCACCCGCGCCGCCCGGTAGAGGATCTCGCCCGCTGCGTCCTCGATCCGCTCGATGATGTAGCTCTGCCGGCGAACACCTTGATTGGCGAACACAGTGTAAGCGCTGGTCAACTCCGCCACCGTGCCCTCAAACGCGCCCAGATACTCCGCCGGCTGCCCGGGCAGACGCTCGATGCCGACCGCCGTGGCCACAGCCTCCACCGCCTGCAGACCGGCCCGTTCACCGACCCGCACACTCATCGTGTTGCGGGATTGAATGAGGCCCTCCTCCGCCCGAAGCAGTCCTTTGTAGAGCCCGTCGGAGTTTCCCGGGGTCCACAGCGGCGCGCCGCGCACTTCCCCGGGCTCAATTGGCCCGTCGTTGATCATTGCCCCTGGCAAAAGGCCCTTCGAAAAAGCAGCCGCGTAAACGAACGGCTTGAAAGTCGAGCCCACTTGCCGCGCAGCCTGCGGCAAAATCGCGCGGTTGTATTTGCTCTCCGCAAAATCACGGCCCCCCACCAGGGCGCGAATCCCGCCGCTTCGATTATCGACAACCATCAACGCCCCTTGGAGATACGGGGTCTGCTGTTCCTCCTCGCGGGCTTGTTCGGAAAAGTCGGCCCGTTTGGCGTGGGGATATCCCGGTTTCGCCTCAATTTTTCGGAGCTGATTGTCGAGCGCCTTCTCGGAGGCTTGCTGCAGTGCGGGGTCGATGGTGGTGTAAATTTTCAGCCCCCCGTCGTCGCGCTGATCATCGGAAAGCAGGAGATCCAACTCCCGGCGCACAGCGTCCATCACGTAGTTTTCCTGGGGACTGAGGCTGCGTTTTTTGGCCACCACCAAGGGCGTCTCCTTGACGCTCTGCGACTCGGCCCGCGAGATGACCCCCGCCCTGAACATCCGCTCAAGCACCGTGTCGCGTTCGCGCTGGGCGCCTTTGAGGTTCGTAAACGGGGAAAACCGGCCCGGACTTCGGATGATGCCAGCAATCATCGCCGCTTCGCCCAGGGCGAGTTCCTCCGCGCGTTTGTTGAAGTAAACAAGGCTGGCCGCTTCGATCCCGTAAACGCCGGACCCGAAATAGATCCGGTTGACGTAATGCTCCAAGATCTCGTCCTTGGTGTAGCGCTGTTCGATGCGGAACGCCAAAGCCGCCTCCAGAAGCTTCCGATGAAGGCTTTTTTTCTGGCCGACTTTCTCGGGAAAACTGTTGCGGGCGAGCTGCTGAGTGAGCGTGCTGGCGCCCTGGGCCGAGGCGCCCCTTAACACGTTGCGCACCACCGCCCGCGCAACCCCGATCGGGTCCATCCCCCGGTGCCAATAAAACCGGCTGTCCTCCCGCGCCAGCAGTGCGTCGAGAAAATAGCGGGACACCTTGGAGAGCGGCACGACCAGCCGGTTTTCACCCTGGAGCCGGCTGTAAACCTTGCCGTCCACGTCATACACCGTGGAGCGCTGCGGCATTTCTTTGACCGCCTCAATGTCGAATTCCGAAGCCCACAACCCGTAAACCCCGCAAATCGCCCCAAAAATCAGCCCCCCAAACAGTAAGAACCGCAAGGCCAAGCGCCTCCAAAATAAACCATCCCTCGATCCGTGGCGGGAGTGTCGCTCGGAACGCAGCTTGTTTTTTCTACGGGAAATTTTTTGGGCCAAAACGCGGGGGAACCCCTTCCATTTATTCAAATTCCGCGCGATTGAAAGCTTTGGAGAGGCTTCTTCCCCAAACCCACTTTTTGGCCTATCTCAACAGCCCAGCTCTGATTCCAAACCGTGCGCATCGACATTCTTTCCCTCTTCCCCCAAATCGCGGCCGCCTCCCTGGGCGAAAGCATCATGAAAAGGGCCCAGGAAAAGGGCTTGGTGGAGATCCATTCCCACAACCTCCGGAATTGGGCTACCGACAAACATCGGACCACGGACGACACGCCCTATGGCGGGGGACAGGGAATGGTGCTCAAATGTGGCCCCATCTTTGCCGCCGTTGAAGAGTTGCGCAGACCCGACACCCGGGTGATTTTGATGAGCCCAGCCGGCAGACGCTTCGACCAAACCCAGGCGAGCCGGTTCTCTCTCGTCCCCCATCTCCTCATTCTCTGTGGCCACTACGAAGGCATTGATCAACGGGCTCTCGATTGCCTGGTCGATGAGGAAATTTCCATCGGCGATTACGTGCTCACCAACGGCGCCATCGCTGCCGCCGTGGTCGTCGATGCCGTTGTCCGGCTCATCCCGGGCGTTCTGGGCGACGAACACTCCGCCGCGGATGACAGCCACGCCTCCGGCCTTCTCGAATTCCCGCATTACACGCGCCCGGTGGAGTTTCGCGGGGCGCGTGTTCCGGACGTTTTACTCAGTGGGAACCACGCTGAGATCGCCCGCTGGCGAAAGGAAAAGTCCCTTGAAAAAACGCGGAGGCTCCGACCGGACCTGCTTCCCCCGGAAAAAAGCCCAGCCTTGGAAGCTCGCAACTCACCGGATGCGCATCGCAGCGCCCCGACCGTAACCCTTTAAAGATTCTCCAAACCCCATGGAACGAACCGAAGAGCTCCTTGAGAGCATCCAATCTCTTCCCCCCGCCCCCAACCTGCTCAACCGGTTGTTGGGCGAACTCAACAACATCCACTCCGACCTCAACAAGGTGGTGGAACTCATCAGCTTCGAGCCCGCGCTCACAGCCAAACTGCTGCACGTGTGCAACAGCGCCTATTACGGTTTGTCGGACCCGGTGAACCACGTGTCCGATGCCGTCAACCGGCTCGGGTTTCACTCGGTCTTTCACATCGTCGCCGTCGTCAGCGGGGAACACCTCGTGCGGCCCTCGCCGGCAAGCGGACTCGACGGCAATCAACTCTGGAAACATTCGGTGACGGTGGCATTCGCCTCCCAACGGGTGGGCAAAGCCCAGGGCGCAGACTCCGCGCTGCTCTTCACCGCCGGGCTCCTGCACGACATCGGCAAACTGGTCCTGGGCGAGATCTTTAAGAACGAATACGCCCATCTCATCCAGGGCAGCCAGCTCGCGGGTCGGGCACTCGTGGAAGTCGAACGCAGCTGTTTCGGCACCGACCATTGCGCGCTGGGTGCCCGCCTCTTGGAACGCTGGCATTTCTCGCCGCTGCTCGTGAAGCTGGCCGCCCACCATCACGCCCCCGAGGACGCCGCAGCAGACCGCCGCTTCGCAGCATGCCTCGAACTGTCCGACACATTGGCCCACCAACTGGACGGCGTGAAACCCATCCCGGCGCGCAACGCCGCGGCCGCGCTCAGCGCCCAGGAAACGCTGGGGATTTCCAACGAACAATTCCAACGCTATCGCGAAGGGGTGAGAAAAAGCCTCCCCCTGGTGGAAACACTCTGTTCCGCCCGCTCGTGACCACCCCCAGCTGTTTGCAGGCCCCGCCCTTTTCCAAAAGCCGCTTGCCATCACCCTCAACTCCCGTATCGATCCCCCATGGCACGTTCCGTCCTTGAAGTAAAATCCCTCGGCATCCGCAGGGGCGACACCCAGATCCTCGACTCCCTCAACTGGCAGGTCGCCAAGGGGGAACACTGGGTGATTCTCGGCTCCAACGGCTCCGGAAAAACCTCCCTGCTCAGCGCGTTGACGGGTTATCTCACCCCAACCTCGGGCACAATCACCGTGCTCGGTCAGACATTCGGCGAAAGCGACTGGCGCGAACTGCGCACCCGGGTCGGCATCGTCAGCTCCAGCATCCGCCAATCCATGTCGGACGCCGAACCGGCGCTGCGTACCGTGATCAGCGGAAAATCGGCCTCCATCGACCTCTGGGGCGACGTAAGCGAGGAGGATCAAGCCGCCGGGGAGAAAATCCTCGAACAAATCGAGGCCACGGCCCTCGCGGACCGCCGCTGGGAGGTGCTCAGCCAGGGGGAACGCCAGCGCGTCTTGATCGGCCGCGCACTCATGGCCAAACCCCGCCTGCTCATCCTCGACGAACCCTGCGCCGGGCTCGATCCCGTGGCTCGCGAACATTTCCTCGCCTTTCTTCAGCGCCTAGGCTCGCGAAGGGATGCGCCCACCCTGCTCTTTGTCACCCATCACGTGGAGGAGATCATGCCCGTCTTCACCCACGCGCTGCTTTTGCGCGAAGGCGCGATCTTGGCCGCCGGCCCCAAGGAATCCATTCTCACCCGAGCAAAACTCTCCGCGGTGTTCGGCGCTGAAGTCGCCCTCCGCACCCGGCTCGGCCGCTCCCATCTGGAGATTCTCTCCACCACCCGCCGCATCCTCTGATCCCCCTTGCCGCCCCCCCATGGGCGCACGTTTTTTCCAACGCGACCTATGAAAAACGAGGCCCGCTCCGTATTCACTGCAGTCCCCCGTTCCATGCCCCAGCCCCCCGCCACGGTCCGCCCTCTCAAAAAAACCCCGAACCAGCTGGCCCAACTCGGGTTCCTGAGCGCCGCCCTGTTTTTGTGCCCCTTGGTTCATGCGCAGGAGGCGCAGCCCTTGCAACCAGCGGCACCCGCAATGCAGGAGGTAAGCCCGGGGGTCTATCAACTGGGCAAAATGCGGTTGGATAAAAAAAACCGCAGTGCGTCGTTCCCGGCATCCGTCAACATGGCCTCCGGGATTGTCGAATACCTTCTGGTGAGCCCGCAGGGGGCCACCCATGAGAGCGTTCTGGTTACCGAGGTGGAGCCCAGCGACCTGCATTTTGTGATGCTGCTTCTCGGCGCAAAGGGTTCGGGTGCAACCGCAGCCGACCCGCAGTCGGGCGGCCCGCCCCAAATCAATGCCGATTACCTCAAATCCGCCCCCCAGATCAAAGGCGACCCCGTAACGCTGACGCTGAAATGGACCGAGGCTGGCAAAGAAAAAACCGCGCGCGCCGAGGACTGGCTTCGGAACACGGAGACAGGCAAACCCGCCTCACGAGGCCCGTGGACCTACACGGGGTCGATGTTCGGCGGAGATCGTTTTCTGGCGCAGGTGGAGGGCTGTTTCGCCGCGCTGTTGACTTATCCCTCCGCGCTCATCAACAACCCTCGTAAGGGGAACCACAACGACCAGGTGTGGGAAATTAACAAAAAAGCCATCCCACCGCGCGATACGCCGGTGGAAATGACCATCCAACTCCAACCCGAACAAACCCGTCTCCCATGATCAAAACCGTTTTCGCCTGCCTTTCCCTCGGATTGTCCCTCGGCATCCTGACCCCCACCCCGCTGCATGCGGCGGAACCGTTGCCCCGCAGAACCGAAAACCTCTCCTTCCGGAACGAGATTCAACTCGCCATCGACCGCGGCCTCGGCGCCCTAAAAACCCAGCAGAAACCCGAAGGCTGCTGGTCGAACGCGGAACACCCGGCGCTGACAGCCCTGCCCCTGATTGCTTTCCATCGGGAACCCACCGGGGCTTACCGTGCGGGCAACGAGGATTTCTTGAAAAAGGGCTACGCCTTCATCCGCTCCAAAGCCCAGCCCGATGGCGGGATCTACGGGCGCGGCCTCTCCAACTACAACACGTCCCTGGCACTCGTGGCGCTGCTCAACTCCGGGGACCCGAAGGACGAACCGCTCCTGGCCAACGCCCGGGCATTTATCGTGCGCCAACAGGCCAAAGGCATGGCGCTCGAATCCCTCGATGGCGGCATCGGCTACGGTGCCACCGGGGTGAGCCCCAAACGGCAGCACCCCGACCTCGACAACACGCTGGTGGCCTTGGAAGCGCTGCGCTCGTATCGAGCCGCGCGGCCCGCCGCCGAGGTCCCCGATGATCTCAACTGGCAGGCGGCGATTGATTTTATCAGCCGCACCCAGAACCTCCCCAGCCACAACCCCAAGGCCAGCGCCGATCCCGCAAACAAGGGCGGCTTTGTTTATTACCCGGGGTTCAGTAACGCCGACGCTCCGGAGGGCCCAAAAGCACTGCGCAGTTACGGCAGTATGACTTACGCCGGACTGCTAAGCTTCATCTTCGCCGATCTCCAAAAAGACGATCCCAGGGTCGTATCCGCCCTCGACTGGCTCGGGAAAAACTTTTCCATGGAAGAAAACCCCGGCCTGGGCCGGGCCGGCCTCTATTACTACTACCATCTCATGAGCAAAGCACTCGTCGCAGCCGGCGTGGAGGAACTCACCCTGGCCGATGGCAAGAAAGTGGCCTGGGCACCGCTGCTCGCGAAAAAGCTCCTCGACCTCCAACTCGGCGACGGTTCCTGGACCAATGACACCGCACGCTGGATGGAAAAGGATCCCGCCCTGGTCACCAGCTACTGCGTCCTCACCTTGGAGCTGATCTATCACCAGCTTTAACCCCGACCTCAGGGATTGCAGAAAAAGACCATCTTCGCACCGGAGCCGCGGAGAGTCAAAAGCACTGGCTTTCAATGATTTCCCATAAGCCCTCCGCGTAAACTTCCATTCCTCCCCCCGCCGCCGCCCCTCCTGTTTGTGCCCGCTGGGGTCTCTGCGGTTCGTCCAAATCCCGCTCCTCCCAAGCGCGCTTAAGGCCCCTCTCAGATCGGCTCCGGCGTGCTCCCCCGCGAAAGCGATGCGGCATCGAGCACACCCACAAACGGCAGGTTCCGGTAGCGCTCCTGGTAATCCAGACCGTAACCCACCACAAACTCGTCCCCGATATCGAACCCGACGTGGTGCGCTTCGAGTTCGGCTGCACGTTTCTTGAGTTTTCTCAGAAGCACACAGACGCGCACGCTCAGGGGCGCCCCGTGTTCGCGCAGTTTGCCCTCGATGGCCTGCAGCGTGCGCCCGCTATCGAGGATGTCGTCGAGGATGAGGATGTGGCGCCCGTCGATGTCGGGCATTGAAACCTGGTCGAAAGTCACTACCCCGCAGCTCTCCGTGCCGCCGTGGTAACTCGCCACACTCAGGCAATCGAGCTTCAACGGGAGCGGCACCCGCCGCAACAGGTCCGCGGCGAAAATCAGCGAACCGTTGAGCACCGCCAGCACGGTGAGCTCTTTGTCCCGGTAATAGTCGGTGATTTCCCGGGCCAGCTCGTCCAGACGGCTGAGAATGGTTTGCTCGTGAAAAAGGATCCTCTCAATATCGTCGCGCATCGCTCTTCCCTAGCCCAGAACTCCCACGCCCCCAATCGGATTCCCAAAAAGCGCATCCCCCTGACTCCCCGAAATGCAGCCTCCCCGGGACCGCCTAAAAATCCCCTTCCCCCGCCCGATCCCACTCGCTAGAGGAAACGCGCAATTCGTCCCACCTCATCCTCACTTATGGCCAACTCCTGTTATCATCCCTCGATCGAAGGCGCGCAGCACGGCGCGAAATCGCTGGTCCAATTCCTCGACTACGCCAAACGTTCAGGCGCATCGGGAGCCCAGCCCAGCAACTACATGCTTCAGCAGGGCGACGGCTTCAAATCAGCCGTCGAAATCCGCGACACTTTTGAAAAAGCCGGGATCAGCCTGGACGGCATCAGCGGCCACTGCCCGTTCTGGGTGCACACCACCGCATGGACCGGCTCCCCCACCATCCGCCCGTTCATTCCCGAGGCGGTCGCAAAACAATCGCCCGCGGACATCGAGGCCTGGGCGGAGAACTACGTGCTCAAGCTCCTGGACCTGTTGGCCGAGCTCCAAATCAAAGTCCTGCCCATGTTCTGGGGCATCGCCTTTGGATGGGAACTGGCCACCGGTTACCCCTGGGGGTTCTGGGCCGGTCCGGGCTACGATCTGCTGGCCGAGGGCAAGGAACGCTTCGTCAAAAAAACCTCAAAAATCCGGGAGCACGCCCGGAAACTCGGCATCAAGCTCTGCCACGAGATCCATCCCGGCACGGCGGCGTCCACGGCGGATGACTTTCTGATGCTCGTCGACATTTGCGGCGGCGACGACACGCTGGGCGTCAACGCCGATCCTTCCCACTGCTGGGAGGGCGAAACCTGGGAGAACCGGTTCCTGAAGGTGGGATCCCGGATCTGGGCCGCCCACGTGAAAAACTTTGTGGTTCGCCCCGGGTTCCCCCTGCGCGCCATGGAACCGCACTGGCCAAAGCGAGCGATGCAGTTCACCGACCTGCCCTCGGGCGACCTGAACTTGAATCGCTACGTGGAACTGCTCCTGATGGTGGGATACGCCTCCCGCTACTGCCAGTTGAACGGCACCAAGACCGCCCCGCTGGTGGTCGAGGCCGAGAGCGCCCACCGCGATCTGGACGCCACCAGCGCCAACGGCATCGGTTTTGTCCGGGATCACCTGCTCATCGCCCCCGCCGCCGGCAGCTTCGAGGACGGCATCGGCGCTTAATTGCCCCGTCAACCGGCGCCGCCGGTTTGGAATCTGTTTCGGGCCGCGTTCTCTTCGGAGACGCGGCCCGTTTTGCGTTTTGAGAGCGCCTATCGAGTGCTGTCCGCTCGGCTTTTTAGGATCCCCTGAACGGCTCGCATCAACAACCCGACCATCAGAAATGATCCGCCAGACAAGTTCTCTGCGGTCATCACCAAGATG
>JBEIUI010000173.1:0-3652 GCA_040374425.1 Verrucomicrobiia bacterium | reverse complement strand
CCCGAACATCCAAATTGGCGGAGGGATTCCGATGCGCAAGCCGCTCCAGCGCGATGGCGGGTAAACTTGAAAGCGAGAATTTTTGCCGCATCCAGCAGGCCAAAACGTCCCGACCGAGATCTTGAAAAAACGGGTGCACCAGATGGTTGTGTTCAAACTTGCCCCGCGGCACAAGGCGCAACCACGTTCAAGATTTCCAAGCTTCCCTTGCTTGGGTTACGGCCAAGTCATCGAGAAAACCTGAAACGCACTGACTTTGCACCATGCTGGCAGAGCATGATTTCCGTGAACCCGGCCAAATTCCGCAGACTCAGTATTGACGCTGGCCGGATCCGCACTAAATCAAGAGGCGGTTTATGAAACTCCTCTTCCCCTCCACCCTGCTTGTCCCTCTGTTCGCCCTGATCTTGGGCTCAACTGCAATTTGCGAGCCAGCAGCCGACCCCGGTCCGGCGCCCTCACCCGAGGAAATGAAATCCTACACCGCCCTCACCGAGAAGGGTGTGCTTGTGCAACCGCTCGCAGCCGGCATCAACTGGCGTTACATCAACTTCCGAGGTGCCGAGAAGGCAGATTCATCGGTTTTTGCACTGTTGAAAGGAGCCGCAGCGACCGTGGACTTGGATCTCACTGGTCAGAAGCTCACGGACGCGGATGCGGCAGTGCTGAGCAGCTTGACCAACCTGAAGAAACTGAGTCTTGCTCGGAGCACGATCACCGATGCCGGACTGGCGGCAGTGAAGTCTCTGCCAAAGCTCGAGTCGCTGAACCTGTTCTCGACAGAAATCTCGGACGCCGGCCTCAGCCATCTTTCGGGCTTGAAATCGCTAAAGCGTCTTTACGTGTTCCAAACCAAAACAACGGAGGCTGGCATTGGTAAACTGAAGGCGGCAATGCCTGGGGTCGCTGTTGAGGTTGGAGCGAAGCTCACCGTGCCGCCTCCGCCCGAGCCGAAAAAAGAGGAACCCAAGAAGGAAGATCCTGCAAAGAAGCCGGAACCCGCGAAACCTGACCCTGCCAAGCCGGCTGAACCAGCGAAGAAAGTCGAGCCGCCCAAGGCCCCAGAGCCTGCGAAACCCGAGCCGCCGAAGCCCGCAGAACCCGCAAAGAAAGTTGAGCCTCCAAAAGCGCCTGAACCGCCAAAACCCGAGCCACCAAAACCAGCTGAACCGGCGAAGAAGGTCGAGCCGCCCAAGGCCCCAGAACCCGCCAAACCCGCTCCTGCAAAACCTGCGGAGCCTGCGAAACCCTCGGAGCCCGCAAAGGCTGCGGCTGACGCCCCAAAACCGCTGGGATACCAAGACACGGCGATCATCCCCGGCACCCAATGGCACGTGCACGACGGGCTCCGGCCGCAACCCAAGATCATCACTCCTGGAGGCAAACCTGGGGATGCTCCAAGCGATTCAGTGGTGCTTTTCGACGGCAAGGATCTTTCCAAGTTCAAGAAGAATGCGGACGGCAAGCCTAACTGGACCGTTCAAGACGGAGCCGCCATTTCGGTGAAAGGAAGCGGCTACCTGGAATCGACGGACGAGTTCGGACCCGACGTGCAACTGCACGTTGAATGGGCGGCGCCCACGCCCGCAGAAGGCACTGGTCAGGGACGTGGAAACAGCGGAGTCTTCATCTTTGGTCGTTATGAAATCCAAGTGCTGGACTCTTACGGAAACCAGACCTATCCCGATGGCCAGGCTGCGGCACTTTACGGCCAGACACCGCCGCTAGTGAATGCCTGCCGCCCGGCAGGAGAATGGCAAACCTACGACATTATCTTCACTGGTCCGAGGTTTGAGGGAACGGAGTTGCGTCCGGCGTATGCGACGATCCTGCACAACGGTGTCGTTGTTCAGAACCACACGACGCTCATCGGCGAAACCGGGCACAAGAAGCTTGCGAAGTACACCCCGCATCTCCCCAAGGGGCCGATCAGGTTCCAAGACCACGGGAACCCTGTCCGCTTCCGCAACATCTGGATCCGGGAGTTGAAACCGGTGGACTCCCAGTAACTCACGGACGCAATCTCGAACTGCCAGCGGCGTCATCGGACGCCCGAGTTTGGACGGTCAGCAGACTAAAAACTGCTGGCCGTCCGTTTTTGCAGCAGTGTGAGTTTCACATCCTGCAAATCAAAAGTTCGCGCTCGTAGACCAGTTCACGCGGCAGATGCGTGCGCAGATCCAGGAACAACTCCTCCTGCGAGATGAGTTCCTGTCGCCATGCAGCGCGATCAAAGCGCTGCAGTTCCTCGAATTTTTCCTCCGAAAAATCCAATCCGGTCCAGTCGATGTCTGAGTAATGCGGCACCCATCCGATGGGAGTCTCCACAGATTTCCCGCGTCCATTCGCGCGGTCTACAATCCACTTGAGAACGCGCATGTTTTCGCTAAACCCGGGCCAGAGGAAACGGCCGGTGGCATCCTTGCGGAACCAATTGACGCTAAAAATCCGCGGCGTCTCCTTCAGCGACCTCTGCATGCTGATCCAGTGCCGGAAATATTCGCCCATGTTGTAGCCACAAAACGGGAGCATCGCCATCGGATCACGCCGCACGCGCCCCACCTCACCCGCGGCAGCCGCGGTCATCTCGCTGCCCATCGTCGCGCCCGCGTACACTCCACCGCTCCAATTGAAAGCTTGGTACACGAGCGGAATCGTTGTTCCGCGACGCCCACCGAAGATGATCGCCTTGATTGGCACGCCGTGCGCGCTTTGCCACGCAGGATCCATCGTCGGGCACTGCGCTGCTGGAGCGGTGAACCGGGAATTCGGGTGCGCGGCCTTGCGGCCTTTTTCACGCCCGATTTCAGGGGTCCACTGGTTTCCCTGCCAATCGGTGCACTTGGCCGGCGGTTCGTCGGTCATTCCCTCCCACCAAACCCCGCCGTCTGGCGTGAGCGCCACATTGGTGAAGATCGTGTTTTTGCGCAGCGCAGCCATGGCGCTGGGGTTGGTTTTGTGACCAGTCCCGGGTGCGACACCAAAAAAACCCGCCTCCGGATTGATCGCACGCAATACTCCATCAGCCCCGGGTTGAATCCATGCGATGTCATCCCCAACAGTCCACACCTTCCAACCCTTCTCGGTAAAATGCTTCGGCGGGATGAGCATCGAAAAATTTGTTTTTCCACATGCGCTTGGAAATGCTGCCGCCACGTAGGTCTTTTCACCCTCGGGATCCTCGACGCCCAGAATCAGCATGTGCTCCGCCATCCATCCCCCATCGCGCGCCATTGCGGAGGCGAGCCGAAGCGCGAAACACTTTTTACCGAGTAACGCGTTGCCGCCGTAACCTGACCCGAAGCTCCAAATCTCGCGGGTTTCGGGAAAATGCACGATGTACTTTTCCTTGTTGCACGGCCATGGCACATCATTCTGCCCTTTTTTGAGAGGCGCACCAACTGTGTGCATGCAGGGCACCACCCGCTTGCCACCCGCATCGATGCGTTCAAAAACCTTTTTTCCAATACGTGCCATGATCCGCATGTTCACAACCACGTAGGGGGAGTCAGTCAACTGGACGCCGTACTGGGCCATCTGCGAATCCAGGGGCCCCATGCTGAAGGCCAGCACGTACATCGTGCGCCCTCGCATACAACCATTGAAAAGTTTGCGCAGCTTGCTTTTCATTTCAAACGGATCGACCCAATTG
>JBEIUI010000015.1:0-42258 GCA_040374425.1 Verrucomicrobiia bacterium | reverse complement strand
GGCCCCGCTGGCCTTGGCGAGCGGCACGCAGCCGAGGATGAACGCGAAGCTCGTCATCAGGATCGGCCGCAGGCGAAGCCGGGCGCCTTCGAGCGCGGCGTCGGCGACACCCATCCCGGACTCCTTTTTGAGCTTGGCGAATTCGACAATCAGGATCGCGTTTTTCGCTGCGAGCCCGATGAGCATTACCAGGCCGATCTGGGCGTAGAGATTGTTCTCGTAGCGGCCCAGGAGGAGCGCGGCGAAGGCGCCGAACACCGCGACGGGTGTGCCGAGCAGCACGCTCAGGGGCAGGGTCCAGCTTTCGTATTGCGCGGCGAGGATCAGAAACACGAAGAGCAACGAGACGCCGAAGATGACCATGGGCGAGAGCCCTTCGCTGGCCTGTTTTTCCTGGAAACTCATGCCTAGATAAGCGAACCCCATCTCCTTGGGCATGGTTTGCCCGAAGGTTTCCTCCATGGCTTTCATCGCCTGGCCCGAGCTGTATCCGGGCGCGGGCGTCGCGTTGATTTGCGCCGAGCGGTAGAGGTTGTAGCGCATCGTGTATTCGGGCCCGTTCACCGGCTCCGCCCTGAGCACCGTGCTGAGCGGCACCATTTCGCCGGTCTTGTTCTTCACGAAAAACTGGCCGACCTGTTCGCTGCTCCGGCGGTAGTCGCCCTCGGCTTGCATGAACACCTGCCATTGCCGGCCGAACCGGTTGAAGTAATTGACGAAATACCCCCCCATGAAGGTCTGCAGGGTCTGATACACCGAGCCCAGGTCGATGTTGAGTTTCAGCACCTTTTCTCGGTCCACATTCATGAAAACTTGCGGGACAGCCGGACTAAACAGCGGGGTGACCGACGCAAGCTCCGGGCGTTTCCGCGCGGCGGCCACGAAACTCGCGACGTTCTGCGCCAGATACCCCACGTCCTTCCCGGCCCGGTCCTGCAGGATGAAGGTGACGCCTCCGCTGGCCCCGATTCCCGGGATCGCGGGCGGCGAAAATGCGAAGGCCCGGCCCTCGGGGATCTTCGAAAACGTGGTGTTCACCCGGCTGAGAATGGCCGTGTATTGCTCCTCGGGTTTTTTCCGGAGGCTCCACTCCTTGAGCGTGACAAAGAAGATGCCGCTGTAGGTCGTGTTCACGCCGCTCAGGAAGTTGTAGCCGTTGACGGCGGTGACGTGTTCGACCCCCGGGGTGGCCCGCAAAACCGACTCGCACTCGCGCATCACGGCTTCCGTGCGCTGGAACGCCGCGGCGTCCGGAAGGATCACCTGGGCGTAGAAATAGCCCTGGTCTTCCTCGGGAAGAAACCCGGGCGCGATCCGTTTGCCGAGGAGGGCGGTGAGGACCGTGATGACGGCGAGTGCGCCGAGCGCGAGCAGCGGTTTACGGACGAGTGCGCGGCAGCCGCCGACATATTTTTCCGTGGCCGCACCGAACGCGCGGTTGAATCCGTCGAAAAACTTCTGGAGCGGGCCTGAGCTCTTGGTTCTGGGCCGGAGCAGGAGGGCGCAGAGGGCCGGGGAAAGTGTGAGTGCGGTGAGCGCGGAGATCAGGACGGAAACGGCGATGGTCACCGCGAACTGCTGGTAGAGACGGCCGGTAATTCCCGGGATGAACGCCGTGGGCAGGAACACGGCGGCGAGGATGAGCGCGATGGCGATGACTGGCCCGCTCACCTCGCGCATCGCCTGGAGCGCGGCTTCCCTGGGGGCGAGGCCGTGCTCGATGTGATGTTCAACGGCTTCCACCACCACGATGGCGTCGTCGACCACGAGGCCGATGGCGAGGACCAGGCCGAAGAGCGAGAGGGTGTTGACCGTGAACCCGAACAGCGGGAATAGGGCGAACGTGCCAACGAGCGACACCGGCACGGCCAGAAGCGGGATGAGCGTCGCCCGCCAGCCCTGGAGGAAGACGAACACCACCAGGATCACAAGCAGGAGGGCCTCCACCAACGTCTGCTGAATTTCCGCCATGCCCTCGGTGACGGCGAGTGTGGTGTCGAGGCACACGACATAATCCAGGTCCGCAGGGAACCGGGTCGCGAGCCGCTCCATGGTAGCACGCGCCCCGTCGGCGGCGGCGATGGCGTTGGAGCCGGGGAGTTGATAAAGCGCGATGATCGCCGCGGCTTTCCCGTTGAGTCGTCCGGACAGCGCGTAGTTCTGCGCGCCCAGTTCGATCCGGGCCACGTCGCGCATCCGCAGCATCGAGCCGTCGGTATTGGCGCGAACGACAATGGCGCCGAATTCCTCCGGGGTTTGCAGCCGGCCCTGGGCCCGCACGGCGTAGGTGAACTCCTGGCCCCTGGGGATCGGCTCGCCGCCGATGGTGCCCGCGGGATTGACGGTGTTTTGGGTCTGGACCGCCTGGAGAAGTTCCGGGATCGTGAGGCCGCGTTTGGCGAGCGTGTCGGGTTTCACCCAGATCCGCATCCCGTATTGGCCTGCCCCGAAGAGGGTGACGCTGGCGATGCCTTTGACCCGGGTGAACTCGTCGTTGAGATGGATGTTGGAGTAGTTGGCGAGGAAGACGCTGTCGTACGTGCCGTTGGGCGAGTAGAGCCCGAACATGATCAGCGGCGAGGAGGTGGATTTCTGCACCGTGACGCCGAATTTGTTGACGTCCTCAGGCAGCTGCGACGTGGCCTGGTTGCTCCGCATCTGGGCCAGGATCTGGTCGGTGTTCGCGTCGGTGGCCACGTCGAAGTTCACCGTCAGCTTGAGCGTGCCGTCGTTGCCGTTCACCGACGACATGTAGTTCATGTTGTCCACACCGCTCATCTGCTGCTCGATGGGCGTGGCCACCGATTGTTCCACCGTCAGCGCGTCCGCACCGGTGTAGGTGGTTTTGACCTGGATTTCCGGGGGCACAATCTCCGGGAACTGCGCAACGGGCAGGCTCAGATACGCACCCACGCCCACCAGCGTGAGCAGGATGGAAATGACCATCGCCACGATGGGGCGTCGGATGAAAAAGGCGGACATCATGGGACGCCGGCCGCGGTTTGAGCCGGGGTGTCAACGGCACCCGGGGCGGCGGGCAACGGGGGCGCTTTCCAGGGCCTCGTGGTCACCGGGATGCCGGGCCGGACGTTTTGAAAGCCTTCCACGACCACGGTTTCCCCGGCCTTCAATCCGTGGGTGATCACCCAGTCGGCGCCCTCCCGAGTGCCGGTGGTCACGGGGCGGATCTCGCCCCGGCTGTCCGCGCCGATCACCGCCAGCTGACAGCTGCCCTGGATTTCCGCGACGGCGCGTTGGGGGACGACCACGGCCTGCTCTAAAACGGACGTCATGACGCGGGCCCTTGCGAACTGACCGGGCCGGAGCAGGCTCCCGGGGTTTTTGAGGAGCGCCGTGACCAGGATCGTGCCCGTGGACGTGCTCACGTCGAGATCCACCGACAACAGCCGGCCTTTGTGGGGAAAGGGTTTGCCAGTAGCGAGGATCAGCTCCACCGATTCGGGCCTTTCCTGGAAGGGACGCCGGATGATTTCCGCGATCCGGGCGCTGGCGAGCAGGTATTCCTCCTCGCTAATGGGGAAGATGACCTTCACGGGGTCGAGCGTGGAGACGGAGGTCAGCACGGTGTTGTTGGACGTGCCCACGAGGTCGCCGACTTGGGCCTTGGCGACGGCTGCGATGCCGTCCACGGGGGAGAGAACCTGGCAGAACTGCAGGTTGAGTTGGGCCTGGCCGACGGCGGCTTCCAGCGCCCGCACCTTCGAGAGCTTGGATTGGTTGAGCTGGGTTTTGTTGATGAACTCCTTCTCGGAGATGACCTTTTTTTTGAAGAGTTCACGGCTCCGGTCCGCTTCGGCCTGGGAGGCGAGTTGAACGGCCCTGCCTTCCTCGAGTTCACTCTGCGCCTCTGCGAGCGCCACCTCAAACGGACGAGGATCGATCTCAAAGAGCACGTCGCCTTGTTTCACCAGCGACCCCTCCTCGTAATCGCGTTTGATCAGGTGGCCGCTCACCCGCGCCCGGATGTCCGCGTTTTCAAAGCCGCTGAGTGTGCCGATCCATTCCCGGTAGACGGGCACGTCACGGGTCCCCGCCTGAACAACGAGCACCGGCGCTGAAGGCGGAGATGCCGTGGGCTTGCGTTCACACCCTGCGTTGGCAAAGAGAGCCAGTCCCGCCGCGATCAAGGCCGTCCCTTTGTTTTTGATGGGTTTGAACAACGCCGTTCGCCATAAAGGAACTCGCCGGGTCGAGGTCGCCAAACGGGTGGGGTCTGAGGCGTCCCGCAGCGGCCAACGGGTTCGCTCGGCGGCGGGCGGAGAAGGAGGATACGGCATCCGACGGCACACTGGCAGTCTTGCCCGTGGGCGCGCCATCGGGGTGGTGCCCCATTCCCGCCCCGTGCCGACTGGCGCGTTTTGAATCGCCCGGGGCGGAGACGAGGGGAATCAATGGGCGCTTGCGCTCCAACGGGGGCTCCGGATACTCAGACTCTTTTTCTGCCATGACCCAGCCGCTCATCACCGTCCTCGACGGGTTCACGCTCAATCCCGGCGACCTCAGTTGGAGCGATCTGGCCGCCTTGGGAAATCTAACGGTTCACGAGCGTACCCCGCCGGACCAGGTCGTGGAACGCTGCCGGCAGTCGGATATTGTGCTCACCAACAAGACGGCTCTGCCGGGGGAAATCATCCGGGCGCTACCGGCGTTGCGTTTTATCGGCGTGCTCGCCACGGGCTACAACGTGGTGGATGTGGCGGCTGCCGCGGAGCGCGGAATCCCCGTTTCGAACGTGCCCGGTTATGCGGCGAGTTCGGCGGCGCAGGCGGTTTTTTCGCTCCTGTTGGAGCTGGCGACGCACACGGGGGATCATGCCCGGGCGGTGGCGGAAGGGCGGTGGACCCGCAGTCAGGATTTTTGTTTCTGGGATTCGCCGCTGGTGGAGCTCGATGGGCTTACCCTTGGACTCGTGGGATTCGGAAACATCGGTCAGGCTGTGGCACGGATTGCCCGCGCGTTCGGGATGCGGGTTTTGGTGTGTTCCCGGCGGCCCGTGGACGGCGAGGAGAACGTCAGTCTCGACGCCCTTTTTTCGAGGGCCGATGTGGTCAGCCTGCATTGTCCGTTGACGGAGGAAACCCGGTGTTTGGTCAACGCGTATCGGCTGGGGCTGATGCGGCCTCATGCTTTTTTGATCAACACGGGGCGGGGCCCGCTGGTGGACGAGCAGGCGCTGGCAGAAGCGCTGGAACGGGGACAGATTGCCGGGGCGGGGCTGGACGTGCTCAGCTCGGAGCCGCCGCCTGCGGGGCATCCGCTGTTGGGCGCGAAGAATTGTCTGATGACTCCGCACATTGCCTGGGCGACCAAGGCGGCCCGGACGCGGTTGATGGCGGCGACGGTGGCAAACGTCCGGGCGTTTCTGGAGGGGCGTCCGCAGAATCTCGTCGGTGCGCGGTGAGTTGGCGCGGGTGGTGAGTTTGTCCGGAGCGCCCGGGGTGTTTTTCTGGCAGGCGGGGCGCCTTGATTCCGGAGGAAACAAAGCACGGAGATACCGTCTTGTGTCGAAGAGGAAAATAGGAAGTTGAGGAAGGTTTTAGAGGATGATGGTTCGGGTCATCGGTGGAGCGATTTTTAAGGAGAGCAAAGGCATGGCGCAGAGGTTTGTGTTCGACGGCGATCAGCACGGACATGGTGGATTGGCCCCTTGATTGGGGGGAGTCTGCGAAAGCCTTGAGGCGGGGGTTGCGGCTGCGGGCGACGACCGCGGGCAGAGAGAGGACTTTACGTAGGAAGCGGTGGCCCTCGCGTCCGATGGAACGGGTCCCGTGGAGGCTGGAGCCGCTTTGGCGCAATCGCGGAGTAAGACCGCACCACGCGGCGACCGCACGACTGTTGGGGAGATGGCGAGGGAGCTCAGCGCAGAGCCAGCGTGTGGTCTTGAGAGCGATGCCTAGGAAAACCTCGCCTCCTTGCGCCGGTGGAGTCTCAACCTGTTCAAAGCCGACAAACTCAGGGCGAAACGCTCTCTCAAAGGCTGCAGAAAGAGCGCCGGCTGGGACAATAACTACCTTCTTCATCTCCTCGGCATCTATTGAGATGCGTGAGCCCTGTTTTCACCGTTCTGGCCCGTTGACGAGAGGGGGCAAGTTCGCTTATCAACAACCTCTCCTGTGGCGGGGTCGCCAAGTGGTAAGGCTCGGCTCTGCAAAAGCCGCATCCGTGGGTTCGATTCCCACCCCCGCCTCTCAGGTTCTTGGGCTTCTAGCCAAGTTGTATCCCCGTCTTCACTTCCGGACTTTATGCCGCCGGATATCAGGTAGCGCCGGGAGGCAAGGCCGGTCTCCGACAAACTCTGGAATGGTCCCGGATTTCTCTCAAAACGGGAAAAAATTTCAAATTTGAGGTAGGAGCCCGATTGCAGCTCCTCAAAGCAAGCTGCCGGTAAGGGGGGCGATCCGGCGGAATGCGTCGAACCGTCACAATACTTTTACAAGAACCTTGGCGCGGCATAGGTTGTGCCCTTCTTCTTTCACCTTGAGATGAATCCCCTCAACTCCAGCGTGAGTGTTCACGCCTGTCCCCAGTGCCGCACCTTGATGCGGGTCCGCGGGGCGCGTGTCTTCAATCCCGTGCCCTGCCCAAACTGCGGGGATCTTGTGCTGCTGAGGGCGGATATCGGCAGGTTCCGGCTGATGCATCCGCTGGCGCGGACCGGTTTGGGGCAGTTTTTCCGGGCATTCGACCGGCAGTGGGGGCGCGAAGCTGTGATCAAGGTGCTGCAGCTTCCCTTGGTGATACTCGATTCCGACGGGACCCGTTTTTTTTCCGCTTTGGAGGCTTTGATGGGCTTGGATCATCCGCATTGTGCGCAGATTTTTGACGGCGGCATCGAGTCCGGCTTCGCGTTTATCGCCCGTGAGGTTTTGTCGGGGGGAAACCTTGCCGAAAGAATCCAGGAGAGGCGCCGGTTGGGGTTGCTGGAGGTGCTGGAAATCGGCCTCCAAGCGGCGCTCGGTTTGCGAGCCGCATGGGAGCGCGGGCTGACTCATCGCCATCTTTCTCCTGAAAAGCTCCAATTCTCCGCCAATGGCAGCTTGAAGGTCACAGGATTTGCCGCTGCGGTGATCTACGAGATTGTGGCAGCCGAAGGCGGCTTCTTTTTTGGACGCAATTGTTACATGCCTCCGGAGCGGTTGCTCAATGAGGGCGAAGACGATCGCTCGGACATCTACACGCTGGGTGTCATTCTTCTGGAGGCTCTGAGCGGTACGCTTGCCTACGAGGGCGAGGTCGGCCGGGAGCATTTACTCGAGCGGATGCAGAATGATCCGTTGCGGGTTGAAACTTTTCTCCCCGCCGTTCCCCCCGAGGCGGCTTTGGCAATCAACCGGATGGTGTGCGTTCGCCAGTGGCAGCGGTTTCAGAATTGGGATGAGGTCATCCTAGCGCTCTCCGCTGCTCAACACTCCGTTTATGAGCGTTTCTCGGCCGTCTCGGGCGCCTTGGCTTGATCAAAAGCCAGTGCTGCGTTGAGACAGGAAGTCCCGAGCGAAGGGCCTGGAAGGGGCGGCAACTTCAGTTTGCCTGGACGGCGGCGGAAAAATCGTTCCTCGGGAAAAACAAAACGAAATGAAGAAAAGCGGACGCGTCGATCGAGTCGGACAATGAGTCGGACAATGAGTCGGACAATCGCGCCCGTCCGTCCCCCGTGGGGGGCAATGGATCGATCGTTTGAAGGACTTTTTCCTTAAATGATATGTTTTAAAACACGGAACCCTGGAGGCCGCAGGTAGCGGTGCTGGAGGGAAAAACTTCGTTGGATGGACTGCCGAGCTCGGGCCCGCCATTCTTTCGCGGCCGTCTTGAGCGAACCAGCCCCGCGGTGCTGGCTTGAATCGCCGGGGCTAACGAATAATCCGCAGCTCGGGATCCGATTCCTCTAATTCCCGCTCGGCGATCCCGCTGACCACGGTTTGCGACACATGAAGTTCTCTTAAACTCTTGATTTCCTTGATCTTGGAGAGCCCCTCATCGGTGATTGCCGTGCCGCTTAGGTCGAGTCGGCTTAGATTCCTGAGCCTCAGTAGACCGCCCACCTCTGCGTCGCTGAAATTCCCGTTGGGCAGCGAGAGCGTTCGGAGCGCCGTGATCTTGCCGATGGCATCTATGGCCCCGGGGCCGAGTTGGATCGCGGGCAGGGACAGGCTTTTGAGGTTGTGCATGTCCGCAAGGCTCTCGATTTGCTCAGCGCGCACTTCCTGGCCGGTGATTTCCAAGGACTCCAAGCGTGGGAGATTTTTTACAATGCTTTGAACGGCGTCGGTGAAACCGGAGCGGGAGCTTGAAAGGAAGTCCAGCCGTTCGAGCTCCCGAAGAGGAGCAAGCGAGGCCAGGCCCAGAGCGGTGACTTCCGTTCTCCTGATATCCAGAAAACGGAGCGAGGAGATCCTGCTCAGGTGCTCGATTCCCGAGTCCGTTAATTTTGTGGCCGAGAGGTTGAGTCGGGTGAGTTTTCGCAGCCCGGAAAAATTGTGGAACCCATTTCCCGTGATCTCCAGTCGGCTGAGGTCCAGGGACTCCAGCTCATTCATCTTGGAAAGGAGTGCGACACCCGCGTCGGTGACCCGGGTGCCCGGCAGGCTGAGTTGCTCAATCTTGTGCAGTTTCGAAATCTCATTGAGCCCCGCGTCGGTGAACCCGCATTGATCGAGTTTGAGCGATCGCAGGGAGCGCATCGTGGACAGATGGGCAAGCCCTTCGTCCTTGATTGATGTGGATGAGAGGTCGAGTGCTGTGACGTGACGGAGCTTGGACAGAGCGGCCGCGCCCGCGTCCGTGACGCCGCTGCTTGCCAGGGAGATGGATTCGAGCTGGTCCATGTGGGCCAGGCAAGTGGCGCTCTCAGCCGTGACGTGCGGCGCGGAACGGATGTTGAGCCGTCGCAGGGTGTCAAAATGCTCAAGGCGCGGGATTATTTCCTCGGTGAACTGACCTCCTACGAGGGTTAACTCTTCAAGCCCTCTCCATTCCTCAAGAAAGCGCAACGCCCTGTTGCCCACGTCAATTTGCTGCAAGATGAGCTTCGACGCGCCGCGCAAGGCGGCTAGCCGGTCCAAATCGCCCTCGCCGAGCTCCACCTTGAGGTGACTCCGGTTCAGCGCCACCAAGGAGAAGAGCGGGCGTCCTCCGGGCAGTTGTTCGGGGTCTGTTAACGCGCGGTCTCGTTTGTTTTCGTGGATTCTCAGCTCGGCTCCGATTGCCAGGAGCCACCGCACACTCTGGATCATGGCGGCACGGGATTGATCCAATTGTGTCGGGACCGAAGGGGCGTCCTCCTCTTGGAACAATTCCTGTGACTGGGCCGTGGCTCCCACAGGGATCAGGGCGTGAATGGAGAGGAAACTGGCCCACAGCGGGATTATCAGGGCTGGCTTTAGCCGCGCGAGACGCCGGATCCAAGGCGTGCGGCAGAGGCGAGCAGACGTGAGCGACTCCATCCCCGTATCAGCAGCATTTGACATTCCAGACCGGGGGAGTTCTTCAAGTCGTTTGGCAGTCGCCAGTGAAAGCAGAAGCCGTGGCGCGGCCCAGGCTCTTGCCGCGGTGGGATGAAATCCAAAAGAAAACGCGGCAGGATCGCCCTTGACCGGAAGGAAGAAGCAGAACTCCCCCCAAAAAGGCCCGGCCGAAATCCGCGGGTTCAAGCGCGAGTTCAGAACCGAGGCTCTCGGTTCCTACAAAGAACAAGGCTCGCAATGCCGCGACGCTGTCCAGCTGCTGGAATCCGCGCTACTGCGGCTCGGGGGCAGGCAGCGCGTTCCAAACCTTGATCTCGTCGAAAAAACAGTCTTTGCCGACGCAGCCCAACTCGATTTTGGACTTGGTCGGATGCGCCAGGCCCGATGACTTCAAAAATCCGACGGCTTTGCCATCGATACTGACGCGCATGGTTTCTCCCACGGTTTCCACGAGCAGGGTGTACCAGCGGCCTGTTTCGAGCGCCACAGGGAACCGGGCGGTCCGGCCTGCAATCATTTTGTCCGCCTCGGCTTTGCGTGTGGGATCCTGGCGCAGGGCCCAGATGTCCTTGCGCATGGTGCCATCGCGTTCGTCGATCAGGAAAACGGAGTCGAGCCGGACCTGCGCCCGGCAGATGTGTCCGTAGTGGGAGCCTGTGTATTTGCGGTCGTCGAATTCAACGTCGAGCAGCGTCGCACCCTCAAACCGGATCTTCACCTCCACAATGCTGTCTTTGGTGGGAACATCCAGCCCATGCACCGCAGGATGCGCTTTGACTGCGGGTTTGACCTCCGTTGCCGGGGTGTCGTGATCCCGCGTTTGTTGGCCCTTGAGCGCGCCGTTCTCGACGACAAAAGTGGGACATACGGGGTGCCACTTACTCTGGGGGGTGATCGACTCAAAGTCATCGGCGAACAGCAGCTCTCCTTTCACCCCAATTGGGTGGGCGGGGATCGGCTGGGCCCAGACGGAGGCGTTCAAGGTCAGAAACAGGGCAAGCATGCGGCGCATGGCTTTTCCCTAACGCGGACACTGCTTGTCCGGAACTAAAAAATGGGTGGGCGCGATTTCCTGGGAAGCGCAACATAAGGTTTTGTTTGTTTCCGAGTTCAGGCAGCTTTCTTTCCCATGCGCTTCTCCCGGTCCGTTCTCATGTCGGCGGTGTTGATGGGGTTTCTGCTCGAGGGGTCGCCGGGCGATGGGGAAGGGGTGTCTGCTGACACGGCTGCAAGAAGAGCGGCGGATCCGGAGGCCGAGCCGCGAACCGTGGAGGAAATCGCCAAGGCCGTGAGGCCTTCCCTGGTCAAAGTAACCCAGTTTGGGCGGGAAGGGGTTTACGGCGTCGGCAGCGGTTTTGTGATCAGCTCGGAGGGTTTGATTGCCACCAACCGGCACGTGATTGGGGAGGCGCGTCGGATCAAGGTGGAGACCAGTGACGGGGTGGAGCATGCCGTCACCGAAGTTTTCTCCAGTGACAACCGGCTCGACCTTGCGATTTTGCGGGTCTCCTCCAAGGGCCTCAAACCTCTGGAACTCGGGGATTCCGCCCTGGCCACCCAGGGCCAGTCCGTTGTGGTCATGGGCAATCCTGGAGGGCTTAGCTATAGCTTGGTGGGGGGATTTGTTTCCGAATCGCAAAGGGAAATCGAAGGGGTGCCCATGATTCAAGTCGCCGCTCCCATCATCGAAGGCAACAGCGGTGGACCGCTCTTGGACCGCCAAGGCCGGGTCCTTGGCGTGCTCACCCTCAGGTCGGCGTTGGCTGAAAACCTCGGATTCGCGATGCCAGTCAACACGTTGAAGCGCCTTCTCGAAAAACCGAACCCGATCCCGATGGAACGTTGGTTGACCATCGGCGTTCTCAACCCGCGGTTTTGGCTGCCGCGCATCGGCGGGCAGTGGACTCAACGGGCCGGCGTCGTGAATGTGGAACAGACGGGCAACGCTGGACGCTCCCTTTGCCTCTGGAAAACGCCGCCCCCAACCGATGACTTCGAGGTTGCCGTCTCCGTGCGCCTTCAAGAAGAGGCCGGCGCGGCGGGCCTGGCGTTTTGCGCCGATGCGGAGGACCGGCACTACGGATTTTATCCGACAGCCGGCAAGTTGCGCCTCACGCGCTTTGACGGGCCCAATGTGTTTACTTGGAATGTCCTCGGTGAGGTGGCTTCGAAGGCCTACCTGCCCGCGGACTGGAACACCCTGCGCGTGCGGGTCGAAGGCGCCCGGATCCGGTGTTTTGTCAACGAAACCCAAGTCTTGGAGGTCGAGGACGAGGTTTTTCGCGGCGGCCGTGCCGGGCTTTGCAAATTCAGGCAGCCGGCGGCGAGTTTTAAGCACTTTAAGCTGGGGGCTGATCTGGCGGAAAAAACCACGCCGTCCGAGGCCGATTCCGACCTCAACAAGTCGGTCGAATTGGTTCTGGGCGGGATGTTGAATCGCGAGGATACCCTTCGGGCGCTGATGAAAGACCCGGAATCCGGCGGCCGGGTTTTGAGAGATCAACGGAAGATTTTGGAGCGGAGCGCGGCGCTTCTCAAAGATCTGTCCGTGGAATTGCATCGCCGGGCGGTGCGCGCGGAGTTGGTGGCCGAGCTCGCGCTTCCCGAGGACAAGGCCGATTTGTTCCGGTGCGCCCTGCTTCTGGCCAAATACGACAATCCCGAATTGGACATCGCAGCGCACGAACGGGTTTTTGCTCAAATGGTGGAGGAACTTCGGTGCGATCCCGAATTGTCTAAGGAAACCGAGAAAGCCATCGCTCGGATCAATCGGTTCCTCTTTGAGGAAAACGGGTTTCATGGAAGTCGCTCCGATTCCGGAAACCGCTCCAACAGTTACATCAACGAAGTGCTCGATGACCGCGAGGGCCTGCCGATCACGCTTTCGGTGGTTTACATCGAGTTGGCTCGGCGCTTGGGCGTTCGCGAGGTGGCGGGGATTCCGTTGCCGAACCGGTTTATGGTGGGTTACCGCGGATCCGAGGCGAGGGATTTTATGTTGGTGGACGTCTTCAACGGCGGAAAACTGCTGACGATGGAGGAAGCGGTTGCGGATGTGAGCGATGACGGTTGGGTTTCGGAGAAAGCCCGGCAGCCCTCGAGCAAACGTGAAATCCTTCTGCGGATGATCCAAAACCTGATGGGTGGGCCACGCGATTCAGCGGCGGCCGCCTCGGAGTCGCTCCCTTATTTGGACTTGGCTCTGGCGTTGAACCCGGACTCGGGGCGGGAGCGGGTGAGCCGTGCGGCGGTTCGGGAGCGCAGCGGCGACAGGGAAGGCGCTCGCGATGATGTGAGCTGGTTGCTTGAACATCTGCCTGCCGATGTGTCGGGCGATCCCCGGGCAAAGCTTCAATCCTGGCTTGAGCGTCTGGAAGGCGCCGAGCGCCGCTAGATGACTGGAGCAAATGCGGGAGGTGCGTTCCGTGGGTTCTTCTGAGGAGGGGTGCGCCCGGCGGGATTCGAACCCACGACCAGCGGATTAGAAATCTGCTGCTCTATCCAACTGAGCTACGGGCGCTTTAAAGAAGAATCCGCCATTGCCCCCTTCGGGCGTGCACCGGATGCGACGGCGGCTGTTGATTTGTTTACCGGGGCGATTCCGGGACCGCAAAGAAATCTTTTCGACGGGGGGGGGAGCCTTGGAGACTCAGAGAGGGCGTCGGTCGAGGACTCAGGTCAGTTCGTTCGCTGCGGACTTGAGCGCGGAGGCTTCGGCCAAGATCGAGTCGAGTTCGTCCGGCATAAAGGGTTTGATGAGGTGATGGCGGTAGCCGGCCGCGCGGCTCCGGGCCCGATCGGCATTCATGCCGAAGCCGCTCATAGCGACGGCAAACGGAGCGGGCACAGGGGATAGCTGTTCAAGGAGCTCCCATCCGCTGCCGTCGGGCAGTCCGATGTCGCTGAGGAGCAGGTCGATTTTTTGGAGGGGGATTTTCTGCAACGCCTCGGCCATGCTCGCGGCTGAAGCCACGGTGTGGCCGAGGGTTTCAAGATACATCCTCAGGTATTTGAGGGTGTCCTCGTGGTTCTCGACGATGAAGATCTGGATGTGGGCGGCAGCGGGTGTCATGGCTGGAAAAGGGGGAGGTGAACGTAGAAAGTCGCGCCGAAGCCTTTGCCGGGGCTTGAGGCCGTTAGCTGGCCGTGATGGGCGGAAACCACCGCAGTGGAAATGGCCAACCCCAAGCCGAGGCCGCCGAACCGCCGCATGATTTCCTGACCGCCTTGCTCGAAGGAGTTGAATATCTTTGGCAGCACGCTGGGCTCAATGCCAATGCCGTTGTCTTGGATTTCGATGCAGATGGCGGTGCCGATGTTTTTGGAGCGCACATAGAGTGTGCCGCCGGCGGGGGTGAACTTCACCGCGTTTTTAATGAGGTTCCAAAACACCTGCTGGAGTCGGGCGAAGTCGCCGTAAACCGAGAACTGCTGGGCCGCGAGTGCGAGGTTGAGGCGGTGATTTTTTGCGACGAGTTCGGAGCCGCAGATTTGCAGGGCCCTGCCGATGACGGCATGGAGGTCGACGTTTTGCAGGCTGAGTTCCAGCGTGCCGCGGGTGATGCGGGTGAGGTCGAGCAGGTCGTCAATCAAGCGCGCCTCGAGCTGGACGTTGTGGCTGATCATCTGGAGGGCGTCGCGCACCTGAGGCGGAATGTCCGGGCGCGCGGGCAGCGCCGCAGCGGCCAGAAGCACGGGGGTGAGCGGGGTGCGTAATTCGTGGCTGAGCACGGCCAGGAACTGGTCCTTGGAGCGGTCGGCCGCTTCCGCCCGTTCGCGGGCCGATTCGGCCGCAGTGAGAGCGTTTTGGAGTTCGAATTGGTGCCGGCGCAGGGTGTCTTCCACTACTTTCCGATCGGTGATGTCGAGCGTGATCCCGATATACCCCATGAAGTTCCCGTCGGCGCCAAAGCGCGGCCGGCCGTGGCTGGTGATCCAGCGGTATTCGCCGTCGGCGCGCCGCTGGCGGTAGTCGCACTGAAAGGGGTTGCGTTCCTCAATGGCGCGCAAACAGGTTTGGAACCCCGTGGCGAAGTCCTCGGGATGGATGAATGGGGGGAGCTGGGTGCCGGCCGGGCTGTGGAGCGGGCCGATGAATTCCAGCATGGGCTTGTTGAAATATGCCGGTTTGCCGTGTTCATCGCTCATCCAGATCATCACCGGGGCGGTGTCCGCGAGCGTTCGGAAGCGTTCCTCGCTTTCACGCAGCGCCAACTCCGCTTGCTTGCGTTCATGCACATCGAAGGCGATGCCCATCCACCAGACGATTTTCCCGTTGACGTCGCGCACGGCAACGGAGCGTCCCAGATGCCAGCGATGCAGGCCGTCGGCGCGGCGCAGGGGAATTTCAATTTCCGAGTCGCGACCGCTGGCTGCGGCGTGCGCCCATTCGAGGTGGATCCGCTCCCGGAAATCGGGGTGCACAGCGGAGAGCCAGCTGCCCCGCTTGGATTGGTTGAGGTCCATCCCGGTAAACCTGCGCCAGTTTTCGTTGCAGTAGTCCAGGTTGCCCTGGGCGTCGGTCCGCCAAACGATTTGCGGGGAGAGATCGGTCAGCGCACGGTACACCTTCTCGTTTTCCAGGAACGCCTGCTGGATCTGATGCTCCTGGGTCGTATCTTGGGCCAGCCCCAGCACCTGGAGCACGCCTTGGTCGGCGTCTCTGGAAAACGCGACAATCCGCAGGCGCATCCAGCGATAGGAACCGTTGGCGTGCCGGACCCGGTATTCCTGGGTGATGATTTCGCCGTCTGGCAGGGAACGAAGTTTCTCCATGCCGGGGCTGAGCCCGCGGTCTTCGGGGTGAATGAGGTGGGCGATGGATTCGCCTTTGAGGGAGTCCAATGTGTTCATCGTGTATCCCAGCACCGAAAACATGGCCCCGTTGGCGTAAACCAACGTGGACAACGGGAGGTCAAACACGAAAAGAACCTCGGGCATGGTTGCGGCGATCCGCTCAAAGATGCGCCGGCTCCGGGCCAGCTCCGCTTCGGTGATTTTAAGCTCGGTGACCTCGAGAAAGGTGCCCACGGCTCCGCGGATGCGGCCTTCTTCGTCCCGCACTGGCGCTGCCGTGCCGTAAAGATGGCGGCGGGTGCCATCCTCAAAAAGCAGCTCGAATTCGCCGGAAACAGGAACTCCCGAGCGGGTAGCCACGCGCAGCGGAAATTCTTCGGGCGGGACTTGCCGACCTTGCTTGAGGAGTTGGAAGGGGGCCGTGTCTCCCAAAGACGGGAGTTCCACGCTCTGATCGGGATCCATCCCCAGCGTCGCGTAGCCGGTCCGGTTTGCGGTGATTTTTCTGCCCTCGGGGTCGTATGCGATAAAAACGCTCGCTGGCGCAGTCTCCATGAACGTCTCAAGTTCCTCTGCCCGGGTCCGGGAGAGGGATTCGCTGAGGAGCAGCGCGGCTTCGGCTTCTTTGCGCGGGGTGATATCCTGGGTGATGCCGGCTGCGCAAATGGGTTTGCCCTCCTTGTCGAGAAATGCGCGCCCGGTGGAGGCAGCCCAACGCACACTGCCGTCGGCGTGCTGGAGCCTAAATTCGACGTCGAAAATTTCCCCGGTGGCGAGGCAGTGCGTGGCTCTGCTGTGGACGGCTTCCCGGTCCTCAGGATGGATACAGTCCAGAAAGGTTCCGTAGCTGGGGGGCTGTTCCGGGGGCACTCCGAGGATTTCGCCGCAGCGGGGTGACCACGTAATGATGTTCCGTGGCAGGTCCCATTCCCAAGTACCAACCAGGCATTCTCTGAGAGCATCCCGGAGTTCGTATTGCGGAGGGGATACCGGAGTCGGCTGTTGGGCGTGGAGTCGAGCGTTGAGCCGACGGTTTTCCGATTTGAGCCGGGCGATTTGGATCTGGAGGTGGCGCACGTCGGCGAGGTTCTTCTGCCTGGGCCCTTCGGATCTGAGAGATGTCATCGGTGAATTCCAAGGAGAGGCAGGTATGGTGGTTTCTTAGGAGATTTACAGACGATAACAAAGGTATATTGCTGCACGTCAACTTGTTGATTTTTATCGATCCGGGCCCCGGCGCGGCGCGCGCGCTGCCGTGTCCTCGTGGCGGAGGTGCTGCCTCGGAGCGGTTTTTGCAGGGTGCCCCGCGCTTTGCCCAGGGGGATCAAAGCCACGCCACGATTCCCGGGAATTTGAGGATCACAATCAGGAGACTCACGGTGATCATACTCAGCAGGGTAGAATAAAAGACCGCTGCACTTGCGAATTGGGAGTCGGCGTCGAATTCATGGGCGAGCATCGCCGTGTTGACGGCGGTGGGGAATGCCGAGCTGACGATGAGTACCGCCGCCGTTTCTCCGTGGAATCCGAGGAGGCGCACGAACAAGAATGCGACAACGGGACCGCCCAGGAGCCGGAGGCTGAGGGCCCAGGACAAGCGCGCGAAGTTTTGCCGGGCGCGGGTCTGGGAGAGCTGCGCGCCGAGGCTGACCAGGGCGACCCCGACCAGGGCGTGATGGAAGTACTCCACCGGGACCCACAGCCAGGGGTAACCTTTGACGGGCACTTCCAGCCAGCGCACCACAAGAGCAGCGCTCACTGCCCAAAGTGAAATCTGGCGGAGCACTGGCAGCAGGTTGCGCCAGCCCGAGTGCGCCCCGGACGCGGAGAGCAGGATGCCGACGGTAAACAAACTCACGTTCTGAGTGAGCACGACAAACACTTGCAGCAGCGGGCCCGTGGCTGGAAACGCCAGCATCATGAGGGGAATGCCGTAGTTGCCCGAGTTGTAGAACATCGTGGCCATTTGCAGGGAGCGCCGGTCCGTGGCGGGGTATTTGAGCCCCCAGGAAACCACGTGGCTGAGACCGTACATCGTGGCGACCACCAACACGGTGAAACCGACAATCCTGAGGGATTCGCCGGCGCCGAGCTTGCAGGATACCACCTCAAAAAAGATGAATGCCGGAACGACGAGATGGATGTTGAGCTTCACCAAGGTGCTCAGATCCAGATTGAACTTGCGATCAAGAACCCAGCCGCACCCGAACATGAGTAGGATCGGTAAAAGTACTTGGGTAAAAACGTTCCAGAATAACATGAGCTCTGTGTTAGCACGCGGCCGCAACGGAGGGAACAGGCGAGATGAGCCGTTCCAGGGCGCGCGCCGCTGCTTTTTTTCGGGACGGAGCGGTTTCGCGGAGGGGGGGCGTACCCTCGGAAATGGAACCCCGCGGGGAACCCAACGGCCCCGGACTCTGTTTGAAACGCGGGCCATGTGGGAGCCCTGTTGACCGGCAAAGATTTCCCTGGAGCCTCCGGAGTTGCTCCTCAAAACTGGGGCTGCCGAGCGTGCGGATGATAAAAACGAGCTTCCCGATCTCTGATGGAGGCTCCATTTTCGGCGACCCGGCGGATCTGGCTCGTTTTAAGCTCTGCGGGGACAATGGGCCCAAGCTGGCTGTCTCCGGAAACCGGTGGACGTTCATGCGGGGCCGTATTGTGATTCTGTGAGAACCTCCGTGAGAACTTTAGAACCCAGCTCCAGTGCGGTCATTGAACCGCTGTTTCCCGAGTTTTTGCCCGGTCAAAACCTGCCGGGCACAACCTACCAACTCGAGCGTTGTCTGGGGTTCTCGGGGCAGCAGCTCGTTTGGAATGCTTTTCACGGGGCGTTGTCCAAGGCGGTAGCCCTCCATTTTGTGCCGAGTGCCGTGCTGCGAGACGGAGGAGCACTCACCGCCTTGCGTCAGGAGGTGGCCCGGCAGCGTAGGCTCATTCATCCCCATATTCCGCGGGTTTTCGATCTGGTCGAGGGAGCGGGCTGGCTGGCGATCTCTGTGGACCGCGTGGAGGGCCGCTCTTTGGAGAGTTTGTTGGCTGAGCGCAGTTCGGGCCGTTTCGAGCCCTCTGAGGTTGAGCCGTTGCTTTTCGAGCTCGCAAAGACGCTTGAAGACGCCCACCGCATTCAACTCCTGCACAGGGACTTGGATGCCAAACACCTTTTCATCGAGCCCAGCGGGCATCTGATGGTGACCCATTTCGGGATCAGCCGTTGTATCGAGGACGCGTTGAACCGGGCGAGCTTGGCGGGCGTGGATTCCGGGAAACTCGCCATGCGCAGTCCTCAGCAGCTCTTGGAGGGGGCTGCCGGCTCTCTCAGCGACGATGTGTATTCCCTAGGCGCACTCTTCCACGTGTTGCTCGCAGGTAGCCCCCCGTTTTCAGGAAAAGATCTCGGCTCCCAAATCCGCGAGTCCCTGCCGCGTAGCCTCGCCGAGCGCCGAGCAGAGCGGTCTGGCTCGGCCCAGTCCGTCCCCGAGGTGTGGGAAAAAATCGCGGCGGCCTGCCTTGAGAAAAACCCCGGGTTGCGCCCCGCAAACATGGGAGAGGTGCTTGAGTGGCTCGAGCAGGGGCCCCGGCTCAATGGACCGGTAAGTTTGGCTGGGCTCTTGGGCGGAGGGGGGCGAGCGGAGACTGTTGTGGCGGGCCCGGTCACTGAGCCTCGCTCCGGGGGCTCCGATGCTTCGGCACCGATGAGTTCTTCGCGACTGGGATTGTCAGCTCCGGCCGGCTTAGGTTCGCGTCCTTGGAAGGTTTCTCCGCCGTGGGTTGTGGCGGTGGGTGCCGTGATGTTGGGAGGCATCGGAGTGTGCGCCTATTATTTCTCGGTTTTGGGCGGAGCGCTTCGCAAATCCACAGCGCCGACTCCGGGAGTCGAGCGGGTGTTGCCGGTGGAATCGCTTGGAACGCCGGAGGAACCTGAAACCAAGTCTGAGGGTTCGGGCGCGGCCAGGCCGAATCCCGCGATGAGAGTGCGCACCGAGGACCCGCAGAGGATGGAGTGGGACGAGGCGGCGTTGCGCCGGGAGAGAGACGATGCGTTGAGGGTTTATTCCCAGGAAAAGGCGCTCTTTGAGAAGGCTGCCGCGCCTGAGAAACTCGCGCTGGAAGCCGCGCGGGTTGTCGCCCGAGACTTGAAAGGCGCTCCGGAGCTCCCCGCGAAAACCCCGCTTGCAGTGCCCCCTAGCCCTCCCGAGACGCGCGAGGATTTAGTGGCGGCCATTGAAGAAACGCGCCGCGCTTTTGCGGAGCGGATGAAGCTTTTGGAAGGGCGGCTCAATTCGATCCAAGAGATTCGGAATGCGGCTCCTCCGGTTGTTGCCGCGCAGCCACAGAACGAGCCGGTGCAGTCGGTCAGTGCGCCGCAATCGCCGCCTACGCCAACCGCCGAGAAAAGCAGCCGTGAGTTTGTCAACAGCCTCGGGATGAAGTTTGTGCCTGTGGGTAAACTGCGTTTCAGCGTGTGGGTGACGCGGGTGACTGACTTTGAGGCGTTTGCTCAGGCAAAAGCCTTGCGCACCAAGCGCTGGAAAGAACCGGGGTTCGCACAAGGGGGGGATCATCCGGTGGTGAATGTGACTTGGCTCGAGGCGGAAAACTTTTGCAAGTGGCTCACAGAAAAAGAACGCCGCGAAGGGGTGCTCGCCCCCAACCAAGTCTATCGGTTACCCACGGATTTGGAGTGGAGCCAGGCTGCCGGATTGCCCTTGGAATCGGGTAAAACCCCCAAGGCGCGGGATCGTTCCGTGCCGGGAGTTTATCCCTGGGGCACGACATGGCCGCCGCCGGGGGACGCGGGGAATTACGCGGCAACCGAGGCCAACCTGAGCGGGGCTGACCGGGTGATGGAGGATGGTTTTGCGAATACTTCGCCGGTGGGCCGTTTCGCGCCCAACGCCGCGGGGCTTTACGACATGGGCGGCAACGTCTGGCAGTGGTGCGATGATATCTGGGACAAAGAGCCGAAGGTCAAAGTGCTCCGAGGCGGCTCCTGGGAAAGCGTGATGATGCCCGCCGGGTTGCTCGCCTCGTCGCGCGCCCGCGGAATATTCGACTCGGCAACGGACCATTACGGGTTCCGCTGCGTGCTCGCCGAGCTCAAGCTTTCCAAAGCCACACCAGCGGCTCCAGTGAAAAGTCGCCGTTGACATCCCCGCGGCTTCGCGTCCACCCCGGCGGGGCGGGAGGGGCGTTTGTGCCGGCAATTCTCCCTCGACAGGGTCCCGGTGCGCTCGGACACTCCGAGGCTGCATGGATTTGCTCGACGAATTGCACCACCGAATTCTCCCAGGCGACGGAGCCATGGGCACGTTGCTTCTGGAACGCGGGGTGCCGCTGGAGAGATGTTTTGAGGAGCTCTGCGTAAGCGATTCGGACCGGGTCCGGCAGATTCATGAGGAATACATCGCCGCCGGGGCGCGGGTGATTGAGACCAACAGCTTTGGAGCGAATGCCGTGCGCCTTTCCGGCTACGGTTTTGAAGCGCGGGTGAGCGAGATCAACTGGTCGGCTGCGCAGTTGGCTCGGGATTGTGCCCGGGGAAAGGGCGTGTATGTGGCCGGCAGCGTGGGGCCCCTCGGGATCACCGCGGCGCAGGCGCGGGATCGGGGGATTGACCGGGCGGCGGTGTTCAACGAGCAGATGGGGGCGCTTTTGGACGGCGGCGCGCAGATCATTCTTCTGGAGACCTTCCCGGACTTGGAGGAGCTGCTTATCGCCCTCGAGGTCAAACATTCCCTCCATCATTGCCCGGTCATTTGTTCACTCGCCTGCAACGCGGAGGGCCGGTTGCCCGGGGGGATGCCGCTTTTGGATGCCTTTGAGCGGCTGCGTGCAGCGCATGCCGATGTGGTCGGGGTAAACTGCGTGAACGGCCCCCAGGCCATGGTGCAACTCTTTGAGCGTCTGCCGATGGAGGGGCTCGTTTCGGCGTATCCTAACGCCGGTTATCCTCAGTACCACGAGGGGCGGTTCCTTTACTTCAGCAATCCGGAGTATTTCGCCAAAGCCGCCTTGGCATTGGCTCGGAATGGAGCGGGCCTCGTCGGGGGCTGTTGCGGCACCGACCCGCGCCACATTGCGGCGGTTGCCGAGGCGCTCAAGACCTGCGAACCCCGGACCACTGTCGTGCAGGTGACGGGGCTAAAGTCTTCCAAGAGCGGGGTTGAGTCCGGGCCGCAGGTGTCTCCTGAGCAGCCTGTGCCTGAGCCGAGCCTGCTGGATCTGCTGGAGGCGGGGCGAACGGTGATTGTCACGGAACTGGATCCTCCCAAAACCCTGGATCTCACCAAGTTTTACGAAGGCGCGCAGGCCCTCACCCAAGCCGGGAGCGACGCCATTACTTTGGCGGACAATTCGCTGGCGATTCTGCGGGTGAGCAACCTGGCGGTCGGCGCGGTGTTGCGCGAACGTTACGGGATCCGCCCGTTGCTGCATGTCAGTTGCCGGGATCGCAACGTGATTGGATTGCAGAGCGAGCTGATGGGGATGCATGCGCTGGGCATCTCGCACGTGCTGCCGTTGACGGGGGATCCGGCGAAAGTCGGGGATCATCCCGGCGCGAAGTCCGTCTACGACGTGACCTCGGTGGAGCTGCTTTCCATCATCGGCCAGCTCAATGCCGGGCTCAATGCCTCTGGCAAATCCATCCAGCGCGGCGCGCAACTCATTGCGGGATGCACGTTCAACCCCAATGCGCGCAACCTCGACGCGCAGGTTCAGCGGCTGGAACGCAAGATTTCGGCCGGAGCCCGATACGTGATGACTCAGCCCGTATTTGACGTGCGTTTGGTGGAGGAAACAGCCCGGCGCACCCGCGGCCTTGGGGTGCCGGTGTTCGTGGGGGTGTGGCCCCTGCTCAACGGCCGGCAGTCGGAGTTCTTGCACAATGAAGTGCCCGGAATCGTGATCCCGGAGCCTGTGCGCGAGTTCATGCGCGGCAGCGAAGGGGGCGAGGGCCGAGAAAAAGGACTCCGAATCGCCAAGGACGTGTGTCGCTCGGTGCTGGAGCATTTCCCGGGGGTCTATCTCATCACCCCGTTCCTGGCCTACTCGACTACCGTGGAGCTGACTCATTTTGTGAGATCCGGGGCATGAGCCCGGGCCGTCGGCGGTTTTGTTTGCGGGTCGCGGGACTGCTCCTCGTGGGGGGAATCGCACTCTGGGGATTGCGGCAGTTCCCGGTGGAGGAATGGCTGGATGCCATCCAGCGGGTTTTAGCGGGCATGGCATGGGGAGGCGCGGCGCTGTATCCTGCGGTGTTTGCTGGCTGCAACATTCTGCTGTTGCCGGGGGGCGTTCTGGCCATTGGAAGCGGCCTGTTTTACGGGCTGTGGTGGGGGTTCCTCCTGAACTTGCTCGGTTCCGTGGCCGGTGCGGCCGTGGCTTTTGGTATCGCCCGGACCGTGGGAAGGCGGTGGGTGGAAAATAAGCTGCTGCTTTCTCCGAGGTGGAAAGCCTTGGACGCCGCACTTGCCCGGGAGGGGGGTAAAATCGTCTTTCTCAGCCAGGTTCATCCGCTGTTCCCGAGCAGCCTTTTAAACTACCTTTATGGTGTCACCCGGATCCCTTTTTGGACCTGCATGCTGTGGATCGCCTTGGGGCAGGCTCCCGGGTTGTTTCTTTACGCGTATCTTGGGACGTTCACCCGTTGGGGGGTAGATGTTTGGAGAGGGAACACCTCTCTGTTGCCGGGGGAGTCCGTCGGCGCGATTGCCGGGTTGCTCTTCACCGTGCTGGTGACTTGGGCGCTGGGCCGCAGGGCGCTGCGGTTGTTGGCTGATTTGCCGCGGGAGCCTGTGCAGGGCCACGGGGCGGCTTTTCCCGGGCCGACTCCGGGATCTTCGGCTCATTGAGCTCATTTTTTGACACCCTCCCGCCCCGTGCTACCTTTTCCCGCGTTTTAGATATGTTTGAGACTCAACCCGGCCGCCCCCACGTCCTTCGTCGCACCGCCCTGTTTCTGGATTACGGTGCGGATGCACAGATCTGCGCGGAGGACGGTTTGGAAGTCTCCGAGCGGGGGATGTGTTTCACGGCCCGGTGGCAGTTTGAGATCGGCACACAGCTCTCCATGGCGTGTGTCCATCAGCACCCCGTTCTGGGGCCGCAACGCCTCCAGATCGAAGGGGTCGTCGTCGGGTGCCAGCCAAAAACGGATTTCGGTGAAAGGGACTTCGAGACCACGGTTTTTTTCCCCGAACTCTCCGAGGAAACCCGGGAGGCGCTCCGGGAATTTGCATCGCAAGTCGCGGCTCTTTTTTAACCCGAACTCGCGATTTGCGGAGAGCGATCCTTTTCACGCGAACACGCGGGGGGCGCGGAGAACTTTTTAAAAAATGACGGAACACCAAGGCGTTGCGCTTCCTTGCTCGCAGTCATTCCGCTCAAACTTCGGTTTTGAGGTTTCAATGCCTAACATGGCTCCGCGTCCTCCGGTGCTCCGCGTGAACTCCGGTTCTTCAGTTTAAAACGTGGAGCGCACCCCAAGCGTCCATGCCCGGGGACCGGTGATGCCAATCGTGCCGTCCGGATCGCGCCTCGCCTGAATCTCGGCGTTGAAAAGGTTTTCCACGGCGACAAAAACCTCGCAGCTCTTGCCAAAACTCCGAGTCACTTGGGCGTCGATCGACAGGGCGTCGGCGAGTCGGCGCTGGTTGAGGTCGTCGTCGAACTGGCTGGTTGTGTGCCGGGCCCCCAGATTCCAGCGGCAACCCAGATTTTCCCCGCGCAGATTCACCCGAATCTGGTTCTCCGGGAATTGGGCGAGGGCGAGACCTTCGAGCCCGGGCTGGATCCGCGCTTTGCGAATGCGGGACTGGGCATGGAGCCAGCGCATCTCAAGCCGCATCGAGCTGGGAAGGGTGACATCGGCTCCGAGTTCGACGCCTTGGATTCGTACCAAGTCGAGGTTCTCTCTCCGGGCCCCCACGCCACCCGGCGGGAGCGCTCCCCAAGCTGGAAAAACGCCCGGACCGCGGACTTGCGAGACATTCGCCACGGCATCGTGAAGCTCATTCAAGAAAGCCCGAGCCCTAAGGGTGAGCCGGGGATTGGCTTGCCAGCCAAAGGCCGCTTCTGTGCCAAGCAGGGTTTCCCTGCGCAGGGCGGGATTGGCGAGAGTGACGGTGTTGCCCAGACGAAACGGGCGATAGAGTTCGTTGAGGGTGGGGTTGCGGTGGGAGGAGAAAAAAGAGGTTTCGGTTTCCAACTTCGGCAGCGGCGTCCATCGGGCGGCCAGCCCGAGGTCGATCGGGACGCTCTGGCGAGTCGGGTAGTCTTGTTCTGTCAGAAGCCGGCCCGTGGCGAGGTCCCGCTCGCGCAGCCGCCCCTCGGTCTCGCGGTGGAGTTCGGCCCGGATACTCGGCGTGAGAGTGACCCCCGGCGCGAGGCTCCACGTGTCGGCCAGGGAAATCCCGGCATCCATCTGGTTGCCACCGGCTTCCCGTTCCCTGGTAAACCCCGCGCCGAGGTTTCTGAAGCGTTCGTGGGTGACGCCTTCGGTGAAGCGCAGGTCCGATCCGAGGGCGAGCCTGTGGGTTTCGCCTAGGGGAATCCGGATGGCCTGCAGGAATCCGGAGGAAAGGCTCGGGACCGAGAACTGATCGAGCGAGAGGGTTTCGCGGGTCCGGTCGGGGGAGACGCTGGTGAAGGTGCTGGAGAAATTGCGGCGTTGATGGAAGAGCGCCCAGGAGCCGCTCCATTCGCCGGGTGCGCCCCTGTTTTCGAGGCGGATCGCGAAGTCGATGGCATCACTCTGGTTTGTGGCGAGAGGAGTGCCGTTGCCCCGTTGTTCTTTCCAGCCCAGGGTGCGCAGGGTCAGGCTCCAGTGCTCGTCCGGGGAGAGCCGCAGGCGGACGCCCGCGTCAAAGCTCTGGCTGCGGCTCGTAGCAGGGGTGTCGACCGGGCCGCGCTGGTCGCGGCGAATGACGCGGTATCCGCCGAAATCGAGGCTATGGGCTGCTACAAACAATCGGATTTTGCCTTGATCCACCTCCTGAGCGAACCCGGCCGAGAACTCGTGTTCGAGCCGGTCGCCGGCAGCGGCTTCCAGGGCGGCAAAGGGCGCTTCGGTTAAAAACCGGGAATCGAGGGCAACGGTGCCGCAGAGCATGCCCGGGCCGGGAAAATCCGCGCGTCCGTTGGGCGTGACGCTGACCCGGGAGAGTTGGGCCGCGGGAAAACGGCTCCAGGGGATCCAGCCGCCGAACGGATCGTTCATGGGCACGCCATCGAGCAACACCACGGAGCGGCTCGCGCCGTTGGGGCCGGTGTTTCCGAGGCTCACCCCTTGGGATGTGGGATGGGCGGTGAGGCTGTCGGACCTTCGAAACAGGCTGAACCCTGGCACTTGGCGCAGGATGCCATCCAAGGACCGCTGCGGGGCGTCGCGGAGCGTCTCCCGATTGAGGACTTGGGTGCGCAGCGGGGGTGGGCTGTCCGCAGTAACAAGCGTGTCAGCCAGAGCGGCTGCGGGTTCCTCGGAAAAGGCGGAGACGGCGCCAAGGAGTGCGGCGCCCACCAGCCCGATAGCGCGGACACGCGGGAGTTCGGGGTTCATTCAGGGGCGGCAACGGGCGGACGTCGCCGCCGCTGGATTTATGGTTGTTTTGGAAGCGCAAACGCGACCCAGGCGTCCCCGGTTGCACCTCCGAGTTTTCCCCCGCCTGTGGCCGGGATCACGATATACTGCCTTCCGGCGACCTCGTAGGTGGTGGGCGGCGCGGTGCCGTAAAAGGGCAGCACATGGCTCCAGAGCTCTCTTCCGGAGTCGGCGTCAAACGCGCGAATTTTTTTGTCGGGGGTGCCGCTGACGAACACCAAGCCCGATCTGGTCACGGTAGCTCCGCCGAAGTTTTCCTGGCCGGTGATCGGGACGCCCGCCGCCTTTAGCGCGTCATATTCGCCCAAGGGAACGCTCCACGCTTTTCTGCCCGTGTTGAGGTTGATGCAGTTGAGCGTGCCCCAGGGCGGCGTACACGCCGGGTAACCCTGCGGATCCAGGAGCTTGGTGAAACCGCTAAATGTCCAGGAAGGCTTTCCCGTGGGAGGATTTGCGGGGCGGTCCCGGCACAAGAGGAAATCCGCCAGAGTCTGGATCTGGGCCTCGGTCAGAAAGGAGAGGGCAGGCATGCCGTTGCGTCCGTTTTTGAGCACGGCGCGGAACTCCTCCTCTTTCATCCGGTGGCGCAACCCGCGCAGCGGGGGGGCGTGACCGATGCCGCGCATGTCGGGGCCATGGCAGGCGACACAGACACTCTGATAGACTTGTTCGCCGGCGGTGGGCGGTTTGAGCGGAGCCGGGTCGTCGTCCCTGAAACAAGTGATGTTCCATGGGATTTCATTCGAGGTGACGTAGAGGAAGCCGCGTGCGTCGGCGGCTGCGCCGGTCCATTCCGCACCGCCGTGGATGTTGAACATGAGGGTCGGGCGGGCTTCGTCCAGGGAGGGGAACGGGCCGGTGTTGGCTCTCTGGAAGGTGGGCAGCACGGCCTCTTTTGCGCCGGGAAGCGTGGGCAGATCCGCCTCGGTATAGGCGTTCCGCGCGAAGGGTTGCGGCAGCTCGGGCAGCGGCTGATAGGGCGCCGTCTCGTCTCCGGGCAACCCGTGGGTGTCGACCCGCACCAGGCGGAAATCGTAGAGCGGCTTGCCGGTCACCCGGTCCAGGAGCAGGGTGTTGCCGAGTTTGGTGACCTGGGCCACCGCGTCCACACGGATCCCGTGGCGTTCGACGGTGACCAGGTTGGGCGGGGCGGGGATATCCCAATCCCAGATGTCGTGCCGGAGTTCCTGAAAGTGCCAGAGGCGCTTGCCGGTGAGCGCATCCAAGGCGATCACGCAGTTGGCAAAGAGGTTGTCGCCCCGGTGATCCATCCCAAAGTAGTTCGGTTTGGGGGACCCTGTTCCCACAAAAGCGATCCCGCGGGATTCGTCCAAGGCCATGCCGCCCCAGCAGTTGGCACCACCCTGAACGCTGCTCCAAGTTTCATGGCCGAACTCCCCGGGGCCAGGCCGTGTGGCAAAACGCCAGAGTTCTTTGCCGGTGCGGGCGTCAAAACCGAACACGTCCCGACTGACCCCCGCGATGACCAGCACATGCTGGTGCATGGCGCCGACCACAGCTGCGCCGGCTGGAAACGCCGTCTTGCCGCCTTCCCCGAAAGTGGGAATGGGTTTGCCGTTCTGCGGGTCCAAGGCGAGCAGCCAGTTGCCGTCCCCGAAGAGCAGGCGCGGGCCGTTCTCGGCGTCGCCCCGCCAGTAAAGCAGCCCGCGCTTGGCTGGCCCCGAGAACGACTTTCCGATGAGCGCGGAGGGGGCGAAACGCCAGCGTTCCAAGCCGGTGGCGGCGTCGATGGCGACGATGCAATTGCCCGGAGTAGACGTGTAAAGAGTGCCGTCCACGACGATGGGGTTGCACTGGATGTTTCCCTTGCCGTCGCGGGAATGGTAGGTCCAAGCCACTTCGAGCTGGGACACGTTTTGCGGGGCGATCTGGCGCAGCTCCGAGAAGCGGTTGGAGGTGGGGCCCCCGAGGGATCTCTCCCAGTTCGCACCGTTCCCGGAGGCTGGCCAGCCGTTTGCCCGGGTGAGTTCCTCCGGTTTGGCCGCCTGGATGATTTGAAAGCGCGGCAGGCTTTTCCGGGATTCAGCAGCGGCCTCGCCTGCCCGGGCTGGAATGGCCAGCCCGGACAGGCTCATGAGGATTGCGGCCGGCAGAATCCGCACGGATTGAAAAACGGGCATTGCTCTGGGGGAGAGGGTTATTGGGCGCGTTTTGGAGCGGGCCTCCACGAGCGGTATTCGGGGGGCGCGCCTGCGGGTTTGCCATCGATTTGGGGGGTGAGCCAAGCCAGCCCGTCGAGGTTGTCTTGGAGCCGGGCTTCGGCATCCTCGTTGGTGTGGTTGAGAACGCCTATCAGGCCTTTGTAGCCGCTGTCGCGGAGGGTTTTAAGGAGCCGGACATCTTCCGGGCCCGCGCCGAGTGGCAGGATTTTGCGGCCCAATGCGTCGCCGCGGACCTCCATCCCGTTGAGATTGAAGCAGATCAGATAGGGCGACATGCGCTGCATGAGCTCCGTGAACCGGGCGATGTGTCCATGACCGTGGTGTTGGTTGTAGACGATGCCAACGTTGTCGAATCCCTCTTTCCGGAGCCGGTCGATGATCGCGATTTGGTTTTCAGGTTCCCCATACCATCCGCCATGGTTGTAGAGACCCACCTGCAGGCCGCGTTCTTTGGCGGCCGCTGAGACAGGCCGCAGAGCGTTGACCTCGGCGTCGACGCGGCGCTCCTGTTCCTCGGGGCTGCCCGGGTCGATGGACTGGCCGGCTTTGATGATCCAAAGCTGAGGACGCACGCCGTGTCGCGCGAACATTTCGAGCGTTTCCCGTCCTTTGGGGGCGAGTTGGGTGGGAGCCTGCGGATCCGTAGCCGGGGAGAACATCCAACCGGTTAATTCGATGCCGTGTTTTTTCAGTGCAACCAGCTCGTCCTCGAACTGAGGGACGTGCTCTGCGCGATAGTCGTAGACAAATTTTTTGATTCCCAGGGATTCGAGCATTGCGGCTCGTTGCTCAGGATTCCGCTTGGCCTTGTCGAACGGCACGATGCACCAGGCGGCCAGGTTCTCTTTGCGGAAAATGTCCGCGCTTTTGGCGTTCGCCGCGCGGGCCGGTTCGGCGGCGCGGCAGGTGGTGGAGGTTGCAAGGAAGGGCAACGAAGCGAGGCCTAGAACGAGGAGGAGGGAGGAGGGTTTCATCGGGGCAACGTTAGCGTTTCCCCGAGCCTTTGAGATAGGCGGGCGGCGGCAGGTTTTGGAATCAGAGCGGCATCGTTTCCGCCTTGGGCTGGTAACACTGACGGTAGGTTCTGGGGGTGAAACCGGTTTCCTGGCGAAATTCCCGGGTGAAATGGCTTTGATCGCAAAACCCGTGCCGCAGCGCCACTTCGCTGAGGCTCCAGCTCGAATAGACCAGGTCGTGGCAGGAGAGCCGGACCCGGACCCGCCGCAGGTAATGCTGTGGGGGCATGTGCAGTTCGCGAATAAACAGGCGTTCGAGTGCGCGGACAGAGCGTCCCGCAACAGCGGCCAAAGCCGCGTTACTGGGGCTTTCCGCGTAATGCTGACGCACAAAGGCGAGGACGCGCCCCAGGGAAAGATTGGTATGGGTGTCCAACGCCGCAAGATCGGCCGGGCGGGTGATGCCGGCGGTGCCGACAATCGCGCCTTGGGCGTCACGAATGGGAAGTTTGGTGGTGAGGCACCACGTGGACACGTGGTCAAAGCGTCCCACCAATTCCAAACGCCCCAACACGAGGTCGCCTTGGAGCACCCGCTCGTCATCCAACCGGAATTGTTGGGCAAGATGGGCCGGTGAGAGGTCGTCATCGCTTTTTCCCACCACCGGGCAGGAATCCGTTTCAAGGGAGTAATTGAGAAGAAATGCGCGGTTGGCCCACTGATAGACGCCGTTTCGGTCCTTGATCCAGCATTGCACTCCCTCCACGAAATCGAAAAGGGCGAGCAGAGCCGGACCACATCCGGCGAGGGGCATTGGTTCGGTAGGCATGCGCTTGGGGGAAACGGCGGCTGCGGGGAGGGGGAACAATGCGGGAACGGCGAACTGGGCGGGCTTACCGGCGTTGGCGCGGGTCGAGTGCGTCGCGGAGGCCGTCTCCGAGGAAGTTGAGGGCCAGGAGGGTTAAAGACATCACCCCGGCGGGGAAAACCAGCAGCCACCAGGAGCTTTTAACCGGGTTAATGGCTTGGGCTCCGTCCGCCAGAAGGCTGCCCCAACTCGCTTGCGGAGCTTGAATGCCCAACCCAAGAAACGAGAGGAGCGATTCGTCGAGAATCACGGCCGGGATGGTCAGGGTGAGATACACAATCACGATCCCGGCCAGGTTGGGCAGCAGGTGGCGGAGCAGAATCCGGACGTGGCTCTGGCCCAGGCTGCGGGCGGCAACAACGAACTGCTGGTTTTTGAGCGCCAAAACCTGGCCTCGGACGATCCGCGCCATGGTGAGCCATTCGATCAGCCCGAGTGCCAGGATCAGGATGAGGATTTTCGAGTAGCCCACCCAGCGTCCGTCCCACACCGCTGCCAGTTGCGTTTTGACCATGGGATCAAACACAAAGGAGGCGATGAGCAGGATGATCAGCCGGGGCACGGCATAGAGGATCTCGATCAGCCGCATCAGCGTGGCGTCGGTTCGGCCTCCGACGTATCCGGAGAGCAGGCCGTAAGCGGTTCCGATGAAAAAACTCACCAATGCGCCGCTCAGCCCCACGAGCAGGGAGATTCGTGCCCCCTGAAGGACGCGGGCAAAGAGGTCCCGTCCGTTGAGGTCCGTTCCGAAGAAATGAGCGAGCGAGGGGGGCGCAAACTGAGCCTCCGAAGTGGTGTGGGGATCCACGGGATAGAGCAAGGGCCCGAGCACGGCGGCTGCGACAATGAACCCGAGGATGGCCAGGGCGCCCATGGCTGTGCGGTTGCGCGCCAGGCGTTGCCAGGTGCCGGGAGTGGAGCTCAAGGGGGCTACGTCACTCATAAATTTGGATGCGCCGGTCGAGCCAGCCGTAGAGTAGGTCAACGCAGAGATTGAGCACGACGAGCAGCGTGCAATAGACGATCACGACGCCGCTGAGCAGGAAAACGTCCCGGTTGAGGATGGAGTTCACGAAGTAACCGCCCATGCCTGGGATACTAAAAATGCTTTCCACCACGATGGAGCCGGTGAGCAGGTTGGCCGCCAAAGGGCCAAGGAAACTCACAACTGGCAGGAGGGCCACCTTCAGGGCGTGCCGGGTGACCACGGCGGCGTCCGAGAGGCCTTTGGCGCGGGCGGTGCGGATGAAGTCCTGGTGGAGCACCTCGAGTAGGCTCGATCGCATGAGCCGGGCGATATAAGCGACATACGGACCGGCCAAGGTGAGGGCCGGCAAGACAAGGCTGCTCCAGGAACCCCAACCGCCCACGGGCAGCCAACGTAACCAGAGCCCGAAAACCAGGGCCAGCATCGGGCCGATCACGAAGGAGGGCACGCTGATGAGCACGAGAGCGCCGAGCATTGCGGCCGTGTCCATCCACTGGTGTTGGCGCAGGGCGGCAAGGCTGCCCAGCCAGATCCCCAGCGATGTGGCCAGGAGAAATGCGCTCAGTCCCAGCACGACGGAGACTGGCAACGCGTCGGCCACCAGTTCGTTCACGGATCGGTCGCGGTATTTAATCGACGGCCCCAAATCCCCCTTGCACAGCCCCCCGAGGTAGCCCCGGTATTGTTCCCAGAGGGTGCCGTCGAGTTTGTACCGGGCCAGGAGCTGTTTTTCGATTGCCGGCGGAATTTTGCGTTCCCGGCTGAAGGGAGTTCCCGGCGCCAGACGTACGAGGAAAAACGTGAGCGTGATTGTGCACCACAGTACGAGGAAGAGGCCCAGAAAACGGCGGAGGAAATACAGGCCCATGATTAGTCGAAGAGGCCCGGGTCGGCCCCGCCGGTTGGGGCGGAAAGCGCCGCCACGCGTTCGCGGGCTTCCGCGTGATAGACCGGGTCGAGTTCGAACCCAATGAAACGGGCGGCGCCGCAGGTTGCGGCTGCGATGGCGCTGTGGCCGATGCCCAGAAAAGGGTCCATCACGGTCATGTTTTCCCGCAAGCCGTGGAGCTTGAGGCATTGCTCGGCGAGGGCTGGAGGAAATGTGGCCGGATGCGGGCGCTGCGCCTCGCGGCTGCGGATGGTTTGATAGGGGATAAACCAGTTGTTTCCCCGGCACCGGCGGTCTTCCCCGCCGGTGTGTGACCACCGAGCAATGTTGCTTTTGTCCGTGTAGGGCACGCCCACCGCCAGGCGATCCAGGGGCACGTCGCCCCGGTGCGTGAATTGGAAGACGTATTCGTGGCAGTCGGTGAGAAACCGCCGGGAGTTGATGGGTTTAAAATGCCCCGCGGAGACTTGTTCACCGTGCCGGGTTTGCACGGTGATGGATTTGATCCAGTGGATCGTGTTCTGAAGCGTAAAGAGGGTCTCCAGGCGGAGCGCGAGTTGATGGGGGAGCAGGGGGTTTTTGGGGCTGGCGCCGATGTTGAGGAAGAAGGAGCCCTCCGGCTTGAGCACCCGGCGGATCTGGTGGGCCCAGGAATCGCACCAATCCAAATAATCGCTGCGGGCGGCGTTGTCTGCGTAGGCCCCGTATGCGATGTCGAGGTTGTAGGGGGGCGATGTCACCACCACATCCACCGAGGCGTCATCCAGCGCGCTCATACCCTCGACGCAGTCGCCGAGGCGCAAATCCCAGAAGGGCGCGGAGTGTAAATCGGATCGGCTCATAACAGGGCGCGCATCATTTCCAGAACATGCCGGCTTTTGCATTGCCAAAATAGGGCGATGGCTAAGATCCAGACCCCGTTTCTGCGTCGGCCCATGCGTTTTGCATCCATTCTTTTTCTGGGGCTCTGTGTGCCGCTGACTGCCTTCGGGCCGGATTGGCGGCCGACCTTGCCGGGTTCTGTGGCTGTGATCAGAAACGGTTTGGCCTGCGCCCCGGTGAGTGCTCCAGCGTGCGTTCAGCGCGCTATCCGGGCCGTGAAAGGGCTTTCTAAAAGGCCGGATCGATGGGAGGGGGCGGGCACGGCACGGTTTACGATCAAGCAAATGATGGCTCGGCAAGGATGTGTTGCCTGTTGCATCCCGTGGCTGGATTTCGGGGAGCCGACTCCCACCGAGGGGGCTCTCCGACGGGAATCCTGGGCCGGGTCGTTGGATTACGGTTTCTGCTCGGCGCGGGCTCGTTTTTGCCAAGTTGGCGGGGCGGCGCTTGGATACGGCCGATCTCAGGGGAGTTCGGCAGGGGCCACGTCCGTATCGCGAGGCGGGTTCCGCGGCGGGTTTTGTGGCGAGGTATTCCACAGATTTTTGAGAGACTCCCGCATCAGATTCGTGGGCGGGCTGGCAGTTTTTCCGGGGCCAGCGTACATTCAAAGAGCTTATGGCGGTTCAGTATAAAGATTATTACCAGACGCTTGGAGTTTCCAAGACGGCCACGCAGGACGAAATTCGTACCGCCTTTCGCAAGTTGGCGCGGGTGCATCACCCCGATGTGGCGAAGGACAAAAAAGCCGCAGAATCCAAGTTCAAGGAAATCAATGAGGCGTATGAGGTGCTCGGAGACCCCGAAAAGCGCCAGAAATACGACACCCTCGGGGCTGACTGGGAGCGGGGCAGCGCTCCGCAGGGGTGGCCGGGTGGCGCGGGGCGAAGAGGCGCCGGTGGTGCAAGTTTCGGTGGCACGGGATTTAGCGACTTTTTTGAGCAGTTTTTCAGCGGGGGCGGCCGTCGTAGCCGCGGGCCGGGGCGCGGATTTGCTAGGTTCGGGGGTGAGGAGGAGGAGGAGCTTCGGGGGGAAGACATGGAGGCTGATCTTCTAGTGAGCATTGAGGAGGCTCTGCGCGGGGCGAAAAAGAAGATCTCTTTCCGTCGCAGCGGCGCGGCCACGCCCGAGACGTATGAGGTTCGCGTGCCCAGGGGCGTGCGCGAGGGGCAGCGGATCCGGCTGGCCGGTCAGGGGGCGCGGGGCGGGGCCGGGGTTCAAGCCGGGGATCTTCTCCTGCGCGTGCGTTTTGAGCAGCATCCCCATTACCGTGTGGAGGGCAGCGATCTCATCTACGAACTCGATGTGCCCGCTTGGAAGGCGGTGCTGGGCGGGGACGCCGAGGTGCCCACCCCGGAGGGTTCCGTGCGGTTAAAAATACCCGCTGGCTCGCAGCCCGGCCGCAAGCTGCGTTTTAAGGGGCGCGGGTTGCCGGGGATATCCGGGGTGCCGGGGGATTTTTATGTGGTCTTGCAGGTCTCACTTCCCGAGGCATTGACGGCGCATCAGAGAGCCCTCTGGGAGGAGTTGTCTCGGAGTTGAGACGCACCCGAAAAAGGCGGGCGCTTCCATCCAAGTTCACGGACTTTCAAGCGCCTCTTCAACCGTCTGGATCAGCGTCGTGATGCGGTAGGGCTTTGCAATGGCTCGGCTAAACCCATACGCGCGGCAGTCATCCATGACCTGGTTGTCGCGGTCTCCCGAGGAGACCACGGCCGTGAGTAGCGGGGCGGTCTCGCGGATGCGCCTCAGTAGCTCCAAGCCGCTGAGGCCTCCCGCGAGATTCATATCCGTGAGGAGAAGGGAAAAAGGGGCATTTTCCTCGGTTGCACGCTGGACGGCTCTCATGGCTTGGGCGCCGTCGGCCGCGCAGCACACCTCATAATTCTGGGATTCAAGCACCTGCAGGATCAATTCAAGCAGGTTGGGTTCGTCGTCCACCACGAGAATCCGATGGCGCCTAGGTTCCGGTATTTGCGGACTTTGAGGCGCCGATCCGGGAAGCGGCGGTCCGGACGGAACAATGGGTTTCATGAATTGGGTGGGGGCGCAAAGGGCGAAAAGTTGGCCGGGGTTTGTGGGCCTCAATACTTGAGAAATGAGCGGACCGGAGTGGGAGATAGCCGCTGCGCGCCTGCCAATAAACTCAGCTCGAGCAGGAACTGGATTTCGAGGAGAACCCCTCCCATTTGGTGAATCAATTGGCTGGCGGCTGCCGCTGTGCCTCCGGTCGCCAGCAAATCATCAATGAGCACCACCTTTTCCCCCTCGCGCAACGCATCGGTGTGCATTTCCACCACCGCTTCCCCGTATTCGAGTGCGTAGGCAGCCGATTTGCAGAGGTAAGGCAGTTTCCCTTTTTTTCGCACCGGCACAAAGCCGAGCCCGAGTGTGTAAGCGACGGCGGCTCCGAAGAGAAATCCGCGGGCGTCAATTCCCACAATTTTGTCGGCACCTAATGGACGGGTGGCCTCGACGAACTGATTAATGGCCAGAGCGAAAAGAGCGCTGTCGGCGAGGATCGGTGTGATGTCTTTGAAGAGAATGCCCGGCTTGGGGAAGTCTGGGATTTCTCGAATCGCTTCGCGCAGTTTTTGAATCCCGGGGCTTTCCATGAGGGGAGTTTTGTCAAAGCCAAGGGGGCGCTGGCAAGAGGAGCTTTGTCTTTGGGTGAGCCTAAGGTCGGGGCTTTTCCGGAGAGAGAGCGGAGGTATGCGATGTGTTTTGACATTCCGGCGGTAGCCTCCCTAAGTAAATCGAGCGGAGACGCCCAGAGACGACTGGAACGGTGTATCTGCCTTTTGTTCCGGCGGAACCTGTTTCCGAGAGGGCTCTTGGCAGGACTCTTGCTACTCTCACTAGGACTTTTCCTTCGCATCCTTCCCAACCCCCCTCTTTGACGTGGCCGCCAACGACGCTTACATCCGCGAAATTCTTCTCGAAACGGGCCTCGTCAGTGAGGATCAGTTGGAGCGCGCGGTGCGCGACGGGGGGAATGCCGGGCTGGTGGAAAAATTAATTCAGCAGGGCGTGGTTTCGCAGGAGGACGTGAGCCGTGCGTTGGCGGCCCATTCCGCTTTGGATTTCACGGATCTCTCGCAGCTGATGATCGATCCAATCCTGGCGGAGGCGATCCCCGCGGAGGTTGCAAGGCGATTCAAGGTGGTGCCTGTCTCCCAGTCCGACTCGGCGCTGATTGTAGCCGTCGGGGACCCGCTGGATTTTGATACCTTTGATGCGCTCCATCATTTGCTTCGGCGGGAGCTGGAGTTTGTGTGCGCAACGCCTCAGGGCATCCAGGCCGCGCTCGATAAGTTTTATCCGGATGAAGCGGCCTCGCGTGGTGGCGGCGGGGATGAATTCTCCGTCGGTGAAACTGTTTTGGGCGAAGCGGGTGAGACCGGGGATGCGCCGATCGTTAAGATGGTCACCATGATGCTCTTGGAGGCCTACACCATGCGGGCCAGCGACATCCACCTTGAGCCGCTTGAAAAACGTTTCCGCGTCCGGTTCCGCGTGGACGGCGTTCTTCACGAGATGTCCAATCCGCCCAAAAAGCTGCAGGCGGCTATCATTTCGCGGCTCAAAATCATGTCGGGTACGATGTCGATTGCCGAAAAGCGTCTGCCTCAGGACGGGCGGATTCAGGTGAAGATGGGCAAGGACAAGCAGATCGACCTGCGGGTTTCCACCATCCCCACCAACCACGGTGAGTCCGTGGTGATGCGTATCCTGGACAAATCCTCGCTTTCCCTGGGGCTTCCCCAACTTGGGTTTCTTTCGGATGACCAGGAGGTGTTCGAGCAGTTGCTCCGGCTACCCGACGGTATTCTTTTGGTCACGGGGCCGACGGGTTCGGGAAAAACCACGACCCTTTACGGCTGCCTCAATTTCATCAACAAACCGGACAAAAAACTCATCACGGTGGAGGACCCGGTGGAATACCAGATGTCGGGCATCAACCAGGTCCAAGTCAATGCGGACATCGGGATGACGTTCCCTGCGGCGCTGCGCTCCATTCTGCGTCAGGCGCCCAACATTATCATGATCGGTGAAATTCGAGACGCCGAGACTGCCAACATTGCGATCAACGCGTCTTTGACGGGGCACCTGGTTTTTTCAACGCTCCACACCAACGACGCTCCGGGCGCGGTGGCCCGGCTCGTGGACATCGGCGTGCAGCCCTTTTTGGTTTCCTCGGCCGTACGCGCCATTCTCGCCCAGCGCCTTGTGCGTCGGCTTTGCCCCAAATGCAAGCAGCCCGACGAGCTCAGTGAAAAACAGATGAGCGCCCTGGGAATCGATTACAGCCAGCTCGGCGATGCCTCCATCATGCGGGCCGTGGGGTGTGACGCATGCAAGAACCTCGGCTACAAAGGCCGGATGGGGCTCTTTGAGATCTTCCTCATCGATGATGAAGTCAGGCACATGGTCAACAACCACGCTTCCACCGTTGAACTTCGCAAGCGCGCCCGGGAAATGGGGATGCGCACGCTGCGCGAGGATGGAGTCCGCAAGGTGCTTGCGGGCATGACCACTGCGGAGGAAGTCATTGGGGTAACGATGGCCGACAGCGACTAAAGCGCTATGACTCCGATGGAAGATCTTCTGCGTTTGGTCATCGATGAGGGCGGCTCCGACCTGCATGTGTCTGTGGGAGCACCTCCGACCATCCGCCTCCACGGGGCGCTTTTTAAACTCGATCTTCCGGTGTTGACCTCGGCGGATACCGAGACGCTGGCGCGCTCAATTGCGAGTGAGGCGCATCTCCAGCGCGTTAACGAGGAGGGGAGTGTGGATTTCGGGTTTACCTTCCGGGAGCGTAACCGGTTCCGGGTCAGTGTGTATCGTCAGAAAGGGCACCTAGGGCTCGCGCTCCGCCTGGTTCCCGGAAAACTCATGAGCCCCGAACAGATCGGACTGCCAGCCGCCGTTCTGGAGCTCCTGCATTTGCCGCGCGGGTTGGTGCTGGTCACCGGGCCCACGGGTTCGGGCAAAACCACCACGCTGGCTTCGATGTTGGACGCCATCAACGCCCAATCCAAAAGCCACGTCATCACCATCGAAGACCCCATCGAGTATTTCCACGAGCATCGCTCCGGGATCATCAACCAGCGCGAGGTGGGTGTCGACGTGCCCAATTTCCCAGAGGGGTTGCGGCGCGCTTTGCGCCAAGATCCCGACGTGATTCTCGTCGGGGAAATGCGGGACTTGGAGACGATGGAAACTGCGATCACGGCGGCTGAAACCGGCCACTTGGTTTTTTCCACGCTGCATACTACCGGCGCAGCAAGGACAGTGGACCGGATCGTGGACGCGTTTCCTGCCGGCCAGAAGGAGATGATTCGCACCCAGCTTTCTACCAATTTGAAGGCGGTCATTTCTCAGCTGCTTTTGCCGAGGCTCGACGGCAGGGGACGGGTGGCGGCCTTCGAGATCATGATCAACACGCCGTCCATCGCGGCGCTGATTCGCGATAACAAAACATTCCGGATTTCAAACGACATTCTGACCGGCTCAAAATACGGGATGATCTCGCTGGAGGCCTCCCTTGTGGAGCTCTACTTGGCGGGTTTGATTAGCCGCGATCAAGTGACTTCCAAAGCTCAGGATCCGCAGGCGGCGCTTCAACTCATCGGCAGTCAGCAGCCCCGCAAACTGCGCTAAACCCTCTCCGACCCCTTCTCCGTTTTCCCCACCCAATGATCGCGAATCAAGTTCTCGAAATCTTTGCCGGCCAAGGCTTGTTGGATCAATCCCAGTGCCAAGACATCGCACAGGAAACCGCGGAGAGCGGCAAAAGCCTGGTGCAAACCCTCGTGGACTACGGGGTCGTCAGCGAGGAGCAGTTCTACCAGGTGATTTCGGAGTTTCTCGGGGTGGCTCACGTCACTCTCCAAGGGTATGAGCCGCCGCCGGAAGTGCTCCGCCTCATTCCCGCAGGTTTGGCTCGGCTGCATCGGGTTTTGCCGGTCGGCATGGACGGAACGACGGTTCAAGTGGCTTTCTGCGACCCGCTCAATTCCCAGAGCCTTGAGGATCTGCGTTTTGCCATCGGCAAAGACATCCAGATTGTCGTGGCGCGGGTTGAACACGTCGAAGAGCTCATTAGCAAACATTACGGATCAGAGAGTTCGAGCATGGAAGACGTGCTCGCCCAACTCGACGGAGACATTGAGTTTGGAGGGCCCGACAGCACGTTTGATCTCAAGAGCCTTGAAGCCGAGGCCAACGCCACTCCCATCATCCGCTACGTGGATCTGATCCTGCATCAGGCCATTCAAGACCGCGCTTCCGACGTGCATTTTGAGCCGTTTGAGACGGAGTTCAAAATCCGCTACCGCGTTGACGGGGCACTCTATGAGATGTCGCCGCCGCCCCGGCATCTCGCGATGCCTGTGATTTCCCGGGTGAAGGTCATGGCGAACCTCAACATCGCGGAGCGCCGTCTCCCTCAAGACGGGCGGATTCAGAAGGTGATCAACGGCCGGCAGGTGGACCTGCGTGTTTCCACGCTGCCCACGCAGTTTGGCGAGAGCGTTGTGATGCGGGTATTGGATCGGTCCACGGTGAACCTGAGCTTGGACGCGCTGGGGATGCCGCCACGGATTCACAACTACATCCTTGAGACCATTGAAAAGCCCAACGGCATTTTCATCGTGACCGGGCCGACGGGTTCCGGGAAGACCACCACGCTCTACGCGGCCCTCAACCAGATCAACACCGTGGACTCCAAGGTGCTCACGGCGGAGGACCCTGTGGAGTACGACATTGAAGGGATCATTCAGGTGCCCATCAACGAAGGCATCGGTCTGAACTTCGCCCGGGTGCTGCGGGCGTTTCTGCGGCAGGATCCGGATCGGATCATGGTGGGGGAAACCCGCGACATCGAGACGGCGCAGATTGCCATCCAGGCTTCGCTGACGGGCCACCTCGTGTTTACCACCCTTCACACCAACGACGCGCCCGGCGCGGTGACGCGTCTTGTGGACATGGGCGTGGAGCCCTTCCTGATTTCCGCCTCGCTCGAGGGTGTTTTGGGGCAGCGGTTGATCCGGAAAATCTGCACCCATTGCCGGGCTTCTTACGAACCCTCGGAGGCCGTGCTCGCTCAGCTGGGCCTCTCGCCGCATGATATCGGGGACAAGAATTTCTACTACGGCAAAGGCTGTGACGCGTGCAACCAGACCGGCTACCGCGGCCGGAAGGGGATCTACGAACTGCTCAACATCACCGACCCCATCCGCGAACTTATCAACGAACGTGCCCCTTCGGTGGTGCTCAAACAGAAGGCAATCGAATTGGGTATGACGACACTGCGCGAGGACGGGATGCGGAGCATTTACGAGGGAGAGACCACTATCGAGGAGGTTTTAAAGTACACCTGATCCCGCAGCGAGGCTGTTTTAGCCTTCTGCCTCCCGGCGTTTTCATTTCCTCTGCCGATCCTCTTACTTCTGAAAACCTCATCGACAACACAGGCGTCCACTCTTAACTCTTTTTAATCCCGGAAACGGTTCCCCCCATCTATGGCAAAATTTGAATACATCGCGCTTGATGCCCGCGGACAGGAGTCCCGCGGGGTTTTGGAGGCGGCGTCGGCGAACGAAGCGGTCGGCCAACTCCGGCAGTCGGGTTTTTTCCCAACGAGCGTGGTGGAGGAGGGGAAAGGGGCCTCGGTCAAAACCTCCAAGAGCGTGCAGAAAGCCGCCAAGGCGGCGGTCGCTCCAAAGGCGAAATCCGGCGGGATCCAGATTTTCGAGCGCAAGACGGTGAGCGGCAAGGTGCTCATGATTTTCACCCGGCAGTTGGCGACGTTGATCGATGCCGGCCTGCCCCTGTTGCGCGGACTCACCGTTCTGGCCAAGCAGGAAAAGGATCTGGTCCTGCGCAACACGATCAATTCCCTGGCCGATGCCGTGCAGGGCGGGAGCACTTTCTCCGAGTCGATGGCGCAGCATCCCCGGATCTTTAACAAGCTCTACATCAACATGGTCAAAGCGGGAGAACTGGGGGGCGTGCTTGAGCTGGTTTTGCAGCGGTTGGCGGAGTTCCAGGAAAAGGCGCAGAAGATCAAAAACAAGGTGGTGTCAGCGATGGCCTATCCGGTCATTGTTTTGCTGATCGCCGTCCTCATCATGGTCTTCCTCCTGGCGTTTATCGTGCCGCGGTTTGAGGCGATCTTTAAGGACATGCTCGGAAACAAGCCGCTGCCCGACATCACCCGGGCGGTGATTGGGGCGAGTAATTTGGTCAAATCCAACTGGCTGATGCTGATCGGAGGCGTGGTGGTTCTGGTTGTGATCTTCAAATTCATCGCCCGGAACCCCTCCGGCCGTCAGTTCTTGGACAAGGTCGCATTGAAACTCCCGCTCTTTGGCGATCTCTCCCGCAAAAGCTCGATCTCGCGCTTCAGCCGAACTCTGGGAACCTTGGTCACCAGTGGCGTGCCGATCTTGCAGGCTCTCAACATCACCCGGGAAACCGCCGGCAACGCCGTGGTGGCTGACGCGGTGACCAAGGTGCATGACGCCGTGAAGGAGGGTGAGTCGATCGTGCAACCCCTCGAGGCGAGCGGTGTTTTCCCGCCCATGGTGATCTCGATGGTGGATGTCGGTGAGGAGACCGGTCAGTTGCCGGAAATGTTGCTCAAGATCGCCGAGGTTTATGACGACGAGGTCGACAACGCGGTGGAAGGTCTCACCTCCCTCCTCGAGCCCATCATGATCGTGCTGCTTGCTCTCATCGTAGGCACCATCGTGATCGCGCTCTTTATGCCGCTGATCAGCATCATCCAGGGCATGCAGGGCGGCGGCGCAGGTTAATGCCCAGCTCCCGGCGCCTGTTTGTGTTCCTCCATTCCTCCCCATGAAACAAAGAAATCCCCGGAGCGGGTTTACGCTCATTGAAATGCTCACGGTGATTGCCGTGATCCTGGTGCTCTCGGGTCTGTTGCTCTCCGTCAACTCGGGGGTACAGACCAAGGCGGCTCGCGGCCGCGCCGAGGGCGAGATCGCCGCAATGTCCGCCGCTTGCGAGAATTACAAGGCCGATAACGGAACTTACCCCCGGGACACCGCTGGTTTAACGGACCTTCTGGATCCGCGCGCAACCTCGGCGACCACCACCACCTACCAAAACGCATCTCTTGAGCTCTACAAAGCGCTCAGTGGGAACACCATCGGCCCCACCGGTTTACTGACGTTGGGGCCGGGCAAAAGCTACTACGAGTTCAAGCCCAACCAGCTCTCGATCACGAAGAACTCTTCCACTGGCATGATCACCAACGTGTTGTTCATCCAGGATCCTTGGGGACGATCCTACGGTTATTCCACCGCGGGTGCGAAGTATGAGGAGGCTTACCGGACTTTACTTCGAAGCAATCCCGCGGCGACCCGCCCCCTGCCGTTGAAAGGCTACAACCCCACGTTCGATCTCTGGTCGACCGGCGGGGCCGCGAACGCTTTGGTCCCGGCCAAGTGCGTCAAAAACTGGTAGCGCCCAGCCGGGTTCTCCCGGTCCATCGGGCTTTCCGAGCGCTCTGATTGACGGCCTGCCCGGCTCGGAGTGCTCTGAAAACGCGGGGCTCAATCGCTGCGTTTCGCCCGATG
>JBEIUI010000165.1:0-4378 GCA_040374425.1 Verrucomicrobiia bacterium | reverse complement strand
CCAAACACGCCAACCACACCCCGCCGCAGGCACGGAGAATCGGAGGCCCGCGCCGGGTCTGTATGGTGAACGGAGCCTCAAAAGCGCTAGAAAATCACCGCCCTCCATCCGTCGCAAATCATCCTTATCTTAGCGCCATTCAGCCCTGTCCCCTATTTTCTCCCTTTTTTGACCAAGCGGCCAGGGTGGCGTGGGTCGCGTTCGCCGCAACCTCGGGCATGCGCAATGGAGCGGCCATCTCACTCCCCCCCGTTCTTCAAGTCAGACCTGTAGCTGCGTATGTCCGCGTATTGCACCAGTTCAAGCACGTTGCCTTCCGGGTCGCGGCAGAAAGACAGGAAGGTACCGGGGCGAACCTCCACTCGGGAGGGGCCGGTCAGGAACTCCGCCTCATGCGCTTGCAGGCGTTCAATGGCACCATTGATGTCGTCAACGATAAAGGTCAGGTAGAAGGCGTTGGTCTGCGCCAGGATGGGCCCGCTGTGCGCCGTGGCCGCCGGCACCGGGTCATGCGGGCCCAGCAGCTTGATGCGTTCGCCATAGCCGGTTTGAAGCCGAACCACCACGTAGCCACCGTCGGAGAGCGCTGCCTGACGCGCCTTGTCTGCCGGTACGCTCACTTCGCTCACGAACTGACAGCCTAGGGCCTTCTCGTAAAAGGCACGCATGCGGGGCAAGTCGCGTACGCCCAGTCCCACTTCTAGGGGAGAAATCATCTTCATCGACATGTGTAGTTTCCTTGCTTATCGCCGACTTTGGTCGCGCATCACCTGCTGCAGGCCATTCACGACCTCTTCGGTGCGGGAGCCGCTGGGGGGCGCCGCTGGGGACAGACAAACTGTAGACAAACTCTGGATCTGGTCGACACCCGGCGTTGCGGTGGTTCTTCAATAAAAGCTCTGTCCCCTGTTGGCTTTCCCCCGGCACCTATGCGAGGTCCGGTTTAGTTGGCCGTTGGATCGACTTGAGCGGCCTTCGCTTTCTTCGCTTCGTTGAGATTCTTTTTCCACAGATCGATCTCCGCGTCGTTGGCCTGAGGCTGCCCCGGAGTGCTCCGACCATCGGCGATGATTTTTTCAAGCAGCGCAGTGAGACGAGTCACCACCTCGGGATGCTCCGCCTGCACATTGTGCTGCTCAGCGCAATCGTTCCCCAAGTCGTAGAGCTGAACCAGCGGTAGTCCTTGTTTTGCAGCGTCGCTGTCTACGGGTTTGCTCCAACCTCCGGATCCGGGACAAAGCTCCAATTTCCAATTGCCTTGCCGGATGGCAAAGCGCCCCGAGATGGAGTGGTGAACCACCGCTTCACGCAACGGTTTCTCCGCTCTCCCCAAAAGCGCGGGGAGAATACTCACACTATCCTCTCCCTCGTTATCGGAAAGTTTCGCGTCGGTGAGTTCGGCACACGTGGCCATCAGATCTCCAAGATAAACCAACTGATTACACTTGGTTTTCGCGGGCACCTTTTCAGGCCACCGTGCAATAAACGGCACCCGATGACCGCCGTCCCAAATATCGCTCTTGTATCCACGGGAGGCGCCGCTGGCGAAGTGCCCCTTTTGCTCCAACTCCGCGGCTCCAATGTAGGGTGCACACCCATTGTCGCTCGTCACTACCAAAAGTGTGTTTTGGGTTAATCCAGTCCGCTCCAGAGCTGCCATAATTTCGCCCACCGACCAATCAGTCTCCATCACGAAATCTCCATAATCTCCATAGCCGCTTTTGCCCTTCCATTCCGGCGTAGGAACGAGCGGAGTGTGCGGGGAGTTAATCGGCATGTACAGAAAGAACGGCGTTCCGGCTTTGGCTCTTTCCTCGAAATAAGAGCAGGCTTTGCGCGTCAGCGTGGGGAGAACATCCACCGCCTCAAAATCAACGGCGGCGGCACCCTTGCGTTTGAAGTCTTTTTCCACCGTGGGAATCTGGGTCCAGTGATCGTTCTCGATGTAAGCATAGGGAGGCATGTCCAGTGACGCTGAAATGCCATAATAATAGTCAAAGCCACGGGTGGTGGGTCCGTCTTGAATGGGCTTCGTAAAATCGATAGGAAACACGCCTCTGCCATCCTGTTTTGGATCCGCTGCGGGAGCCATCGTCATTCCAAGATGCCATTTCCCGATACAAGCGGTGTGGTATCCCGCCTTTTTCAACAGGGAGGGAACCGTGGTTTGACTGGCTTTAATCAGTGGCGCGTCATAGCCCCCAAAAACGCTCGCCTGAAGTCTCGACCTCCAGTTGTAGCGGCCGGTCAAAATCGTATAACGGGACGGCGTGCAGACCGCAGAACTGCTGTGTGCATCCGTAAAAATCATTCCCTGGCTGGCCAGTTTGTCGAGGTTGGGCGTCGCGAACTTACCGGCAGGGTTCAGGCACCGCACGTCCCCCACCCCAAGATCATCGGCAAGTATATAGACAATATTGGGGCCTTTCGTGGTGGAATCCGCAGCATGGGATGCGGCTAGGCTACCAAGGAAAAAAACGGAGCAGAACAGGGCGGAATGTTTCATTTTGGCAGGAGGACAAGAGAACGGATGCAAAAATTCAGACGACTGGTCTGCGGGAAAGAGACTTCCGGTGAAAGGTTTCTTTGAGAGAAATAAGGGCCTCACAGGCCAGAGCATCAGACCCCCTCACTCCCCGGGCCCCAGTCCGCTCTCCTACCGTTTCCGGTGCACAGGCTGAAAAACCAATCTCCTAGCGGAAACGAGGCCGAAAATGGTGCCTACGGGTGGCTCTGACACTGGGCCACTTGCGGGTGTGATCACGCGGCCACCTCGCCAGCAGCCGGAAGAGCCGCTGGGGACAGACAAACTGTTGGGAGCTCATGGGCTACTCCCACACCACGACTCAGTTGCTGTTCGCTCACCAGCACGATCTGGTCACGTTCAACGGGCAGTCGGTGATGGCGGGCTTCGCCCAATCGAGTCGGTTTCCCGCGTTCGAGCGGCACGTCCGATCGATCCCGTTCGAGCCGACACCCACCGATGACTACGTCCCGCATCCGCTGTGAGTCGACGGTTCCGTCGACGGGAACGGGGCCGATGATCCCACCGGGTCGGTGAGTTACGGCCCCACGACGTCTGGCAATGGTTGAACGGCCACGGTCCGGTTCGCAGGCCTCTCGTAGGGTGTATCGCATCAAAAGCCTGAGCTTGCGGGCTCCTTGTCCCTTGCGGGCTCCTTGCGGGGTTTCTGCTACACCGGCACCAACAGCCCTTCTGCCCGGGCGAGTTGTTTCTGGTTCGCATCGAAGGTCAGGAACTGCGCCACTCCAAGCTGCAAAGCCGTGGCCACGTGCAAAATGTCCGCTAGGCGATGCCCTTCGGCAAGCGTGTGGGCACTGCTCAACGCCTCTGCGCGTTGATGCACCGCGGACCAGTCCACAGGCGTCGTCGTGAGCAGCCCCGCGTTGAGATCAATCTGGAGATCGTTCAGCATCTGGTGCCCTTGCACCTGCACGAAACCCTTGCTGCGGTCATTGGAGTGCAGCCTGATCTGCAAGCGCACCGACTGCCGGAACTCCAGTAGCAGCAGGCTCGACACCGGCAAAGCGCCACTCAACCCCGCCATGAACTCATCAGCACGCGGGGAATTGACCTGAGTCCGATACAGGGCGCATAGAAAAGAAGTGTCCGGAAAACAACTCATCCCTCCTCCCCTTCGAGTTCATCCGCCCGCATAGCCGCGACTTCCGCCTCGGTGAAAACGCGATTTCCCCAAATGGCCCGCCGCCTCGCCGCAAAGTCGGGCTTCGCGGCATGCACCGCAGCATCAGGACGCCATGCAGTGAGCACCCCTATGGGCTGACCCCGCTTTTCGATGCAGATGTCTTCTCCGTCCAATAACCAAGCCTCAAGCATGGAGAAAGAGTTGCGCAAATCTCGAACGGTCACCGTTTTCATAAATGTGGACAAATAATGTCCACATCTCCGCGCGTCAACCTTTTCTTGCTGCTGGCCCTCAGAGAGGGCGCTGCGGAGAAAAAACTGTGCAGCTGGTAGCCACCCCGTTTTCCTGCGGGTTTTTCAATAGACGCTCTGTCCCTATCGGCTAGTCCCATGCACGACCCGCCGGCACGGGTAAAGGCGCACCGACTTTGCGGGACACCGCCACCCAGTCCATGCCCATGTCCTGGGCGAGTTTTTCCACCTCCAAAAGCGAGATCCCCACGCGCTCGGATCGCTTTTTTTTCAATGAGCGGATGGGTGAACGGCTCCAGGCCCAGTGTCTCCCGGACGGTTCGCAGAGCGAAGGGCCCGCATTTGAAGGAGTGTTCGGGGAACTTGTATAAAAAGCCTGTCCCGAATGGCACTTAGATAAGGGGCTTCTTCGCGCGATGGCGGTGCTGCACTTCTTTGAATGAAGAGCGTGGCGAGGTG
>JBEIUI010000017.1:0-42176 GCA_040374425.1 Verrucomicrobiia bacterium | reverse complement strand
CGTATCCCTTCTACCGATTGCGGCTCACCACGCCCCTATTCTGAGGCAGTCGCTTTTTGACACCGTTGATACGCGCCCTGATCGCACTCCTCTCCAGCAAACGGATCGTATGTCGCCCCTCAAGACGCTAACCTCGGGCAGTCAAACGCAGACCTAAAAACTATCCACGACTAAACCAAACACCGCTCCAAATACGTCGAGATTTTCCACCGCACAAGATATCGAGAGGCTGCTTAATTTTAGCGCCATTCAGGCCTGTCCCTTGCGCCTACATCGTCGCCTGGCCGGGCGTGAAACGCAGCGGCCACATCGTCCCCGCGCTGCTGTACACAACCGATCTGGTGCCGACGTTCCTCGAACTCGCGGGCGCGGTGCATCCCTCAAAGAAGGACGGCAAACTCGGGCCTCTCGCTGGCAAGGCGCTCACTCCGCTCCTCTCCGGCGCGGCGGATTCGGTGCGCACGGAGAAGGACTGGCTGGGCTGGGATCTTTTCGGGAACCGCGCCATCCGGCAGGGCGATTGGAAGCTGCTCAACATCCGCAAAAGCGCCGGTGGCACCGGCGAGTGGGAGCTTTTCAACATAAAATACGATGCCGGCGAGACCCGCGACCTTTCCAAGCAGGAGCCCGCGAAACGCAAGGCGCTGCTCGCGCTTTGGGACGAATACGCGAAAGCCAACGGCGTGATCCTGATCGATGACGGGCCATACGTGAAAAATGCGAAACCGTCGTTGGAACAAAACTAGGATACCATGAAATCCAACATCGCCCTCAATAACTTCCAGATAAGTCGATCTAGCTCTCCAACCAACCCAATGCACAAACATCTCACTACCGCACTTCTCGCCGGGCTCGCGCTCGGCTCCGCTGCCTTCGCGGGCGAAAAAGACAGAAAGGTGGTCGTCCCACCGGCGCCGCCCGAGGGCTTGTGGCAATTCAAACTCAGCCTGCCGGCATGGATTCCGTGGGTCTCGGGCGATGTAGGAATTAACGGCATCAATTCGCACATCAGTCTCGGACCGAATGACCTCATTCCGAAGCTGGACATGATTGCCGATGTCCGCGCCGAGGCGCACAAGGGGCGCTTCAGCCTGATGGCCGAGTATCTCTACCTGAACCTCTCCGATGGGGTCGGCACGAATACCGTGGTGAAGAAAATCGATTACCGAATGGACCAGACGATGGCGGATGTCAGCGTGGGCTGCCGGCTCATCGAGAGTGAGCGCGGCTACCTCGACATCCTCGGGGGCGTCCGCTTCAATCAATTCTACCAGAGGATGACGACCCAGCCGAACGACGAGCGCATCGATCAAGTCGTCGATACGGTCGCGACAGTTGTGGGCCGTAGGCTGCGAACTGCGGTCGCGCGAGCGCTCGTCGCCCTGGGAGGAAAAGATGCCACTCTGCCGATAGCGCCACTGCATGGAGGCGACGCTGAGAGTCTCGTCCGCAAGATCGAGCAGATCCGGGGCAACCGCGTGGAGCGCCAGGCAAAGATCAAACAGCTCCTGCACAATTCCCTCGATAGCACGGTGGCGCGAACGGATACCTTTTGGGATCCCTATGTGGGGCTGCGCGGACGTTACAATCTGAACGCCGCGTGTTACCTCACTGCGCGCGGCGACATCGGTGGTTTTACGATTGGGAGCGACCTGAGTTGGACGCCCGAAGCGGGGATCGGTTATCAACTCTCGCCCAATATCTACACAGAGGTCACCTACCGCGCGTTCGGCATCGACTACGACAAGGATGGACTGTTGATGGACACCGTCACCCACGGGCCGCAGGTCAACATAGGAGTCAGTTTCTAAGCAGGATGCGGCATACCATGACGGGAGGACGCGCGGGACCGGCCGTTCCCTGAAGTAGCGGCCAGAACGGTTTATCGGCAGGCAGGGTGTCGCTCGCACCGTTTTGACAGCGGTCGGCTGACATGTCTTTGCACGATGAAGGTGCTGCGTTCGGAGCTTGGTGACGATTGGCCAAAGCTTGGTGAAACGCTGGAGTTCCAAGGCGCGACTTAGCGTATCGCGCGCGTCACCGACCATCCGCAGTTTCCGATGATCGTGCTCGTCGTCGAGCCGGAGGAGTAACGCAATGCTCGATCACACCCTCGACGAACTGGTGCTCGCTCACTTGAAGGCTGTGCCCGCGCTGGCAACGCTTCATGGCTGCACCGGCCTGGATGGCGCGGATCACAAATTGCCAGCACTGACTGTCAGCACCACGTCGGAATCACTTGCGGGCTCGGATACGGCGTTCCGGGGCGAGGTCGGGATCATCGTGGAAGGGGCAACGGTGTCAAAAAATGTCCGTTGTTCAGTTTCCAAACAGCAACCAAAATATCGTTGTTGCAACAGGCGGGTTAAAGCGGAGTCACAGGATGTCCCTTCTTCTAAAACAATCTGCCCCTTGGTGGATAAGTGGGTTCGAGGGGCTCTGTAAGCCGTGGCCGTGGCCGGATGGGTGGAAAACGGGATCGGGCTGGTTGAAATGGCACCCGCAGTGGCTCAGCAAAACGACCCTTTGTGACTTGGACGGGTTCTGACTCATGGGGGGCATTGCCGCACCCCACAAAAACGCTCCAAATCCGAGTAACCAACCCGTTGGCCACGGTCACCGCGACCAAAGATCACTTGCTGCGAGGGTTCCTCCAACGGAACAAGGGTGGGAAAAGGATTTGGTGTCGCCGCTTCCCAGCGGGTCACGAGCTCCAAAAAAGAGCCCCTTGAGCTTGGGGTTTTGAAACACTGGAGCGGGTGACGAGACTCGAACTCGCGACATCTTCCTTGGCAAGGAAGTGCTCTACCAACTGAGCTACACCCGCGTTGAGAGGGCGGAAAAGTAGGGACGGTGTGAGCGCCTTGCAATCATTATTTTGGGAAAATCCGGGGCGGTTGCCGACTGCTTTTTTGCGCCCGGTGTGGCCGACGCCAGTGAGCCGCAGAGGGGGGTGGGCGCAGCAGAGGCGTTGATTCGAAAGGCATCGGGAAATGACCGGGCCCGGCCCGATCAAAGGAGAGGATTTTCAGGTTGCGGCGAGGGTTTTCGCAAGCTCGGCACCGATGGCCAGAAGGAGGGCCGTTTCGTCTGGAGTCCATTGGTGGGCGGTAGGTTTTGCGATGCCGAGAACGCCCGCCAATCGGCCGTCCTGGTGCATGGGCACTGCGATGGATCCTTCCATGCCGGTTTGTTTGGCGGCCGGTCTGGCCTGTCCCGAGTTGTCGGTTTGCAGGTTGCAGAGGGTGACGGGTTCCTCGCGTTGCGCCGCTAGGCCGGCGATGCCTTTGCCGACCGGCACGGTTTGCACGATTTGCTGGATCTGCGGCGGAATGTTGTGGCTCGCGACCAGGTGCAGGAGGTCGCCCTCGAGCCGGTGGATTGTGCCCGCCGCGCATTGAAAATGGGCGATGGTGGCGGCGAGCACTTCAGCGGGGGAACGGAGCTGGAGGCTTTGGATGACGGGGGCGGGGAGAGAAGCGGGGGTGCTCATGCAGGGAATCTGACGCCGAATCTGGGCACTGACAACTCAGAGAAAAAGCGATTCCGCCCTCGCGTTGGAGGGTGAAGCCGGTCACATTGGCGGGCTATAATGGGCGAAAAAACATCCATTCTCATCGTCGAAGACAGTGCCACGCAGGCGCTTTTACTCGAGAGCCTGCTTTCCCGGCATTTTGGACCCGTCCGGGTGGCCCACGGTGGTCAGGAAGCGCTTGGGCTGATGCGCGCGGAGGCGCCCACGCTGGTGATCAGCGATGTGAACATGCCCGAGATGGACGGCTACGAGCTTTGCAGGTTGGTTCAAGCGGAGCCGGCTTTCGCGAAAATCCCGGTGCTCTTGATTACCTCCCTCATTGATCTGGCGGATGTGGTCAAAGGGCTTGAATGCGGGGCGATCGGGTTTCTCACCAAACCCTACAGCGAATCGCAGTTGGTGGAGCGGATCCGGTTTTTGCTCGTCAACCCGGAGCTCTGCACTGCCGAGCGCGCAGCCAAGGGCATCGAGGTTAAATTTGGGGGGCAGCGGTACGTGATTGGGAGCGAGCGGGAACAAATCCTCTCCTTTCTGCTTTCGGCCTACGAGCTGGCGCTGCTTAAAAACCGCGACATTAACGCGGCGTCGGAGGCTTTAGGGGTGCAGAAGCGCGAGTTGGAGCGTTCCAACCAGGAACTTGAGCAGTTTGCGCATATCGCATCGCACGACCTCCAGGCGCCTTTGCGCACGTTGTCGGGTTACCTCGATATTCTGGAGCGGAGTGCGGGGCAGAAGCTCGATGCCAAGGAACAGGGTTATCTTCAATACGCGATGGATGGCGCCCGGCGTATGCAGCAGATGATCAATGACCTGCTCGTGTTTTCAAATGTCGGCAGCCAATCCAAGAGCTTCACGAAGTTGGATTTGGGACAGGCTTTGGAAAACGCGCTGGCCAACCTGGAGGCCGCCATTTTCGCACGCGGTGCGGTGGTCACTTACGATCCAATGCCCTCGGCTTTGGTCGATGCTTCCCAGTTCACCCAGGTCCTCCAAAACCTCGTCGGGAATGCGCTCAAATTCTGCCGGGATCGCAAGCCTCGGATCCATCTGGGCTGGGAGCGGCGTTGGGGCGGGGAATGGATCTTTTCCGTACGCGACAACGGAATCGGAATCGAGCCGGAAAACTTCGAGAAGGTCTTCAATCTTTTCGAGCGGATTCACGAAGGGCAGGAGTTTTCCGGATCGGGCATGGGTCTGGCGATTTGTAAAAAGATTGTCGAGCGGCACGGGGGGCGGATCTGGGTAGAGTCGGAGTTGGGCCAGGGGACCACGGTCTTTTTCACACTGCCTGAACTGGTGGATCCCAAATTCAGGTCGATCTGAAACGCCGCAGCGGGGCTCAATCCGTGGGGGGATGTTGTCGGCCACTTGCGGGTTGCCTTCGGCGTTGCGCCCGGACGTGGGGCACGGCATCTTTCGCCCCCGCATGAATCGGCTCCAAAAGATCCTCGAAGTGAAAAAAACCGAAGTGGCCCGGATTTTACCGCGGCTCAATCATTTGCGGGCCGCGGCTTTGGAGCGGAACGAGTTTCGTGGGTTTGCTTCCGCGATCGACGTGGGGCCGGACGGTTTGGGGTTGATTGCGGAGGTGAAAAAAGCGTCACCCTCGGCGGGGGTGATTGCGGCGGAATTCGACCCGGTGGCTATCGCGCGGGCGTATCAGGAAGCCGGGGCGCACGCGGTGTCGGTGTTGACCGACGAGCAGTTTTTCCAAGGGCACCTGAGTTACCTGACTCAGATCCGCAAGGCGGTTTCCCTGCCGTGTTTGCGCAAGGATTTCATCATCCACGATGTCCAGATTTACGAGGCGGCGGTGGCGGGCGCGGACGCCGTCCTGCTCATTGTTGCGGCTCTGGAGCAGGAACAATTGGCGTCTCTTTACCGGACCGCCGAGCTCTGCCAACTCGACGTGCTCGTGGAGGTGCACACGCTTGAGGAGTTGGATCGCGCGCTGGATATCGGCTCCCGGGTCATTGGGATTAACAACCGGAACCTGACCACGTTTGAGGTTGATCTGGGGGCGACCGAGCAGATCAGCGAGGAGGTGCCCGAGGGTGTGATTTTGGTGAGTGAAAGCGGGTTGAAAACCGGAGCGGACACCCAGCGGGTATTCGATGCCGGCTGCAACGCCATTCTGGTGGGCGAGACGTTGATGCGCACGGGCGATGTTTCCGCCCAGGTGGCCGAGTTACTGGGCGTGAGTTAAGTTCCGCCCTTTTTGCGGGGGTGAGGGGCGGGAGCGCGTCCGAATTGCACCAAGGTTTGTCCGGCCTACACAAGAAGGCGGCTGCGGGTTGCGGTATTTTTGCTGGGCCCGGCCGGGAGGCGGAGCTTCCGCGGTCTGAGACCCCTCTGTGTTTTTGTGAACAGGGGCCGTGATCCCTCAAACCTTGACCCCGACTTCCCCTTGAAAAAAATTGCTCTGAGCCTCCTGTTCGTCTGCCTCCATTCCTTTGCGGACGCCGCGCCCGCCCAGCGTCCGAACATCATTTTGATCCTCAGCGACGACGTCGGATACGGGGATTTGACGTGTTATGGAGCGACCCACGTGCGGACACCCAACCTGGATCGGCTTGCAAAGGAGGGCATCCGGTTGCGCGACGCGCATTCCACGGCGTCGGTGTGCACGCCCACGCGGTTTGCCCTGCTGACGGGGAAATACGCATGGCGCCAACCCGGGACGGGCATCGCGCCTGGTGACGCGCCCCTTTTGATTCCACCCGGCAGCGCCACCCTTCCGGCGCTGCTCAAGCAGGCGGGGTATCGCACGGGCGCGGTGGGCAAATGGCACCTTGGCTTTGGCGAGACCCGGCCGGACTTCAACGGCGATTTGCGGCCGGGACCGCTCGAAATCGGTTTTGATTACGCGTTTCTCGTGCCCGCCACGGGGGATCGGGTGCCGTGTGTGTATGTTGAAAACCACCGGGTGGTGGGGTTGGATCCCCAGGACCCGATTGCCGTGAGCTACGGGAAACGGATTGGTTCCGAGCCGACGGGGCTGGAGCGGCCTGACCTTTTGAAGATCAAAGCCGACCCCCAGCATTCACAGTCCATTGTGAACGGGATTTCCCGGATCGGATACATGACTGGAGGTCGTTCCGCCCTGTGGACGGACGAGGACATGGCGGATCAACTCACGCAAAAAGCGGTTCGATTCATCGAACAACAAAAGCAGGGTGAACCTTTCTTCCTCTACATGGCGCCTCACGATATCCATGAGCCCATGGTGCCGCATCCGCGGTTCCGCGGAACGAGTGGATGCGGCTGGCGCGGAGACGTCATTCATCAGTTGGATTGGACCGTGGGGGAGCTGCTGGCGGCGCTGGAACGGCGGGGTGTTTCGCAGGACACCCTGGTGATTTTCAGCTCGGACAACGGGGGCGCGATCAAGGACACGTACGAGGATGGAACCAACGCATTGCATGGGTTACAGCGGCCCAACGGGGCTTTGCGTGGGAACAAAGGCACCCTCTATGAGGGCGGGCATCGGGTGCCGATGCTGGCTCGGTGGCCCGGGAGGATTCCGGCCGGGAAGGAGTCCGATGCCCTGGTGTCGCTCATCGACCTGCCGCGGTCGCTGGCGGCTTTGAGCGGCCAGGTTCTAGCCGAGGGGGCTGCGCCGGATTCGCAGAACCTGTTGCCCGTGCTTTTGGGGAGTCCTGATGCCCCGGGCCGCGAATCGCTGGTGCTTCAAAACAACGGAGCCAGCCCGCTGGCGCTGCGGATGGGCAATTGGAAGCTGATTGAGGGAAAAAGCGCGAAGGTGGAGCTTTACGACTTGTCGGCGGATCCGGCCGAGAGCCGGGACTTGGCCGGGGAGCAGCCTGACCGGGTGAGCGCGATGCAGGAAAAGCTTGCGGCCGAGCGGACGCGCTTGAAGTAACCGCCCGTGTGGGGATGGCTCCCGGGCGGTTCTTGGGCTTTAGGCGAAGAACCGTTCCGGGGGAAGCAGCGGCCCGGGTCTGCAGATCCGATTGATGAGTCCCTGCCAGCTTTCCTGGCCGCTGAGGATCTCGATTTCCACGCGCAGGAAGTAGACGGGGAGCTCGAGGTTTTCCACGCCGTGGGGGAACCGGACGCTGTCCTTTTCAGTGGTGACAATCAGGTCCAGGTCCCGGCGGACGCAGCGGCTGATGAACTCCTGGAGTTCCTTGTCCGTGAACCGGTGGTGGTCCGCGAAACGTTTGGTGACTTCGAGGTGGGCGCCGAGTTGTCGGAGCCCGTTTTCAAAGCTCTCGGGCTGGGCAATTCCGCTGATTGCGCCCACGTATTTGTCCTTGAGGAAATCCAGCGGCAGCCGCTCGTCGTTGTAGCGGTTCTGGAGGTAGAGGGGGCGATGGGTGCATTCGATGATCTCCGCCGTGCGGTTGTATTTGCGGATCCGTTCGATGAGCGCCGTGTTGCCGCCGGGAACGCTTTTGGTGATGAAAATGTAGCTCGCCCGGCGCAGGTTACCCGGGGGCTCACGGAGCGTGCCCCGGGGGAGCATGTATTCGTTTCCGAACGGGGCTTGCCGGTCGATGAGACAGATCTCCAGGCGATGTCTGAGGTGGAGATACTGCATGCCATCGTCGAGGATTAGCGTGTCTACGCCCATGTGTTGGATGGCGTGTAGCGCGCTTTTCACGCGGTCTTTGTCTACCAGGACAATCACGTTGCGCAGGCTGCGGGCGAGCATGTAGGGCTCGTCTCCGGCGAACCGGGAATCGAGCAGGAGCCGTTTGCCGTCATGGACGATCCGCGGTTTTTTGCGCTCGAGCCCCAGCCATTTGCGTTGGAGCCGCCGGAAAAGAGGGGGTTTTTTGCTCTTATAACCCCGGCTGAGAATGGCCACCGAACGGCCTTGGTCTCGGAGGGTGCGTGCGAATTTTTCTACAACGGGTGTTTTTCCCGTTCCTCCGACGGTGAGGTTGCCGATGGAGATCACCAGACAGCCCGGGGTGCGTTCGCGCAGGAACCGGTGCCGGTAGAGCCAGAGCCGGGTTTGGACTCCGGTGCGAAAGAGCCACGAGAGTCCGTAGAGGAACCAGCGCAGCAGGGCGGCGCGTTTGCCGTATCGACGCTCCAGAATGACGTCGATTGCGAACTGTTCGAAGGCTTCCAGCCAGCGGCGAAACACGGTAAATCAGCCGCGGGCGGCGCCTTGGTTGTCAGCGCGCGTGATGAGCACGCGGGCGGGTTGTTGGGCGGCGGCGGCCATGGCAGCAGCCACGGGCTCCGGGTTCTCCAAAGTCAGGCAACAAATGGTTGACCCGGAGCCGCTCAAAAAACCGCCCAGTGCGCCCGCCTTTTCACCGGCTGAAATGACCTGCGGCAGGATCGGGATGAGCGGTTCGCGGAAGGGCTGATGAAATTCGTCCCGGAAACAACCGCGCAGCAGTTCGTAGCGCTGTTGGGCAAATGCGCCAGCGATCCGGCAGGCGTTGGCGGAGCTGGCGACCGCCTGCCGATGCCCAAGAGTCGCGGGCAAGACGGCGCGCGCGGCCGGGGTGGAGATTTCGAAGTCGGGGATGAGCAGAACGAAGTGAAGCTCCGGTGAAACCTCCCAGCGCAGGGTGGGGGCGCCCGGTTTTGCGATGGTGAATCCCCCAAATTCCGCAGGGGCGGCGTTGTCGGGATGGCCCTCAAGCTGGGCGCAAATCTCAAAAAGGCTTTCACGGCTCAGCGGCTCGCCTGCAAGGGCGTTGAGCCCGTGGAGAAGCCCGAGCCGGACTGTCACGCTGCTGCCAAGTCCCCGGGAGGAGGGTACGTCGCCTCCAATGGCCCAGTGGAAATCAAAAGGGGCCTGATCCGCGGTTCGAAAGAAATGCGCAGCCGCCGTGGCCGCCATGGGGTGCTCGGAAGCCGGGCCGCCTTTGCGGACGGTGATCCGGTTGTGGAGTTGGAGGGCGACTCCCAGGCAGTCGTAGCCGGGGCCGAGGTTGGCGGAGGTGGCGGGAACGTGGAAGGTGACTTCGTTGATCACGGCGCAGTGTTGAGGCGTCGGGCGGGGCGGGTCAACGGCGAAGGCGTCCGGGCGGTTTCGGTTGCCAAAAGGCTCGCCTCGCCTGCCAATGGGCTTCTACCTTCCGCGCCCATGAACCGTCCCGATGGCCGTCAGCCCGATCAATTGCGTCCCGTGTCTTTTCTCCCGAACTTTGCCCCGCACGCGACGGGCTCGGTTCTGGTGGCCTGCGGGGACACGCGCGTGATCTGCGGGGCGACCATCGAGGAGTCCGTGCCGCGCTGGATGAAAGACCAGAAGGTGTCAGGCGGATGGATCACCGCGGAGTATTCCATGCTCCCGTATTCGACGTTGCAGCGCAAAGGACGTGATATTTCCAAGGGCAAACTCGACGGGCGCAGTGTGGAGATCCAACGCCTGATCGGGCGTTCGCTCAGGGCTGCGGTGGATCTGGATGTTTTGGGGGCCCGCACCCTGTGGATCGACTGCGACGTGCTCCAGGCCGATGGCGGGACGCGGACGGCCTCCATTACCGGTGCCTGTGTGGCCGCGGCGTTGGCCTGCCAAAAACTGGTGGACTCCAAATTGATCGCCCGAAACCCGGTCACAAAATTTGTGGCTGCCGTGAGCGTGGGTGTGGTCGATGGGCTGCCTTTGTTGGACCTCAACTACATCGAAGACAAGGACGCCGCCGTGGACATGAACCTGGTGATGACGGATGGCGGGGATTTTGTCGAAGTCCAGGGGTCAGGGGAGGAGAGTACTTTTTCCCAGGCGCAGCTGGGGGCGATGTTGGATTTGGGCAGGAGCGGCATCGCGCAGCTCCTTGAAGCGCAGCAGAAGGCGATTCGGGCAGCCGCCGCAGCCGCAGTTGCGGCGTTGGGTGGAGGAACCCCGGCGGTTTCATAAAGCAAAATCCCGCTTGACCACCTTGGGGTGCGCCTTCATTGTCCCCGCCCTTCGTCTACAAAAGGACCATTTTTATGAGCAAAGTCTGCAGCATTACCCAAGCACGCCCGACCAAGGGGTCGGTGATTCATCGCCGTGGTCTCGCCAAGAAAAAAGGCGGAATCGGCCAGCACGTGACCAAAGTGGTGTCGCGCACCTTTTTTCCCAACCTCAAGAGCAAGCGTATTTGGGTGAGCGAACTCAAGCGTTTCGTCAACGTAAAGCTCTCAGCGCGGGCGCTGAAAACGGTTGCCAAGAACGGCGCTTACGCGACGCTCAAGGGTGCCGGCCTCATCTAATCATCCCCCCATCAACCTTCATCCTCTATTTAGAAAACTGTCATGCCATTCAGCGTCGTTAGCAATAAATCCGGAAAAACCTACATTCTGCACGCCCGCAAGCAGGAGCTCAAAGGTGGTCAACAGGTGACCCTGTATTACTTTGCGGGAGCGGCTGGGGAAGGCGCGATCGACGCGCTGCCCGCTGGATACGAAGTTTCCGAGAACTCCAAGACCGGTCTGCCGCTTCTCAAAAAGAAGAAGTAAGGCCGGTGTATCCGGCGGATATTCATCCGAAGGACACCTTTCGAACTGGCGGCTTGAGATACTTCTCGGGCCGCCAGTTTCTTTTTTGTGCCGAACCGTTTTCCGCGCTGGTGTTCCCTTGGGCAACGAGGGTTATGGGTGGGCGGCGGGTTTCCGGCCCCGGCTGTTGACCCGGCTTGAATCCTTGCCTAATTGATCCCCTCGCATGTCCACGAATCCCGTTCCCGTTACCATCCTCACCGGCTTTCTCGGCGCCGGAAAGACCACGCTGCTCAACTACATTCTCAAGCAGCAGCACGGCTACAAGTTCGCCGTCATCGTCAACGAAGTGGGAAAGATCGGGATTGATGGAATGCTGGTGGAAAACCAGAAGGAGGAGGTCATGGAGATGAACAACGGATGTCTCTGCTGCACCATCCGTAAGGACCTGGTCAAAGGCGTTCAAAACCTCATCAAACGCGGAGGGTTCGATTACCTGCTCATTGAAACCACCGGCATCGCAGACCCCGGCCCGGTGGCGCAGACTTTCCTCAACATCCCGCAGCTTCAGCAATACGTGCGGTTGGACTCCATAATCACCGTGGTGGACGCGGAGCAGATTGAAAAACAGATGGCCTCGGTGGAGACAGCCCGGGAGCAAATCGCGATGGCGGATTTCATTTTGCTGAACAAGACCGATCTTGTGGGCGAGCCGGATCTTGTGCGAGTGGAAGCCAAGGCGCGCGAACTCAATTCCCACGCGCAGATCTTCCGCACCAATCAAAGTCAGGTGAACCTCAAGGAGCTCCTGGACATGAACGCTTTCAACCTGGATCGCAAACTGGCGGCGGACCCCGAGTTTCTCAACGAGCTCAATCAACGCCACCATCACGAGATCAACTCCATTTCCTTCGAGTTCGACGCGCCCTTCAACGTGGAGAAGTTCGAGTATTTCGTTCAGGAACTCTCGGAGCGCGAACACATCTTCCGCAGCAAGGGGTTTCTACAAATTGCCGGGAACCCGCGTCGGGCGATTTTTCACGGGGTGAACAACCGGTTCACGATCCTTTGGGACCGGCTTTGGGAGGCGAAGGAAAAACGGGCCAGCCAGCTGGTTTTCATCGGCAAACACCTCGATGAAAAACGGCTGCGCTCGCAGATCGAGTCCTGCCTTGCCTGAGAAGCCGGGAGGCGCGTTGCCTGATCAGCCGCGAGGCTCGCCTATGATTTGCGAGGTTCGACGGCAGTGGGCACGAGAATCGCGTCCTTCATTCCGTGGAGGAGTTTCTTGTCCGCGGGACAGATCGTGGCAAGTGCACCGCAGAGCTGCGTTTTGTCGGACTCCACAAAGTAATAGGGGCAGAGGCGCACCCTGCCCCGGAATGGCTCAATTCCTCCGGTGGAAGGGTTGAAAACCGGCTGCTCCACGATGCGTCCCTTGTGGAATCGCTGGAGCACGTGCGGGTGATGGGGGAATTCGGCGAGGGCGTTTTTCACCGTCTGCTGCCAGTCGACTTGGGACACGTCCGAACCGAGCACCACGCTGCGGCTGCCCCAGGCGCGATCCGAAAAACCGCTGATCTTGAGGATGAGATCCCGCTGTTTCTGGCTCAATTGGCAGAGTTCGTCCCAGTGGTTGATCTCCAAGCCCGGAAGCACCGCATGGTGGGGAAGCGGCGTCGGATCCAGGATCCACGTGTAGGGGATATGCTTTTGAAGCTCCAAGAAATGGCGTTCCCCGAGTTCGCGGCGCCAGAACTCCCGAAGGGGCTGCATCCAAAAGAGCCCAAACCATAGTTTTTCCTCCAGGTAGGGTTTAAGGGGAGGGGTGATGCGGATCGTGCCCGAGAGGGCCGCTTGCATCAGCGCCCCAGCCGACGCGATGTTGGGGAGGTCAAATTGTTCAAAGAATCTGTAGAGGTTCCGGGTGTGGGGAACCTCGGTGGACGGCGCATAGGTCTCCGCCGTCACGACTCGTTGGCCGGTGAACTTTGCAATCCACTCCATCTCGGGGCGATAAGTGGCGGATTCCTGCGAGACAAGGATGTCGGCGTCAGGCGCAATGGAATTGAATCCGTCGATCATCCCTCGCGGGCCGCCGAGCACGTCGATGCCCAGCTCGGAATAGGTCGCGTTGAGCCAAGCAGTCAGGCCGATGCCTCCGGGCACGGAGTCGAGCTCAGCGATGGTGAACCCTTCCTCGGTGAGCACGACGTCGGGCCGGATGACCGCGGGGAGATCGTTGCGGAACTCTTTCCTGCGGGAGAACTCCACAAGTCCAGGGGGTTTACCTCGGTCCAGGTAGTCAGCGATCCAGGCGGGTTGTTTTCCGGAGACGCTGCGGTGGTAGAGTTCGTTGCATGCCCGGGTGAAGAGCAGGAGGCGGTGGCCGAGTTTTTCGAGTTGTTCGAGCAGCGGCTCGGGAATCCGGAAGGCGTCGGGTGAAACGCGCCACTCTTTTTCGGCAAAGAGTCCCGTGGCGGGCAGGGCGGCGCGCAGCGCTGAAATTCGGTCCAGTTCGGAGAGCATGGCGTGGGGCGCGTACGACTAAATGAGGAGCTTGAGGGCGACTCGGACAAGGTCCTCGGCAGCGAGAGCAGACCCCGATTTTTCGGCAGCCTGTTTGACGGCTTTGTGGGCGTCGACCTGTTTGTAGCCAAGGGAGATGAGCGCAAGCACGGCGTCGTTGATCTGGGTCTCCTGCGGGCTGGGGGCGTGTGCGGCGCTGGCGGCTTCCCATGCCGCTGCGACGCCGACCTTGTCCTTGAGTTCGACGATGATCCGTTCGGCGGTTTTTTTCCCGATGCCTTTGGTTTTTGCGAGAAGGCTGGCGTCATTTTCCACCACGGCGGCTTTGAAGCTGGCGACACTGATCCCGCTGAGTACGTCGAGCGCGGTTTTGGGGCCGATGCCCGACACGTGGTGGACTAGGAGGCGGAAGAGGTCGCGTTCCGCCGCGGTGACAAAGCCGTAGAGCACGTGGGCGTCTTCGCGCACCTGGAGATGCGTTAAAATCTTGATCTGTTGGCCCGGTGCCGGAAGCCTGTCGTAGCTTGAGAGCGGGATAAAGACATGATAGCCCACCCCATGAACGCTGATGACAACGTGCGTCGGCAGCGCTTCCGCCAGAATGCCTTCAAGAAAGGTGATCATTTCTCGCAGTGGAAATGGCTGTACGAGGCGTGGAAAGTCTTTTTCATGGTTCTCTGTTGGCTGCCTGCTGTTTCGCGAGCCGCTACGCCGGTGACTGAGGGGTGGCGGGTGTGGTTGGAGCCCAGTTCCTTGCGCGCTCCTGTTTCGGGCGCAATTGACGGAGCCCAGCATACCCAATGGGCTGCCGGGGTGCGGGACGGGGGTTGGGATGAGTGGCTTTCCAAAAGCCAGTGGGCAAGTTTGGCGATATCTTGGGAGGCTTTCTTCCAACAAGCGCGCGCCAACGCGGATGCGGACCTTGCGGAGTTGACCCCCCGCTACGTGCGGGATCGCAATCGGGTCATCGAATACGCTGTGCTCAGCTCGGATCGGCCCGTGGTGGCGAGCGCGGTTTCTTCTGCCAAGTTCCACGCGCTTTTTGAGTCCACGCTGGGAGAGAAGGTGTTGGTGGTGGTGCCGAATCGCTTCACCGCTTTTGTGTTCCCTCGGCTGGCGAGCAATTACACACTTTATGCGGGCCTCGTTTTTGATGCGTTTGAATCCACATCTTTTACAGGCAGCTTGGAGGTGTTTGAGGTGGGGGCTACGGGATGGAAAACTGTCGGGATTTATGAGCGCTAGGCACAGCCCTTCTGAACGAGGCACGCCCCCGGTTGAATCCACCTTTGGGGGATGGGTTTGAGGCCGCTACGTTGCTGGATTTGTTGTTTATGAAAAAGGTTGTCGCTCCTGTTTTTATTGCCCTCGCCTCCGTTACTCTGGCGGTTTTGTGGCTGAGATTTGTTCGGGGGCCCGGTGGAATGCGTGTGCGGGATTTGTTGCCTGCTGAAACGGTCTTCCTCCTGCATGTGCCCGATACGGACTCCACGCTGCGGCGATGGAAGTCTACCTCCCTCGCGGCGATGTCGGATGAACCTGATGTGCGCTTTTTTCTAGCCAAGCCTCTTGCGGCACTCACGGAAAGCGGAGTTTTTGCCGAGGGCCTCAAGGCTTGGATGCGGATTGTTCCCAAGGAAGGTTTTGTGGCGGTCGCCGCTCTGGCGGGGTCGGAGCCAAAGGGGGTGGCTGGACTCCGATTTGCCGGAATCCATGACCGGTTGGTGGAGCTTCAGACCCGGGTGAAGGGGGAAATCAAACGGAGCCTTCCGAATGCGAAAACTGATGTCCTAACCCATGGCGCGGCTGATCTGGAGGTGCTCACCGTTGGGCCTTTGACCGTTGCGAGTGCTTTCAGGGATCCGTGGTTTTTTGTGGCGAATGACGTGGAGTTGCTTAAGCGCACCTTGGATCGGTGTGACGGAAGGCCCGGCTTGGCCGCCAGCAGTCTGCAGGCGAACCCGCTGTTCGACCAAGTCACGCAGCCGCTCCCAAAAGATCCCGATGTTCAGGTTTTTGGCCAACTCGGAGCCGTCTTCGAATGGCTTGCCTCGTTCCAGGCGGCGGGCGGGCTGCCCACAGACTCGGGGCGGTGGGCTCATTTGCGAAAAAAACAGGCGTTTGCAGCCGCCACGAAGCTGGAGGGCAAACAGTTCCGCGACAGCTTTTTTGTGCTTGAGCCGGGGCGCGTTCTTGAGCGCCCGCTGGAGCGGCACACACTGGCTATGAGTTCTGATTCCACGCTGCTTTATTCGGCGATTCAGATCGGAGAATCCCTTCATTGGCCCTCCTCGGCACTTGCATCCGTGCATCCTTGGGCGCGGGGGCTCGGCGATTTTCGCAAGGCGCTTGGCCAGTGGGGGGTTTCCCCGGAGGACATCGGTCGAGTGTTCGGTCCCGAACTGGGGATCTTGTTGGATTGGCCTGCCGAGTCAAACCAGCCGGGTCTGACTCTGGCGTTGGATTTGCGCGACCACGAGCGCGTCCGAGGCCTGCTCGACTCCGTATCCGAGCAAAGCTCGGGCAAAGGTTTCTGGATGCGAGAACAGCGGGGCAATGCTTGGATCTATACCGTGCCGGTGTCTTCCGGGCTGACGCTCGCCACTCCTGTGGTCGGACTGACGGAGGGTTTCCTCTGCTTCTCGTCCAGTGCGTCAGCGGCGGACTTCCAACTCAGCCGGCTCAGAGCCGGTCAGCGGGGCCTCGCGTCGATGCCTTCCTTCGAAACCGCATCCCGCTCGGTCGTCCAGCCGTCCGGTGCGTATGGTTATCTGGATTTGAGGGGGGCTTTCGAGCGCGCCTACGGCACCTTTCGGCCGTTTCTGGCCATGGCGCTGACTCTGGCCCCGGAAACAGCGGGCTACGTTGACGCGAGTAAGTTGCCCGGGGTCGAGCCGATCGCCAGGCATCTGGGTCCGGTGGTTTTTTCCGCGTCCGGCACGGAGCTGGGAACATATGTCGAGTGCGTGGGCCCGCTGGCGTTCAGCCAGTTGCTTTTTGGTGCGGCTGGGGGCGCATTGTGCGCATCGATCCCGAACTTCGATGTTCTCCGGGCGGTGGGTGGCGGGGAGGCGGGACGTCTGCTTCCGGGGGATGCGGTGGCGAAGCCGGCGGTGAAAAATTCGCGCTAACTAAAAATTTTCAGTGTGGAAAGCTAAATTTGTGATAGGGTCTGAGTCTTATGCCTATCCACAAGAAGACCGCATTCTCTCGCAGACTTCCCGATCTGGTGACTGAGGAACTCGCCAGCGTGCTTTCCTCGAAAAGCACTTATGAGTTCAAGGAGCTCTTCGAGATTGTTCATGCGAATCTAAGGGCGCGCAATGCGGCCAGCGGCGGCGAGGAAATGCTTCGGCTCCGTGCCTACGAGAAACTTCAGAACTTGGTAGCTCGCGGGATGGTGAAAAAAGAACTCAAGAAGTACAAGGGCATTCCCAAGCAGCTCGCCACCCTGCAAACGACACCCCCGCCAGCGCCCGCACCGGCTTCGGTGGTTTGAGGGCTTGGTTTTCCAAGCGACCTCAGGGCTGATTCTGCGGTCTCCACAACTCCCTGTTCCAAGTGATCCAAGTCCCATAGATCCAAGCATAGATGCAAGATTACCTTCCAATCCTGATCCAAGTCGTCGTGGCCATCGTTTTTGCCGCGTCCGCTTTGGGTCTGAGCGTCCTGCTCGGCAAGTCTGCGCGGCGTAATCCAACCAAGGACTCCGCTTACGAATGCGGCATGTTGCCGATCGGTGCTGCGCAGCCGCGTTTCAGCGTCAAGTTCTACCTGGTGGCGATGCTCTTCATCCTCTTCGATATCGAGGTCGTGTTTATGTATCCGTGGGCGGTTGTCTACCGCGACTTCATCGTCAAGCACGGGTCTTCCATCTTCTGGAGCATGCTCTGCTTTGTGGGGGTGCTCACTGTCGGATACGTCTACGCGATCAAAAAAGGCGCGTTGGAGTGGGATAAATAGCTGCACGCACCGCCTCTGTTTTCCTCGGGCGATGCGCCGAAATTTCGGCGGGTCGCCCGAATTTTTTTACGGTGAGCCACCGCCAACAGCGTGTCGGGGCTTTTGCTCTCACGCCGAAGTCCTTGCACCGCGCTCCGGGATTCCTCAAATTGCTGTCTTTCTGAATGGTCCATCAAATCATGCTCTTCAAACTAAAGCCGGAGGTGACGCCCTCCCAGTTGGAGCATCTCATGATGACCACCCGCATGAGCCTCTTGAAAATCCCCGAGGTGCTCAGTGTGAAATGCGGTAAAAGCATCGAGCCCGATGCGCAGTGGCCCTTCTTTATCGCCCTGGATTTTGAGTCCATGGAGAAGATGGCCATGGCTCAAGACGATCCCATTTTCTTAAAGTTTCACTCCGGGACATTGGCTGCGAATGCCGCCGAACGGCTCGTGATTCGATACGAGATGGAGCCGGGCAAAAGTGTGAGATATTCCTAACCGGCAGTGTTTCCGGGAGTGGAAACCTCCTGCTGAGTGGAACCCTCCTGCGAGACTAAACCGGTTGGCTTAAGGCCTTGGCGTAAACGGCTTCATACCCCCTGGCAGTCCGGTCCCATGAAAAATCGGCCGCCATGGCGCGGGTCATGATCTGCGCCCATTTTTCCTGAACGCTGTAGACCTGCTTGGCGCGGAGGATGGCGTCAAAGAACGCCTCGGGGCGGTAGTCAAAGAAGAGGAACCCGGTGCCAGAGGCGGTTGCAGCGTCGTAGTCTGCCAGGATCTGGTGGAGGCCGCCCGTCGCCCGGGCCACTGGCACCGTCCCGTGCCGGAGGGAATACATCGCCGTCAGGCCGCTGGGCTCGGCATGCGAGGGAATGAGGCTGATGTCGGCGCCTGCGAGCACTTGGTGGGCGAGCTTGGGATCCGCGGATCGCAGATAGCGAAAGCGTTCAGCGTGGCGTTTGCTGGCCACCGAAAGCTCCCGTTCGTAGGCACTGTCGCCTTCGCCCAGAATGACCAGGCGCACGTCATCCGCCAGCAGTCGGTCCAGAACCGGCAGTAGCAAATCAATCCCTTTTTGCTCAGCCAGACGGGTCGTCATCGCGAAAACTGGTCCCTCCGGTGCATCTCGTAGGCCAAGATCCTTCAGAAGCGCTTTGCGGCAGGTCCTTTTCCCTGTGAGGTCGCGCGAAGAAAAAGTGGCCGCCAGATTCCCATCCTTGGCGGGATCCCAGCCCAGGTGATCGGCTCCATTGAGAATGCCGGTCAACTTGCCCGCATTCTGGACGAGCACGGAGTCCAAACCGCAGCCGTATTCCGGGGTGCATATCTCGCGAGCGTAGCGGTCGCTGACGGTGGTCACTTGGTCGGCATAAACGACCCCTCCTTTGAGGAGGTTCAGGCGGCCGTAGAATTCCAAACCGTGCTCGTTGAAGTAATGTCCGGGCAAATTGGTGAGCTCAAAGTCCCACCCCAGGAAATTGCCTTGGTAGGCGAGGTTGTGCACGGTGAAAACCGATTTGAGCGGGATACCCCATTCGCGAAGCAGCGCCGGTACCAGCGCTGTCTGCCAGTCGTGAACGTGCACGATATCCAAGGGCGGAGTGACTCGCCGGGCCAATTCCACCACCGCCTTTGAGAAGAAAATAAAGCGTTCCGCGTTGTCCTCGTAGTCGCGCCCGTCGGCTCCGTAGATGCCGGACCGGTCAAATGCCTCGTCTCGGCGTACGAGGAAAACTTGCACCCCTTCGGGGCTTTCCCCCACCAAAATCTCTGCCTCGAGCCTTTTGCGTCCTGCTTGGATGCCGAGATGCACCCCCGTGCTGCGTACCGCCAACCGCGGGTCTTCGCGCAGGCCGCGGTAGCAGGGCAAAACCACGCTCACTTCATGCCCCCGTTGGGCTAGCGCGATGGGTAGCCCCTCCAGGGCGTCCCCGAGTCCTCCGGTACGGACGAGGGGGCTGAGTTCACTGCCGGCGAGGAGGATTTTCATCCCCTGCAAGTTGCCGCTGAAAATCCGATCAGAGGAAGCAAAAAAGCGGCTCTGGAAACCGGGCACTTTCCTCTTTCCACTTTAATGGCGGTTGCTACATTGCCGGACCTTCACCCACGGCCACGCATTCATCGAATGACTCTCGGTAACTTACTTTCAGTCGATCAGATCATCCCCGAGATGAAAGCGACGGAAAGGTGGTCAGCCATCGTGGAGCTGGTGGATCTACTCGTCGAACGCTCCCAGATCCGATCGGAAGACAGAGACGTCGTGCTCTCCGCATTGCGCCAGCGGGAGGAGACAATGAGCACAGGAATCGGTTTCGGCATCGCCATCCCCCACGCGTCATCCGACCGCGTCGGACAGGTAGTCGCCGCGTTCGGCCGATCCTCTCACGGCATTGAGTTCGATTCTCTGGACAACGCGCCCGTGCGTTTCATCGTTCTTTTCGTCGTTCCCAAAGACCAGTTCCAGACACACCTCCGCACCCTGGCTGCGATCGCCAAGTTCCTCAACGACCGCGCGGTGCGCGAGCGGTTGGCCACGGCGGGGTCCTCTTCGGAAATCCTGGCGATTTTCGAAAACACCAAGTCCTAGAGGCTGTTTTTCCAAGTTGCAGCCTGGTTTGGTGGACGCGGTGGAACATTTCCTCCGCGATGCAACGAAAGCCCTTCCCCGTTGCCGCCGCCTAGATCCGCCCTCCTTTCCCGATCCCTCTCTGTTGTCCCATGGAAACCATCCAGTCTCTCCTTGAATCCAAGCTGCGCGCTGCTCTCGACGCTGTGCCGGGCATCGTGCCTCAGGTGTCCGCGGCCAACGATTCCCGGTTTGGGGACTACCAGAGCAACGTGGCGATGATCTTGGCCAAGGCGCAACGTGCAAATCCGCGCCAGGTGGCCCAGCAAATCTTGGAGCGACTGGATGTTGCCGACATCTGCCAGCCGCCGGAGATTGCGGGAGCGGGTTTCATCAATTTCCGACTCACCCCGGCGTTTCTGGCCGAGCGTTTGGCGGCACTTCACTCCGATGAACGACTCGGGGTGCCGGTTCCCGCGGCCCCGCTCCGGATTGTGATCGATTTTAGCTCCCCCAATGTGGCCAAACCCATGCATGTCGGCCACATTCGCTCCACGATTTTGGGGGATGCCCTCGCGCGCATCGCGAGTTTCATCGGGCACGAGGTCATTCGTGACAACCACATCGGAGACTGGGGGACCCAGTTCGGGATGTTGCTGTTGGGTTGGAAAACCGAGCTCCAGCCCGAGGCGCTCGCGGCTGATCCCTTGGCGGAGATGGAGCGCATCTACAAACTCATCAGCGCCCGCTGCAAGGCGGATCCCGAGACCCTCGAGCGGGCGCGCCGGGAATTGGTGCGGCTCCAGGGCGGCGACCCTGAAAATCTGAGCCTATGGCAGGAGATGATTCGCCTCTCCCAGGGGCAGTTTGATTCCATTTACGGACGGCTCGGGGTGCGGTTCGACGTGGCTCTGGGAGAGAGCTTCTACAATCCCCATCTCAAGACCGTGGTGGAAGAGCTCCGGAGTCGGGGCATCGCCGTGGAAAGCGAAGGGGCTTCCTGCGTCTTCTCCGATGGGAAGCTGCCGCAGGAGGAGGATCCATTTCTGATCAAGGACCAGGATGGCTGGCGGCCAAACCCCGCTTTGGTCCAGAAAAGCGACGGGGCGTTCAACTACACGACCACCGATCTGGCCACCCTCCGTTACCGCATGGAGACCTGGGCTCCGCACCTCATCATTTACGTGACTGACGGCCGGCAGCAGCTCCATTTCCGTCAGTTTTTTGCGGTATTCAAACGCTGGATGCCGGAGGTTTCCCAATCGGTCCAACTCGCTCACGTGTGGTTTGGCTCCATCCTGGGCGAGGACGGGAAACCCTTCAAAACCCGGAGCGGAGAAACCATTCGGCTGCGGGACCTCCTGGACGAAGCCGAGGAGCGCGCGCTTAGAATAATCACGACAAAGAACCCGGACCTGGCGGAGGCCGAGCAACGCGAGATTGCGCGGATTGTAGGTTTGGGGGCCGTCAAGTACGCCGACCTGCAGCCGAACCGGCAGAGCGACTACGTGTTTTCCTGGGATAAGATGCTGAGTCTGCAGGGCAACACCGCCCCTTATCTGCTCTACAGCTACGTGCGCATCCGCTCAATTTTTCGCAAAGGCGCGACGGAAGCCGGCGCTGAGACGGCCGGCGCACAGGGAATCCATCTCATTGAATCGGCGGAGTTGGCGTTGACTCGAAAACTCTGCCTGTTCGGCGAGGTTTTGCCGCAGGTGCTTCAGGATTTCCGGCCCAACCTCTTGGCTGCCTACCTTTACGATCTTGCGGCCACCTTCCACAGCTTCTTTGAGGCTTGCCCCGTGCTCAAGGCTGAGCCCGCGGTGCGCCATTCGCGCCTCGTGCTTTGCGATGTGGCGGCGCGCATCCTTCAGCGGGGCTTGGGCTTGCTCGGAATCGAAGTGCCCGAGCGCATGTAGGCTTGGCTCAATCCCGGGCGTCTACAAGGAAGGGGTTTGTCGCCCGCTCGACGCCGATTTGAGTCGTGGGACCGTGGCCGGGCAGAACCGTCACGTCGTCACCAAGCGGGAGCACCTTTTCGCGAATGCCGCGCATCAAGAGTTCGTAGTCGCCCCCGGGAAGATCCCAGCGGCCGATACCTCCGGCAAAGAGCACGTCGCCCCCGAAAAGCATCCGATCTTTTATGGCCAGAAAACACAGGCTGCCGGGGCAATGCCCCGGGACTTCGAGCACTTGGAACTCGAGGGATTGGAGCACGAGGCTTGGGGATTCCTGGATAAAAAAGTCAGCCGGGGCGGGCTCAATCTCCCAGCCGAACCCGAGCCGTTTGAAAAATAGAGGGTCGCTGAGCATGGGAAGGGTGTCGGGGTGGTAAGCGATCTGGCACCCGTGCTCGCGCCGGATCCGAGCCGCATCCACGACGTGATCTATGTGGCCGTGGGTAAGGAGCAACAGGTCCACGGGATACCCCTTGCTCTTAAGCCAGGCTGCGCAATCCTGTGGCGCATCGACAAGAATCCGCTCCTTGGGCAGGTAAAAACAATGGGTGTCAAAGATGCCGCCGGTAAAAAAATCGAGTTCCATGGGTGCGATGTTTTGAAACTGAACGGGGCGGACCAGTCCGGCAAGGCTCTCTCTCGTGCCTAAGACTTTTGGCGTTTGTAGGGTCAGTCTGAGAAGTCCCGTTTGCGCTTTATCTAATTTCTGTCAGCGTCACTCACGATTACCCAAGCCTTTTTACTCCGATGAAGCTCAAGCATCTTTTGATCTGGCCATTCGCGGCCTTTTGTCTGGCCACTGCTGGGGTGTTTGCGGCCGGAGAAAACGATGCTGGGCAGGTTGAAATCTCCGTGGGCCGCCTTCTGGAGCAGGGCCATTACAGTCGCAAAAAGCTCGATGATAAGGTGTCCCAACAGCTCCTCAAAAACCTTCTTGAGGGGCTCGACTACAACCACCTCCTTTTCAACCAAAAAGACGTTGATGAGCTCACCGCAAAATATGCCAACAGCCTCGATGACGCGATTCTCATGGGGAATCCGGAGCCGGCTTACAGCATCTTCGCCTTGTATAAAAAACGGGTGGAGGAGCGGGTCGCCAAGGCGAAGGAATCCCTCAATTCCCCATACGATTTCGCAAGCGATCGCTCAGTGGAGAGCAACCGCCAGAAAGCTTCCTGGCCCAAGGACGAGGCCGATGCCGATCGGATTTGGAATGACCGGATCGAGGCCGAGCTCCTCCAGGAAACTCTCAACAAACACAAGGTGGATCCGCCGGTTAAAATTCTCACCCGCCGCTACGATCAACTTTTGCGAAACATCCGGGAGCAGACCCAAGAGGACGCCCTTAAAATCTTTTTGAGCACACTGGCGCATACCTACGATCCGCACAGCGAATACATGAGCCGCTCGGAGCTCGAGAATTTCTCAATCAACATGCGGCTTTCGTTGGTAGGCATCGGTGCGGTGCTCCGCTCTGACGACGGTTACGCCAAGATTTCTGAGTTGGTGGTCGGCGGGCCGGCCTCCAAGGATGGGCGTTTGAAGGTGGGGGACCGGGTTGTGGCGGTGGCTCAAGGCGAAGAGGCGTTTGTGGATGCGGTCGACATGAAGCTCGACAAGGTGGTCGAAATGATCCGGGGGAAAAAGGACACGTTGGTGCGCTTGCAGGTGATCCCCGGCAACGCCGTGGATCCCTCCAACCGCAAGGTGATCGAGCTCAAGCGCGACGAGATCAAGCTCAAGGAACAAGAGGCCAAGGCGGAGTTGATCGAGCGTTCACAGCCGGACGGCACAGTCCAGCGTTTGGGGTGGATCACTCTGCCCTCTTTTTATGCGGATATGGAGCACAGCGGCCAGGCTTCGGCCAAAAGCACAACCAAAGACGTGCTTGCTCTTTTAAATCGCCTCAAGGAAGAGGGAATCACCGGTTTGGTCATCGACCTGCGCCGAAACGGTGGAGGCTCGCTTGAAGAGTCGGTAAATCTCACCGGATTGTTCATCAAAAAAGGCCCGGTGGTGCAGTCCAAGGACAGCAACGGGAGGCCGCGCGTCTCGAAGGACACGGATTCGTCGATCGCCTACGACGGGCCCATGGTGGTGCTCACCAGTCGTCTGAGCGCTTCGGCGAGTGAGATCTTTGCGGCTGCCCTGCAGGACTACAACAGGGCCCTCGTGGTGGGGGATTCGAGCACCTTCGGCAAAGGCACAGTTCAGACCATGCTTGAAATTGGTCGGGTGATGCCGTTTTTGGGAGGCGGTGGCAGCCAGGCGGGTGCCTTGAAGCTGACCATTCAGAAGTTTTACCGGGTGGCCGGTGGATCCACCCAGCTCAAAGGGGTCGAGCCCGATGTGAAATTGCCTTCGCTCTCCGAGCAGGCCCAGATCGGGGAGGCGTCGCTTAAAGGGCCGCTGCCCTATGACACGGTGGACCCTGTGCCTTTCGACAAAGCCGATAAACGTCTTTTTAAACCGGAGCTCCGTCAGCTTTCTCTCGCCCGCGTCGCCGCGGACCCGGAGTTTGGCTACATCAACGAAGATCTCGAGTTGATCAAAAAGCGGATTTCCGAGAACAAGATCTCGCTGAACATCGAAAAGCGGCGTGCTGAGATCGAGGAGGAAAAAGCCCGGAAAGAAAAGCGGATCGTGGAGAGGGCCAAACGGCCGGTCGCTGATTCCAAATGTTTTGCGCTCACTCTTGACGTCGTTAGCAAGCCAGAGCTCCAGCTCATCACCTACGAAAAGAAGACCGAGAGCAAAGAAGCAGACGGTGGAAAATCCGAGGATTCAGAGGACACAGAGGACGAGGCGGAGGGGCAGAACGGCAAGGCGCCGATCGATGCCGTCCGCAGCGAGTCATTGAATATCCTCTCGGATCTGATTGGGCTGAACCAGGGTACCAAGGGTGGCACCACGGCGAACGCTCAACCTCGCTGAACTGGGCATCCCAAGGAGAGAGCCATCCAGATGCCCGGGGGCACCCCTGCCGGGCGGGGCGACCTCTGATTCGCGGGGGCCTCAGGGCTAAGACGGCCCCAAGACGCTCGGCGAGGGCTCGAAGTCCTCGGTGCAATCTGGTCCGCCGCAGGCTACCAACAGGTCCACGCCGACATGCCCCTTACCAGACGGCCTGCAGATGCAGGTGTTGCCCGCAGTCCATGCGAAGATCACGGAACTTGACGAAACCAAAGCCGCCGGCATTTGCGAGGGCCTCCAGAGAGATCTTCTGTTTTTCGAGCTGCTCAAACCGCGGTTTCAAAAGAGCGTTTGCCGCGCTGGTGATCATGCTCTCGCCGGTGCAAGTCCATCCGGAAAACTGGATCTCCGAGTTGTCCTCAATCGACACCGTGCCGCGAATCGCGAGGGTGGCTGTCATGACAAAAATCTTCGCGCTGACTTCCAGCTCGATTTCCGCAGCGCACGGACCGCGTGGATGGAGCTTCAATGCGGTCCTTCTGATTTCTGCGCCCTGCTGGGCGGCTGCTTCTTTGATCCATTTCTCCGCGGCGGCTTGGAGATCGGCGAGCGCGATTTTGACCGACGCGCTTCCCTGATCGGTTCCCTTTAGGTGAAGGAAAAATCCGCCTCCGCTACCCGGTGCGAGAAGGAACCGCGCATTGGAAAGTTTTACGACCAGGTCAGCTGCGACGTTCTCCCAGAGGATTGGGCTGGCTTGGAGGGAAAAGTTCTCAACCTCGTAGTTTGGCACCTCCAAGAGGGAAGTGGGCGGCTGGGGGAAAAGCGATGCCCGGTCGAGCTGGGTCCCGGAGAGGTCGATTTCCAAGGACTCCATGCGGGGAAAATGCGGCCCTCGGGCCTCGATCGCCGACACGGAGAGCTTTTTTTCGGCGCATCCAGCCCGGATCGCTTCGCAAAGAGAGGCCGCCGACGCGGGCGGCGCGTTGGGAGCTAAAGGGATCATACGCCAGCCTCCCCTTGCGGCTTGGATGCGTCAAGCTTCGCCGACTCCGAGGGCAGTGCTGCGAGCAGTGAAAAGCGGGCCTTCGGCAGCCGATGGTAGGTCCGATTCAAGGCGAGCGCGGCGGAGATTTCCGGGTCTTGAATCCCGAGGAGATGGGTCAATTCTCTTTCAAAATGGAGTAGGCCGCGCAGAGAGGCAGGCGCCCGGTTGAGATAGGCGAGCGCACGGCTCATGAGATCGAAGATTTCGGGGGAGGAATGCTCCGGCTCAGTGACCAGCTCGATGAGTTCCACAAAATAGGCAGCTAAAGCGAGGCGTTGATAATCGGTGCGCAATCCCGGATGGGGGTCGAGAAGTGACACTTCGCGGAGAGCATGGAGATCGCTTTTGCGGTTTCGGCTGAAGTCGATCTCGCAAAGGAAAAAAAGGTCGAGGAGTCCGGCAAAGCGGCTTTTGGGTTGGCGCGCACCCTTGGCTACTGTCTTAAGAATGCCGTGCGAGGCGCTTAGCCAAGTCAGAATCAAACTGGTCTCGGTTAACCTCGTTTTGCGCATCAGAATCGCTGCCGTGTCCTCCACACACGGAAACATAACGAGAGATGAGGCGGCTCGGCAAAATTTGTTTGCCCGCGGTTAGGGCCTCGTTTACTGCTCCAAAGTCCAACATTTGATCATGAGCGAATCCCTGCCTCCCCAGCCTGCCCCTCAAAATTCGCCGTCTGCGCAAGCCCCACAGGCGGCTCCCGTGCAGCTCCAGATCGACATTTCCAAGCTATCCACGGCCTACGCCAACATCTGTCGGATCGCCCAGACTCCCAACGAAATCATCGTGGATTTCGGTCTGAACCCCAATTTCTTCGGGAACATCCTCGAAGAACCTCTGCGATTGGACCAACGGATCATTCTTTCACCAGACGCAGCCAAACGTCTCTGTTTGCACCTCAACTCGAATCTCCAGGCTTATGAAGCCCGCTACGGTGTTATCGAGTTAGACATCGAGAGGCGATTGACCTCAGCCGCACGGGCGGCTGCCCAAGGCCAAGCCTAGTATTTTCGCCAGAACAAGCCTTGCAGAGGTCCCTCTCGTTAGGGGAACTCGAGCGAGGTGAGTCCAAGCTGGATCGCGCTGCCGGGTCTGGTTCTGTTCAGGATTCCCTGTGAGTAGGAGTTGCAGCTCCCTCCCAGCGAACGCGTGAGCCCCCTAGGGGTTAGCGTGATAAAGATTTTAATAAATTTATTGAATTGCCCTGCCTTTCCTTCTATCCCTGCTCCTGTATGAAGCCTTCTCCGGTTGTTCCCTCCATCGAGGCTCTCGAGTCCCGTATCGCCCCCGCTGCCATCTTTGTGGGGGATGAGTCAAATAACGACACTGACTACAGTGAGGCGCCCTTTGTCAACATCGGGAACACGGTTTCAACCGACCCGATTTCAGCAGTGGTGGGGCACTCCGGGACGGTGAATTCTTATTATCTTAAGCTCGGGGTGGGGGATTCGCTGTGGCTGAGGACCGGGGGCACGCAATACAGCCGGTTCATTTCGAGCTTGAACGCGGGAGATAATCCGGCGGATTCGAGGGTGCGCCTGGCAACGCCTGTGATTGCTTTCTTTGTGGACAAAGACGGCGACGGGCGAGTTGATGCGAATGAATTGACTGGGCTAGCCTTAACAGATGGCGCGTCAGTTTCGGTAGGTGGAGCCGTCGATGGCGATGTGGTGTCCAATCTCAATTCCAAGACGGGTCGGCTGGGAGGTGCTGCCGAGGCATTCGGGGTGGCGCGGGATCTGTTGGAGAACAAGATTACGGCATTTAGTGCGTCAGCGGGGGTGACTGGAAGCATCATCAGCGGAGGCGTCATCAGCTCCATTCCGAACGTGCTTTCCGTTGGGAGGATCCTCACGGGCAATGCGGCGAACGCTGTGACTTTTGATTTTAATGCCACGATTGGGGACGGTGGGGATGCGCTTTCCGTGATACCGGCCGCCGGAAAGCGGGGGGTGGACATCAACAAAGTGGTTGCGTCGAAAGTGGGCGAAATTCGCGCTGGCGGGGGAGGGGCGGGGGCTGCTGGAGGTTCGATTTCGAATGTGACTTTGCTGGCGGATACAGACGGTTTTCTCATTCAGGCGGGGGGCGGTGGTGCCGGGGCGGGGGCCGCTCGGGGTGGGGTTGGAGGGGCTGTAAATGGGATTGTGATCAACGGTCTTCAAAGTGGGAGCGTGGATCCCACTGACAACAGCCTGACTCAGATTTCTGGCGGTGCGGGAGGGGCTTCGGGTCAGGGAGTGGGTGGAGCGGGCGGCGCGGTCTCGAAGGTCAGTTTTGGATACGAGGCCTCCGGCTCGCGGCTGATTAAGACGGCGACGCCCATGAAGGATCGCGTGCTTATTCAGGGCGGTGTCGGGGGAGCGGGGCGCACGGGAGGTGCCGGCGGCACTGTGAAGGACTCGTTTGTATTCACTGCGCCTACTGCGCCTGCCGTAGTCGATAACCAAATCATTGTGCAAGGCGGTGCGGGCGGGAATTCGATTCTTTCTGGCGGGGTGGCGGGAGCAGGTGGCTCAGTGTCTGGGGTGGATATCCAGAATCCGGGAGGTCTTGCCGCGTCTCAATTCTCAGTGATGCAGGTAATCGGAGGAGATTCGGGTGCCGTAGCCGCCGGATCCAGCGGAGGCGCGGGCGGGAGCGTATCCAAGGTCTTCATGGTGGGTTTCAATGCGGACATCAACGGCGGAAATGGAGGAAGCGGGGTCCGGGCGGGAGTGGGGGGGGCAGTGACAGCGGTGGCCATCGAAAGCGGGTTCCAAGGCGTGTTTGTCCGGAGTGTCGAGATTGACGCGGGTCGCGGGGGGGAAGCTTCCGGCGCTGCGGGCGGCAATGGAGGGAATGTGGATGGCGTGAGGGTGGTAAATGCTGATTTGGTGATTTTCAGATTAAATCAGGGGGCTGGCGCGGGAAACGGAGGGAATGGGTTGAGGGGTGCCGGGGGCTTGGGCGGGAACGTGGGGAACGTCAATGTGCTGGATCTTCCCTCGGAGCTGGCGGCAGGAGTCGCGCGCGAGGGCTCGATACTGGTTCGTGCCGGGAACGGCGGGAACGGAGGGAGTACCGGGGTGGTTGGAAATGGGGGGAAAGGCGGCTCCGTGGTCGGGGTAAACAATTTTACGACGGATGATCTCAATCTGGTTTTGGTGGCCGGTAACGGAGGGGCGGCGCAGTCAAGCGGCTCAGGAGGTGCGGGTGGCGAAGTGAAGAAAGTTTCGTTTGCCGGGGCGGGTCTAGTGGTTGGGCTCGACTCGTCTGCGACGATCACTGCGGGGAATGGGGGGCAGGGTGTGCTGAACGGTGCGGGTGGCGCAGGCGGGTTGGTGGCCACCGTCAGTGCGGTGACTCCAGGCAGAGTGACTGTGTCTGGAGGTGCCGGTGGCAACGGGGGGGCTGCGGGTGGGGCTGTGGGTGCCGGGGGTGCGGTGGGTGGATCAGCGGTTGGAGCAGGTCTCTTGCTTCAATCAAACAATAATTCTGTCCAGGTGACCGCCGGATCGGCCGGGGTTTCTGGTGGGAAATCGGCTGTCGGTGGGGCCGTGACCAACGCGGTGGCCTACGCTGGATCGGATATCAATGTCCAAGGTGGCGCGGGAAGCTTGGGCGGCAAGGGAGGCAATCTCTCCGGAATTGGCTTCTTCGGGGTAGTCAATGGTGCTCCTTCCTACGTCGCCGCGCCGTCTGGAAATGTGACGCTGCTTGCCGGCAACGGATCCGCCTCTGGAAATGTCGCGGGCGCCGGAGGCGATGTTTTGACCGTGAGCGGTCGGATTGGCGGGGGCGCCATTCAAAGAATCGCTGCCGGGCAAGGAGGGGGTGTTGGGGGTGTGTCCGCGATTGGGGGGAATGTCACCCGCCTCAACATCCTTGGGGGTGGAAGCGCCACCGCAGTGTTTACCATCGCGGCCGGGGACGCCGGTGACGCCGCCTCGGGCAGGACCGGCGGCAAGGGTGGGAGCGTGAGCAACGTGATTGTGGCCTCGCTAGTCGCCGAAACTAAATTCCTCAACATTGTGGCGGGTGATGGCGGCGATGCCGGTGCAGTCAATGCCAAGGGTGGCGTCGGTGGTTCTGTAACCGACGTGCATGTTCAGTCCGACATCGGAATCCGCAGTGGAGTCGCATTCGGGTTCAACCAGATGGGCGGTATTTTCGCCGGCGCGGGCGGAGTTGCCGCGGCTGGGATCTCCGGGATTTCCGGGAGTGTGGACGATGTGAATGCGAACGCGATCGCCGCGATTGCCGCAGGAAAGCTCACGCAAGGCAGCGTTCTCCAGGAGCGCAATCTTGCGAATAAAGTTTCAAGGGTCGTGCTCAACGGCACCCAGTTTTCCAGAACCGATGCCACGGGATCCTTCACCAACTTCACCACCCCGGGCACCAACATCCTCGGCGGGGTTGTGAATCCGACTGGGGCAAACGCAAACATCTTTAAGTTCACCGACACCGGCGCGAACGGGTTTGGCGTTGGCGATACAATTACGGCAATCACGGATGGGTTCGTTGCGGCTCTGAACTTCGACCAGAAGACCTTGGGAGTGAGTCCCGAGGCAGTGCTCAAAAGAGACGCCGACGGTGTCATCCGGCTTACGGACCTCAACCAACGCCCCTCCTGAACCGACGGTTCGAACTCATTGATTTCTTCGCCCCCCGCTTTGCCTTCCAACCTATGGAAACCTTCCTCTCATCCCTCCGGTCGAACCCCCACTCGATTGAACCTCTCGAACAGCGGATTGCCCCCGCTGCATTGACAGGGCGCTTCGCCGGTGCATCAACCGGCAGCCCGATCCGCTTGGATGCCGACGCTTCAACAACCAGTATCCCGGCTGGGTTGAGCACCAGCGAATCCGGCGGCGCTTACCTGCTCTACGTGGAGAAAGGCTCCTGCCTGGTTTACACGACGGACTTAAACGGTAACAACAGGGTGGATTTTAATGAGATCACCGGGATCTCGGCCGGTCCGGGCCTGCGGTTGATCTCCTTTGTCGATATTCACGGGGACATCGTCACGAACCTGAACCCTGATTTCACCCTCACCGATTCAAACGGCGATGCCAGCGATGGACGGGACGGGAGAGTGCTTCTGCCGAACAAGATCGAAAAGATCACCCTGCGTTCCGTCACTCAGGATGATCTGCCAAAAAGTCAAAATCCTTCAGATCGTCTCGCGCTCAGCAATTACTCCATCTTCGGCAACATCTATGCCGGAGGCGGTTTCGGAGTTGCAGGCGGTGGTTTGCTGATCGACGCCACGGGCAAAACTCTCCAGTCCGCCAAATTCTCCGGCGGATTCGCGGGAGGCGTTCGCTTCGTAGACGCGGTTCCAGAAATTGGAGGAATCTACGCGGGGTCTGCCGCGGTAGGTAAAGCATTTAGCTTCGGGACCGCCTTCCCGGGGAGTGGACTAGGCTTCAACGGGCTCAATATCCGCGGAAACCTTCAAGCCGTTCCTGCAGCAGCCGGGACGCCGGGAGCCGACATCATCGGGGTCAAAGCGGCCGAAGATTCCATGCTGTTTAATTTGGGAACGCTACAGGCCGGAAACGGCGGCGAGGGCGGGCGGGGCGGTGACGTGACAGACGTCCGGATCACCGGCGACCAAGCGGGTGGCTACCGCATCATCGCGGGGGATGCCGGTAATGGGGCCGAAGGAGCCCGGGGCGGAAACGTTACGCGTTTCGCCGATCTTGGATCGATCACGGGATCCATCCTCATCCAGTCGGGCCGCGGGGGAAACTCCCTCTTGGGGGCTGGTGGGGCCGGGGGATCGATTAATTTCGATCCGGCGGCTCCGCAGAACATGGTCGGGCGGATCCGGTTTGTGCTGGGTGACGGTGGAAACGGATTGACCAACGGGGGCAACGGCGGCAGCCAGCCCAAGGCATCGATCGAAATCCAAGAGAGCCAGTCCTATCCGCTGGCTTTGGTATCGAGTCGCCATGACAGAGGTAGGATTGGCGTTGCCAACGGTGCCGGTGCCTTGAATGGTGTCGATTTTGACCAGGACGGCGAAAACGACATGGTTTTCACTTCCGCGAACCCCAATCAGCTCGTGGTGAAGTTTGGTGCGCCATTTTCTGTTGAGCCAATTGTAGGTTTCGACGAAGCTAAGACCCAGTTTTTAAACGGGCCCGGGAATGCTACGGGGTTGACTGTCGCGGATTTCAACAACGACGGCCTCCTGGATATCGCGACGGCTTCGGGGAACGCGAGCTCAGCGGGTGTTTACGTTTACTTGGCTACCAGGGACCCGCTGACCACCCGTTTTTCGGGCTTTGCCGACCCGACCATCAATCCTTTGCCGGCCTACAATGGCACCGCGGGACTCTCAGAACAGAACGTGCCGATCGCCTCCCTCGCGGCAGGCGATTTTGATGGCGACGGCGACATGGATATTGCCGCTTTCAGTACACAAACAACCTTTGGTGGAGAGAACCGGCAGGGGATTTCGTATCTCTTCAATGACGGGCAACTCAACGGGACGGTGATGACAGGGAGTGGCTATTTCTATGGCGATCTTATTGTTCTCGCGCCGAGAGCACCAACGATTGGCATCGGCAGCGTAATGAAAGCCACGGCGCTCTCGGGGTTCACAGGTGTCGGCAGAGATGTGCTCTTGTCAGCTTCCCGGGGAGGAGATTCCTTCTTTGTTCTCGATTTGAACTTTGGTGAGGTGACTACTACCAGGGTCAGATTGGGGAAAGTCGACACGAACCGGCAATTGAACACCCTGGTGCCCCCGGACCAAGAGGCCCTCCAGGAAGCGACTTTACAGGATTTCGCCGTGGTCGATGTCAACCAGGATGGCAACGCGGACGTCATCGCAGTGACCAAAGAGCCGCTTGGTTACCTGGTAACTTTCCAAGGCGACGGTGAGGGTGGGTTCACGACGAACTCCAGACGGCCCGTCGGTGCTTTTAATCCCACAGGCGACGACAATAGCGGTATCAAAATCGTGGGCGCCACCATTGAGGGCGGGCTTGGCCTACTGATCGACAGCATTCAAGGGTTGCTCCCCTCCGCTAACCCAGGCACCGATAGGCTGGATCAAGTGACTTTGGTAACCTACTCCGTGAGGGGCGATGGTTCGATCGGCAACCCGCCTTTTGTGGAGTTGGACTTGGCTCCGACTCTTGACAGCGCCGCCCTAGGCCAGTTGCAGGCGTATCCGGGAGACCTTGTGATGGAGGGCTCTGACTCTTCGCTCTTTGCCTACGACATCTATCGTCGGACTACCGGTGGGTGGGGGGTAAACAATTACCTCCTCGCTTATCCTTTAAAGGACAGGGGCGAAGCCGGGTACAACGTTATCTCTGAATTCGGCATCTTCGGGGTCGGGGGAGCTGGGTACGTTGCCACCGAGATCATGGAGTATTCGTTGTTCTTTTCCGCAGGGAACGGCGGGCATGGGTTGACCGGGAAAGGCGGAGCTGGAGGCACCATTGGCGATACACTCAAGATTACCAAGGGGGTTGCGACCGGGGATTTCAACGTGGTTTTGCCTGCCGACACCTATGAGGTGCGGCTAGCGGGTGGCCGTGGTGGAAACGGCTTCCTCGATGCGGGTCGAGGCGGCTCTGTCAAAGGTGTGTCCGTGTCCTTCGCCGAAGACGTGAGCGCCCTCAGCGGCACCGTGTCGCTTTTCGCCGGGGCGGGCGGCGATTCCGCCTCTGCGACGGGCGGGGCTGGTGGCGAGTTGGCTGGGTTCAGTGTGATGAGGGGCGTGTTCTTCTCTGGGGGTGCGGGTGGCCGGGGCTACGTGGGCGGCGCGGGCGGTGCCGTGCGTGGTGATGCGTTCCCTGACTTTGTGGCTGTCAATGGCAACGTCTTTCAGCAGTCCAACGTCGATGCATCAGTGGTCCGTGTCTTTGGGGGACAAGGGGGGGGCGGCCAGAAAACAGGGGGCGCCGGTGGAAGCGTGATTAAATTGAAGGCGCGTTTCTTGGCGCAGGCTGGCGGGGGCGGTGGCATCCTCGATTACCGGGCCGGAGATGGCGGTTCCGCGGTGGCAGGTCAGGGCGGGGCGGGCGGCTCCCTCCTGAGTGTTTCCCCGGCATTGGATGCAAACAATCTAGCCGGAACTATCCATCTGCAGGCCGGAGCGGGCGGGGCCGGTGGGACAGGAGGCGCAGGCGGTTCTGTGAACGATTTTACCAACTCTCCTACCGGTGGGCAGACCCCGACGGTTCTCAGTGTGCTTGCCGGTTCGGGTGGTAGGGGGATCTCAGGCAATGGTGGTCTGGGCGGCTCAGTCTCCAACATCAAAGCCACGGCCTTGGGGGTCGGACAGCGTGATGTTTTCAACTCGGATGGCTTGTATCTGCGGACAGATGATCTTGTTTACAACCGGGTGGTGGCTGGGAACGGCGGCGACAGCGTGGGCGGCGTTGGAGGCAAAGGTGGCAGCATTTCCGCTTTGACGAGCGGAGCCACGTCCTCGAGTTTCGCTGTCGCAGCGGGGCGCGGTGGCGATGGTTTGGCTTCAGGTGGCGAAGGAGGCGGCGTGAAGTCGGCTTCTGTGAACATCGGAGGCGGCAATTCCAAGTTTCTCGTCATCGCTGGCGATGGCGGTGACGCTTATGCGGGGCTGCCGACAGGGGTCACACCGCTGGCATTCGGTTCGAGAGATGGTTTGGCCGGAAACGGCGGATCCATTGAAGATGTCTCTCAGCCGGGCAGCATCAATACCCGCGTGGACCTCATCGCTGGAAACGGGGGGAACACTCCCAATTGGGGGATCACAGCTTCGTTGACCAGCGGCGTTGGCAACGGTGGTTCCGTCAAAAACGTCTCGATCTCCGGTGATATCGGCAACGTGGACTCCACAACGGCGATCAGGGCTTACAACAACGTTCTCTTAAACCAACGCATTTCGGACTTTGTCGCGACCCAGATCCTCGGCGACCCGGCAACGGTCCTCAGTGATGCCTTGGGTAATGTGGGAATTGTGGTGGGATCCAACGGACGCGTTCGGGACAGCGCGGGTGATGGAAACGACGTGCTAGATCCTTCGACTGCCAAATCCTCAGGCAGCCTGATCAACGTTTCGGCCCGGAACATCATGTCTGCGGTGGCCGGCTCGGTGGATCGGATTAACGCGATTGCCAACGTGTCCAACCTGACGACCACCATCGGATCGGCGATTTACGGCGCGGACAAAGGCGCCGTCGGGCTTGGCTATTTCAGCTCAAATGGCGCGCTGCTCTCCGGCCTGAATGCGGCGCCTGAGATTGGCGGTAGACTGCTTGATGGCGCCATCGTGCGGGCGAACGCCACGCCGGCAAAACAGAAGGAACGCGACTTCATCCTGGGCTAAGGGCCAGAAGTGCGAGCCAGACATCCGGACAAAGTCTCCGGGTCTTGGAACGGTTGCCATGCATTTGACCGGCGTGATGCCCCTTGCGGCATCACGCCGGTTTTGTTTTTTGGGTGGCCGTCCCACCGCTGCCTGGGAAGGACTTCCGAAGGGGGGGTGCGGTCTTGACTTGGGAGGCTCAACTCCTACCCTTCGCGCCCTCTTCCTAATTTATGACACTGAATCTCGACGCCCTTTCCCGCGCCGCCAATGAAGCGCGCGGTCTCGCGATGGACGCCATCCACGCGTGTTCCTCCGGCCATCTCGGATTACCGCTCGGCTGCGCTGAAATCGGAGCCGTGCTTTACGGGCATGTGCTGCAGCATCATCCCGACTCGGCGCGCTGGCTCAACCGGGATCGTTTTGTTCTCTCCGCCGGCCACGGCTCGATGTTCCTCTACAGCTGGCTGCACCTGTCCGGCTACCCCTCGGTGACGCTCGAGCAGGTCAAAAACTTCCGGGTTTTCGGCAGTCACACCCCTGGTCATCCCGAGTCGTTTGAGACTGAGGGCGTGGAGTGCACCACCGGCCCCTTGGGGCAGGGCGTGGCGAACGCGGTGGGCCTTGCGATGTCCCAGAAAATGGCGGCGGCGCGGTTCAACACGGATGACTACCCCATTTTCGACAATCACATCTTCTGTCTCGCCGGGGATGGCTGTTTGCAGGAAGGCGTGGCCGCAGAGGCATCGGCGTTTGCCGGGCATTTCAAACTCGATAACTTCGTCCTCATTTACGATGCCAACGACGTAACCCTCGACGCGATGGCCAGCGCCTCGCAAAGCGAGGACACAGCCAAGCGCTACGAGGCTTACGGCTTCGGGGTACAGACCGTGAGCGGTAACGACCTTGAGGCGCTGCTCGCCGCGTTGGAAACGGCGAAGGCCGCAGTCGGAAAGCCCCAGATCATCATTGCCAAGACGCTCATCGGAAAAGGCATTCCCGAGGTGGCCGGCACCAGCAAGGCGCACGGCGAGGGCGGCGCAAAATTCATCGATGCGGCGCGCAAAGGCCTGGGGCTTCCCTCGGAGCATTTCTACGTGTCCGCGGAGACCCGCGCGTATTTCGCCGAGCACCGGCGCAAACTCGCAGAGCGGCATCAGGAATGGGAGGCGCGCTTTGAGCTCTGGTCTGCCGCGCATCCTGTGCGCGCCGAGGAACTCTCGCGTGCCATCGAGAAAAAAATACCGGCCGATTTGATGAGCCGGATCCCGGCTTTCCCTGAAGACACCAAGATCGCCACGCGCAAAGCTGGCAGCGACGTGCTTCAACCCGTGGCGGCGGCGGTGCCCTCGCTCATGAGCGGAAGCGCGGATCTCTACGGGTCCACCCTCAACTACATCAATTCCGACAAGGATTTCACCCCGGAGAGCTGGGGCGGACGCAACGTGCGTTTCGGGATCCGCGAACACGCGATGGCGGCCATCCTCAACGGGTTTGCCTATGACGGAATTTTTCGGCCGAGCGGCGCCACCTTCCTTGTGTTTGCCGATTACGCGCGACCGGCCATCCGGATCGCTGCGCTCTCGAAGTTGCCAGTGGTTTATATCTTCACCCACGACTCGATCGGGGTGGGTGAAGACGGCCCGACGCATCAGCCGGTGGAGACCATTGCCGGATTGCGGGTCATCCCGCAGCTCGACGTGATTCGGCCGGCGGATCCGGAGGAAACCGCGGGGGCGTTCGTCGCTGCCATGGAGCGTACGACGGGGCCAACGCTGCTGGCGCTCACCCGGCAGGTTGTGCCCATGCTGAACGAAATCCCGGCTCAGACCCGGCGCGAGGGGGTGCTGCAGGGGGGCTACGTGGCCATTCGTGAAAAAGGGCCCCTCCAAACGATCCTTTTGAGCTGCGGCAGCGAGCTTCAGCATGCAATCGCCGCGGCCAAGTCACTGGGCGAAGGCGTCCGCGTGGTTTCCATGCCCTGCATGGAACGGTTCGAAGCGCAGAGCGCTCAATACAAGGAGTCGGTCCTGCCCAGAAGCTGCCGGCGCCGCGTGGCGATCGAGGCCGGGGTGCCCGATTCTTGGGAGCGCTATGTGGGTTTGGACGGCAAGATCATCGGGATCCCGCGGTTCGGCCTCAGTGCTCCGGGAAACAAAGTCATGGAGTTCTTCGGCATGAACGCCCAGTCGGTGGTCGATGCGGTGAAGTCCCTGGCGTAAACCGCGACGACGAATCCGCAAAAGCCGCTGGGGACTCCTGTCTCCGGCGGCTTTTTTTTCCGCACCCGGCGGCGGGCGCCCACAAATGGCTTGCCGCAGGAAAAACCGGCGGACAGATTCAATTCCCTACATCGCCCATAGACAATGACAATAAGAGCCGACGAGATCACTCCGGAGGAGGTGCGCGCCCTGGCCGATCAGTTCGAGAAAGCTCCTTTGGAGGAGATTCTCGAATGGGCTTGGGCTCGTTTTGGGGAGCGCGCCGCTGTGGGCACCAGCTTCCAGGGAGCTGGCTTGGTCATGATCCATCATGCGGTGCGCGCCGGGCTGCGTTTCCCGATTTTCAGCGTGGACACGCAGTTGCTATTTGCGGAGACCTACGAGTTGAGGCAGCGGTTGGAGGGGTTTTTCGGAGTTCAAATTGAGTGGCTGCTGCCTGAGCAAACCCCCGAGCAGCAGGCGTTGGAGCTCGGGCCGGAGCTTTGGACGAACAAGCCGGATCTTTGCTGCACCCTGCGCAAGGTGCTGCCGCTCCAGCGCAAGCTCGAGCAACTCGCGGTCTGGATGACCGGCGTGCGCCGGCAACAGTCCGACACCCGGGAAAAAACGCGGATTCTTGAGCTCTACCATTTCGACGTGTTGCGCGATCATTACATCCTCAAGCTCAACCCGATGGCTCCGTGGACGCGGGACCGGGTATGGGATTACATGAAGCAGCACGGGATTCCTTACAACCCGCTCCAGGACCGAGGTTATCGTTCCATTGGCTGCCGGCCTTGCACCCGGGCTACGGATGCGGGCGAGAACGAGCGGGCCGGACGCTGGACGGGGTTCGACAAGGCCGAGTGCGGGATTCACACCTTCCTTGGCGAGAGTATTTGAACGAGCCGACTTTTCCTTTCTTCTCATGACGCCTCAACCGCCTTCCACTGTGGATCCGCTTTCATTCTCGACGCACCCGGCCTACGCCGGCCTTTACCCGGCTCCCGCCGCCGAGGAGCCGCCCGCTTTTTTCCCCGCGAAAATCTCGAGGGCAGACAGCGAGCACCTCGATGTTCTGGAGGCTCAGAGCATCTTTCTGATCCGGGAAGCGTTCCACTTCTTCAAAAACATCTGCATGCCGTGGTCGATGGGCAAAGACTCCAACGTGCTCATCTGGCTATCGAAAAAGGCCTTCTGCGGGCACATTCCGTATCCGCTGCTCCACATCGATACGACCTACGAGTTTCCGGAGATGATCCAATATCGCGAGTGGGCGGTGCAACACCACGCGCTCAAGCTCATTGTGAAGGTCAATGAAGACGCGCGGGCCGGCCGGGAAGATTACGCCGCGCGGGGGCCGATCGGGTATGACACCACGGATCCCGTTACTGTGACTCACGAGCTCAAGACCGTGGCGTTGCAACAGGTCATGGCAGAGCACAAGTGGGATGCGTTGATCACGGGGATCCGGCGGGATGAGGATCCGACCCGGGCGAAGGAGCGCTATTTTAGCCCGCGCACCAAAGATTTTGAGTGGGACTATAAGGACCAGCCGCCCGAATTTTGGAACCAGTTTACGACCAGCTGCGCGCCCGGGGAGCATGTCCGCGTGCAAGCGCTTCTGGACTGGAGCGAACGCGATATCTGGCTCTACATCCAGCGGGAGGGGATCCCCATCCCCAAGATGTATTTCGCCCGGGAAGCGAGGGACGGCAAACGCTACCGGTTTCGTTCCCTGGGTTGCTGGCCGATCTCGGGCCCGGTGGAGAGCGACGCGGACTCGATTGACAAGATTATTGACGAGCTGGCCGTGACCAAGACCAGCGAGCGGGCGGGCCGTGCGCAGGACCATCACGAGCGCAACGCCATGCAGAAGCTGCGCGCCAAAGGTTTCATGTAGGCCGCCGCCCCGGCCGCGATGCGGGCGGGCCGTTTCTCTCCCAACTTCCAACCTCAGTTTTCCTCAATCTTCCGATGACGTCCGTTCCCGCCTCCTCCTTGTCTGCCACCCCGACTCAAGACCAGCAGCGGCTCAAAGTTGTTTTCGTGGGCCATGTCGATCACGGCAAATCGACCCTGATCGGCCGGATTTTCTACGACACCAAATCGTTGCCTGACGGCAAGGTGGAGCAAATCCAGAAAGCCTGCCGCGAGGAAGGCATGGAGTTTGAGTATGCCTTTCTTCTGGACGCCCTGCTGGAGGAGCAGGAGCAGAACATCACAATCGACACCACCCAGATTCAGTTTAAGACCGACAAACGGCCTTACGTCATCATTGATGCTCCCGGGCACAAGGAGTTTCTTAAAAACATGATCACCGGCGCGGCGAGTGCCGATGCAGCAGTGCTCTTGATTGCGGCCAACGAAGGGGTCCGCGAGCAAAGTCGCAGGCACGGCTATCTGCTGAGCCTGCTGGGGATCAAACAGGTGGTGGTGGCTGTCAACAAGATGGATCTGGTGGGCTTCAGCGAGGAGACCTTCCGAGCGGTCGTGGCGGAGTACCAGGCGTTTCTTTCCCAGATCGGGCTCGAAGCCCGGACGTTTGTTCCGATTTCCGCAAAGAACGGATTGAACGTCGCCATCAAAGCTCCGGTGGAAATGCCCTGGTATCAAGGGCCGACCATCACCGACATGCTCGACACGTTTGAGTCTCCCAAGACCCTGGAGGAGTTGCCCCTGCGGTTCCCTGTCCAGGACGTATACCGGTTCGACGAGCGGCGCATCATCGCGGGCCGGATCGAGTCGGGCACACTGAAGGTGGGGGATCGCCTCGTGTTTTCGCCCAATAACAAAACCAGCGTGGTCGCCAGTATCGAGCGCTGGAACGCTCCTGAGTCCGACACGGCCGTGGCCGGAGAAAGCGTCGGTATCACGCTCACCGAGCAGATTTTCGTCGAGCGCGGCCACGTCGCCTCTCAGGAGTTGGACGCACCGATTGAATCCAACCGGTTCAAGGCCAATTTATTCTGGATGGGCAAGCGCAACCTTCAGGTAGGGGAACGCTACAAGCTCAAGCTAACCACGCAGGAGTTGGATTGTGAGTTGGTCTCCATTGATCGGTTGATTGACGCATCCACGTTGGAGGTCATCGGTGGCCGGAAGCACATCGCCAAAAACGACGTGGCTGAAATCACCGTGCAAACCAGGGCGCCCTTGGTGATGGACAACCATGATCGTCTCCCTGTGATGGGTCGCTTTATCCTCCTCGAAGACAGACAGGTGGGCGGCGGCGGCATCATCTACGGGGGCACCTACACCGACCGGAACAAGATCAAGTCCGAGAACATCTTTTGGAGTGAAGGCGCCGTAACGGTCGCCCGCCGCAATCTCCGCAACGGACACCGCGGAGGCGTGGTCTGGCTGACCGGGCTGAGCGGTTCAGGAAAATCCACCCTGTCCCGGGCCTTGGAGCGGGAACTCTTTAACATAGGGATGCACACCTACGTGCTCGATGGAGACAACATCCGGCATGGATTGAACTCGAACCTGGGCTTTTCCCCGGAGGACCGCGTTGAAAACATCCGGCGCGTTGCCGAGGTGGCAAAGCTGATGGCGGACAGCGGTCTGGTGGTGATCACGGCGTTTATCTCGCCCTACCGGATAGATCGTCTGCGGGCTCGGGAAGTGGCTCTGGAGGGCGGCTGTGAGTTTGTGGAAGTGTATGTGAACGCGCCTTTGGAAGTCTGCGAACAGCGGGACCCCAAGAGCCTGTATAAGAAAGCCCGCGCGGGTGAGATTGCGGAGTTCACCGGAATCAGCGCCCCCTACGAAGCGCCATTGGACGCGGAGATTGAGGTGAAAACCGACGTGCTCAGCCTTGATGAGTCGGTGGCTGCGGTGGTGGAACATCTCAGGCCGCTCCTGCGACCCGACCCGACGCCGGAGATTTAATCCGTTGACTCGGTTTTCTCCTTTCACCTCGGGTCCGTGTGCCAACGGACTCGCGGGTCCTCTGGCCTAAGACGGGCTGTGCCCGCTTGTGCGTGGGGTGGCTTGGATCGGGCCTTTGGGTTCCTAGGAGCCCATTTTTTCGACGCACCGCAGCAGGTAAGGAAGCAGCTGCTTTTTGCGGGAAACTACCCCCGCGAGAGTCCAAATATGGGTGCCGTGCACGGGGTAATCGATGGTTTCTGTGAACCGCTCCGCCCCGCGTACGAGCAACAGGGAGGTCTGATCGTTGATGTCGGTGACCAGCAGCGCGGAGAAAAGCAGGCCCTCCTTCTGGCGTTGCGCCTCGAGTGCGGCAAGCAGCGCCTCCCGTTTTTCCGGGAAATGCGCGAACGTGAGTTCCTCGATTTGCGCCACGGCAAAGCGGTTGCCGGCTTCCTCGTAGATTTTCGAATCGGCGTTGATCGCCTGCTCCGGACTCATCGTGCTGAGTGGTGAACCCACGGAGAAGATTTTTTCCGCCAGCTCGCCCGGCTCGCATCCGGCAATCTTCGCCAGCCGCTGGAGGATGACCCGGTCTGTCGGGGTGGCGGTTGGGGAGTTGAGGTTGAGCGTGTCGGAGATGAGTCCCGCCATGAGGAGCCCGGCGATTTTCGGCGGGATCGGGATGTCGGCGTTCTGGAAACACATCGCCACGATGCTGCTGGTGGAGCCGACAGGGTTATTCCAGAAAAGGATGGGGGAGTTGCTCGAAAAGCCGCCCAGCTTGTGGTGGTCGAGAATTTCGACGATGGGGACCTTGTCCGCACCGCGCACCGCCTGGGTAAGCTCGTTGTGATCGACTAGGATGAGTTGCCGGGGCACTTCTTTGAGG
>JBEIUI010000025.1:0-33906 GCA_040374425.1 Verrucomicrobiia bacterium | reverse complement strand
CGATGTAACGACGGTGTTTTGGGTCGCTGAGGTTCTCAAGCTGGGCGGACGTGAAAAGCACCCGGCCGTCTGATGAAACCCGGGCGAGGACCTTTATTGCGCTGTTGCCTTCGATATAAATGACACGCTTTGTCTCCGGAAACTTTGCAAACGACGTCTCATACGCACGCATCCACGGCATATCGCGCGCTAGATCAGCCTGCCACGGCCCATGGTAACCCACCGCGCCAAGGCTGGCGGCAGTGGTATGCAGTGAGCCGAGATTTGGAGCGACGAAATTGCCGTGGCCGTCGAACGCCATCGAGAACATCCGCTGCCACCACAACTCGCCCTCCATGTTTGCCCCTGCCAACGACGGCAAATCCGCGCCGCGCACACTTCCAAAGAACGGCAGCAGGCAGAGTGCGAGCGTGAGGCTAACAAGTCGCTTCATGCAGGCTCAGGCTGCCAGCTACTTGCTCGGGTTCGGTGTTCCGTCCAACTGAGGCTTCACCGCCTGCAAGCTTTCGGGGAGCTGCACGCTCGCGTTGGGGCTTTCGTCTTCGATGATGAAATGCGCTACGCCCTTCGCCTTAGCAGAGGCAATCGCCGCCGGAATATCCACGCGCCCAGCCGCGAGCCGCACCATGAGGTTCCGTGCAGACTTGGGATTGGCCACGTCAGGCTTCGCTTCGCGGGCCAGGTCCTTGAGATGCAGCGAGCAGATGCGGTTGCCATGCTTCTCAATGACCTCCGTAGCTCTCGCACCGCCCCACGCCACCCAGAACACATCAAGCTGGAAACTAACCAGGCCCGGGTCGGTGGCGGCGACGAGCACATCATAGAAGGTCTCACCGGGGGCTGTTGCCGAATCCGTCGTCATAAAATCGAGGGCATGATTGTGGTAGGCAAAACGCAGGCCCGCCGCTTTCAAAGCGCCCCCGTATCGGTTGAATTTCGCGGCCGCCTCGAGAACCTGCTCGCGGTCCAAAGGTCCCTTGTGCGGCAGGATCGGGCAAACCACCTGCACCGCGCCGAGCGCCTTCGCATCGGCGATGACCTGGGTCATCTTCTTTTCAAGGTCCTCGGGCCGGACGTGATGGCTGGAGCACGTGATACCCCGCGCATCAAGCAACGCGCGCAGTTCACTGGCCGGCAGTTTGGTAAAGACACTGGTTTCAAGTTCGTTGAACCCCACCGACTTCAGCCGATCCAGCGTGCCGGGGGTGTCCCGGTCGAACTCCTCTTGGAGGCTGTACATTTGCAGGCCCAGCCCGAAGGCAGTGGAGGAAAGGGCAAGGACCGCGCTAAACAGGATGAGACGTGTGATTTTCATGAGGGTTGTGGGAGGAGGATCAGGCAAAGGTCCGGTCGGCAGTGATCGGCAGCACTTCGCCGCTGATCACGCTTGAATCCGGGTGGCAGAGGAAGAAGACAGCGCGGGCGAAGTCATGAACGCTGCCCACTCACCCAGCGCGTATCAGTGCGAGTGGGTTTTGAACGGGGGGCTCTCATGGGGTCGCGTTGGGTTCGGTTTGTTTGGGGGGTTGCGTGGAAAGGTACTCAACCAGATCGCGAAGTTCATGCCGAGACATCAGGGTGGCAAGAGGCGGCATGGCGGAGTTGGACGTGCGCTCCCGAACGTCCGCTTTGGACACTTCGCGCAGTTTCGTTTCGCCCTGCTCCGCGACCTCAACTTGGAGCGTAGCTTCGGATTCCCGGCGGATGGTGCCTACCACCGTGCTTCCGTCCTTGATTTGAAGCGTCGCAAACTCGAATCCAGGGGCTATGTCCGCTCCCGGTATCACGATGGCCCGCAGCAGATACTCGCGGTTGCGCCGGTCTCCGATTCCAGTGAGGTCCGGGCCGACTGTACTCACACCCGCGCCCTCCACGCGGTGGCAGCGCACGCAAAGGAATTCCACCTTTTCATGAAACAAACGGCGTCCGTTTGCGGCGTTGCCCCCAGTGAGGGACATCCGGTGTTCGCGCAACGCATCCTCCTGCGGAAGCTCGGCAAGCCACTTGCTCTGAAGCTCCTCAGCAAGACGGGCGCGCTCGTTCCGGACACCGTTGGGCAGTTTGTAGTTCACACCATGGGCGGCAAGAGCGGCGGTGACATCCAGCGAGAGACTCTCTGGAAGCTGGTGTTCCAGCAGTCGCCGCATCTGCCGCACCAGAAACGCGTGCCCCCCGGCCTCGGTCAACCGCCCCAACATCTCAATCGCCAGGCGTTTTTCCTCCAAAGCACCGGGTTCAGCAAAAAGGCGTTCGACGTCCGCCATTGCAGCCCGGAAATCATGCCTGCAGAGAAGCTCGCGGCCTGCGCTGCGTAGTTCGGCATGGGAGGCATTCAGCAAATGATCCGCCAGTTTTCGGGCGCGCTGGCTCTGTACAAATTGCAGCGCCCGAATGGCGGAAACTCGCGCGCTTACGGTTCCGGCCTCGTTTTCAGCGAGGTTGAACAAGGCCGAAACGACAGATTCGAGTTGATACTTTTCTGCCAAGCCTGCCGCAGCCGAGGCAAGAGCCTCCTGGCCGGCCTCCTCAATCAGGGCAGGAAGCACCGGACTTGCGGCACGTATGGCTACCTCCGCTCCGCGTTCGGGGAGCGGCAGCCAGTCGCCTAAAACGCGGTCCACGGGCGAGGGTTTTCCCCAATCGGCAAGCATTGCCAGAGCATCACGCCGGAGCGCCTCATTCAAATGAGTGTCGGCGGCCACCTTGGCAAGGGCCTGGGCATCTTCATCTCGGCCGAGACGAAAGCACGCGTTCAGGACCCGACGGGCGGTGGCCTGATCCAAGCCCGAAAGGCTGCCGCTCATTGCCGCCAAGGCAGGCAGCGCAGGAGTGATGCGCCGGTCGTGCACAGCCCGTACGGCCTCGCGGACGATGGCGGGATCCGCATCCTTGAGGAACAGCTTCACCTCAGCGGAGTCCAGGCGCCGCAGGGCCAGCAGGGCGGTGAGACGCACGCGTGGAGCATTCTCCTGGCGGAGCGCAGCCAGCCTCACCGGGTTCTGGCCGGTTGCATGCACAAGGCCCATGACCACCATGTGCCGAAGGGTGGCGTCGTTTTCACCGAGGCCTCTCGCAGCCTCCACCAGTGACGCGAATGCTGCGGCATCGCCCGTTTTACCCAAAGCCAAAGCGGCATACATCCGCGCCCGTGGCGAGCCCTTCGCGAGAAGCTCGGCCAGTGCGCCCGCAGTGCCGGCCACAGGCGTATCCGTGAGCAACTTGGCCACCTGGGCACGCACCTCTGGGGCGTGACGGCTCTCCAGCAGGCCGGTCACGGCCTCCAAAGCCGGCCGCCCGCGGCGCTGCATTTGACCCAGCCCTTGAAGAGCATGCACGCGTGCATGAAGTGCGGCCGTCGGGTCCAGCGCGACTCGAACAAGGGCGTCCTGCCCCTCCTGACCTCGCTCGACGAGAGCGAACTGCGCCGCCAGTCTTGCACGGATGTCCTCATGCGCCAATCGGTTGCAGAGTTCGGCCACCGCCACATGGCTGAAGCCGTCCTTCAGCCACTGTTGCAACTCCTGGAGTCGCGCCTCTTTTGCAGCGTTCGCCGGCGCACCAACCGCCCAGATCCAACCCATGCCTGAGCGGCGGCCGCCCTCAGGCTGGCGCGTCCAATCCACGCCATCCGCCACGTAGAGTCGGCCATCCGGTCCAAACGTAACATCTGTTGCGAGGCAACCGGTGACGAAATCCTTCACCTCCCCCAGACGGAATCCTGCGCCCTCCGCATGGATCTGGAAGGACAGCAGGGGGCTATTGGCGCGACCGCCGCGCCAGTCACAGAGAAAGAAGGAACCACGCCATGCGTCCGGAAGCCGGGTCAGGCCTGGGTCATGCGCGAGACCGCACGGGCCGTTCCCGAGGTGTCCGATCGCCGGCAACACCCACGCCGGCTGCCCGGCATGGCGTTCACGCCAGAGCCCGTCCTCGTACCATGGATGGCGAAATTTTGGAGTCAGGGGAGAGGAATGGCCATCCGACCAGAGTGCACCGTTGTGCCAGCCATAGTCGCCGCCCTCTACCAGATGCAGAAGGCGCGGGTTGTCTTCGGCATCGTTGTCGTTGTCCACAGTGAAAAGGTTGCCCAGTTCATCGAAGACAAGTTCCTGTGGATTTCGCAGCCCTGCAGCAAAGACTTCGAGGCCACTCCCGTCCGGCTCGCAGCGGAAGACTGCGCCCGTCGAGTGATCCATGAGTTCCCGCCCTTCGCGGGTTTTTACACGGTAGCCTCTATCTCCGATGCTCCAGTAAAGCCGCCCATCCGGGCCCTGCACCAGTCCATGCAAATCATGGCCGTGAAAGGAAAACTTCGTTCCAAAGCCGCTGAAAACCTTTTCGGGCACGGGCTTTGTTTTGTCGGGCATTGAGGAGGGCAACCGCCACACATGGGGAATGCAGGTGAGCCACACGCTGCCATCCGCCGCGCAGGCTACGCCTGCTGCCGGGCCATCCACAGCCTCCTGAAAGTTGCCGAGGACCTCGCCTTGATCTGCCGTGCCATCGCCGTCGGTGTCGCTCACACGAACCAGCCGGTCAGGCAGTTCCGTGTAGAAACTCATCGGCGGTGCCCCCTTCCCTGCATGGCGCTGCATGAAGGACAACCGGTCCTCGACACTGCGCGAGGCGCGATCTTCATCCAGCCAGATCGAGTGTTCACGCGTGTCCTCTGTGCCATGCCGATTCCGATGATGCTCAGCAACATAGAGTCGGCCCTGCCCGTCGAAGCTGATGGCTACCGGATCAGCCAGCAACGGTTCTGCAGCCCAGAGCGACGCCTTGCAGCCCTCAGGAAGCTGCACGCCGGACATGGCTTGGACGCCCTTGGTAGACGCCGAGTGGACCAGAGGCGAGGCTACCTCGACTTTCCGGGCAGCGGGAGTGTTCCCGCTATCCAAAGCAGCCAAATGCAGGGACATGCCCAGCCAAGAGCCGAAGGCAAGCACCGAGGCTCGACGGCGCGGGAAAACGGCGGGACGGCGTAGGGGGATGAGGAGACGCATGGGGTTTGGCTTTTAAGAAGCAGCCTGCATCTCCGGCAGTTCCATAAAAGCGTAGCAAAGCATATGGAGAATGTGCATTTGCACGTCCTCCACGCGGCCGTAGTGCGTGTCCTCGATCACCAGCGTCTGCCTCGCGATTTCAGCGAGTTTCCCCCGGTTTGCTCCCACGATCGCCACGGTTTCAAGCCCGTGTTTGTTTGCCCACTCAAAGGCTTTGACCAGATTTGGCGAGTTGCCGCTCACGCTGGCCGCCACAAGGACGTCGCCGTTGCGGGCATAATTTTGTAGCTGCCGCAGGAAAACGTCGTCGTAACTGTAGTCATTCCCAAGAGCAGTGAGCCACGCAACATTGTCCGTGAGGGAAAGCACGCGGAAACGCTGCGGCAGTTTGTCGGAAGAGCCTTTGCCGAGATCGGTGGCAAAGTGCGAGGCAGTGGCCGCGCTGCCGCCGTTGCCGATGGCGAAGATTTGCTGGTCGCGCAGCCAAGCGCCGCGGACGGTGTGAATCAGGCGCTCGACACCCTCGAGGGACACGCTGTCGAGTGCTTTGTGCTGAGCGGAGACATATTCTTTTAGCCAGATTTGCATAGGATGTGGTTGGTTTTGTGGGGAAAGAGAGCGTTGCGCGGCGGCGGCCAGGGCGCCGACCGGAACCGTGTCTTCGCGCAGGCCGGCGAGGGCCACACGGGGTCCGGGCTGAAAGGCATCCATCACGTAACGCCCCAGATGACTGGCAACCGCCGCGCGCCACGCTTCTCCAAGGAGCGAGACGCCGCCCCCGAGCACGATGACCTCGGGATGACAGAGATGAACAACATGAGAAAGCGCCAGAGCCAGCTGCTGTGCCGCCTCGTCGAGAATGCGCGCTGCCAGCGCGTCACCCGCCGCCAATGCCGATCCCAGATGTCGCGCCTCGTTTCCCGGTGCAGACGCCACGAGCTGAGCAAGGAGACCCGCGGGCTCTTTGGACACCTCCTGCAGGATCCGGCGATTGAGGCTCCAGCCTGAACAGCAGTCCTCCGGGGTCGTCCCGTTACCGTCCAGCAGAAGGTGTCCGATCTCCGCCTCGCCGGGGGTAAACCCGTGGAAGATGCGTCCCTCGGAAACCAACCCGCCACCGACACCGCTGCCCGTTGTGACATAGAAAACCGGATCACAGCCGCGTCCTGCTCCGTGCAGAGCCTCTCCGAGGGCCGCCGCGTTCCCATCGTTCTCAACAAACACGGGCAACCCCGACAGCCCCGCGAGCCACTCTGCCAGGGGAAAATCACTCCAGCCCGAGAGATGGTAGGACTTCACGACCCGTCCGGTGCGCCAGTCGACGGGTCCGCCATACCCAACTCCAATCGCCGCGGGCTTCCACTGAGCGATGAGATCAGGAAGTGCCGCAGCGATGCATTCACGGATGCCCTCCGCGCCACGCTCCTTTTCCACCTGGAACCGGCGCCGCTCCAATATGGCACCGGCGCGGGTGCCCAGAACCAGTTGTAATTTGGTCCCGCCTATCTCGATTGCGAGAAGCGGTGACTCAGAAACGGAGTCTGCAGGGGGGGGATTCATTTCTCCTTTATACTACCCCAACTCCCCGACAATGTGAGCGACAAAGACTATGCCCAATGCGCAATCGCTACTCCCCCGTGTGGTCCGGAAACCCCGGAAGCCAGGCGAGATCAAAACCTTGGAAAAAGCGCGGGCTGCGTGGATTGCGAGGGTCGATCCCACCAGCCATTTCCACCGCATGTTTGATGTCATTCCCGGTGTGAACTTCTTCGCGAAAGACGGGCTGGGACGCACCATGTTTGTCAGCAGCGGCATTCTTGACCGCTACCGGATGCACGATGAAAAAGAGATGCTAGGGCTGACCGATTTCGACATCAATCCGGTGGGAATGGCCGAAAATTACGTGCGCGACGACGAACGCCTGCTGTCCGGCGAGGTGGATCGGATCGATCGACTGGAGCTGTGGTTCAACCGTCAGGGGTTGCCGGACTGGTTTGCCGTCACCAAACTTCCCTTGTTGGATCGAAACCGGCGTCCGATAGGGATCATGGGCGTGCTCCGTCAGGCTTCTGAAAACGAGATGAAGCTGCCGCTGATGCAAACCGTTTCCAGAGCCGTTGAGATGTTGCGCAAGGAGTATGTCAAACCCGTCTCCTTGAAGGCTGTGGCGGATTCCTGCGGCCTGACTTTGCGGGATCTGCAACGGCGTTTTCAAAAAGCCTTTGGGATCAGCCCGCAGGAGTTCCTGATAAGGACCCGGGTTGTGGCAGCCATGCGACTCCTGAAAGAGACCAGACTTTCGGCTGCGGAGGTCGCAAGCAAATGCGGCTTTGTGGATTCCAGCAGTTTTGCCCAGCAGTTCAAACTCCGCATTGGAATGACGCCGACCGCCTACCGGACTCCCTAGGTCTCAAGGCGATTCAAAGGAGGGGCTTTCTTGGTTCCGGAGGGCAGCGGTCCGCTCAAGCGTCACGGTTCCCCCGATGCGTCGGCACCCGTTGGGTCGGCCTCCGGGCGCGGAGGATGCCAAAAAGAAGGCTCAACACAGAGGCCGCCCCCCTTTTGAAGAATTTGCCGGATCCGGAAACGACCCCGGGCCGTTGGCCGGCGCGGCGCGGCAACCGGGTTCAGCGCCATTATTCCACCGCGTGAGCCTGAAGATCTTCGAGGCTGACAAACTCCAACGCCGCCAAGTGCGTGGATTTCAGGATCACCGGTGGCGCAACTCCGGCCGCCAACGCCTCCGCCCATCGGCTGATGCACAAACACCAGCGGTCGCCCGGATGAAGCCCAGGGAAATTGTAGGCGGGCACCGGGGTGGAAAGATCGTTCCCGCGGGCCCGTGTAAATTGGAGAAACTCGCCGGTCATGACCGCGCAGACCGTGTGCAGGCCGCGATCCTCCGGGCCGGTGTGGCAGAATCCGTCGCGATAAAATCCGGTGGCCGGTTTCGCGCAACAACATTGGAGAGGTTCACCGAGAACGTTGGAGGGCATAGGGAGAGAGGGGGGCGTTAGGTTCCGCAGAAGGTTTGGTAGGGCGCGTCGCTCGGAGGCGCCGGTTCGACGAATTCACTCGGAGGAAGCGATCCGGGCGCGTAAGGCTGCGCCAACACCGCCAGCAACCGTTCCATTGGCGCAAGGTCGCCGTGTTCGGTCGCCGCAGAAAGCGCCTGCTCCACCTTGTGATTCCGCGGGATCACTGCCGGGTTGCGCGTCCGCATGAGCCGGACCACCTCGGGCCCGGTCTGCGGCTGCCGACTCCGCCGGGCCCGCCACTGCGCGTGCCAATCTCCAAAAACGCGGTCGGCAGAAGGAGCCGTTTCCAGGGCCGACTCCGAACTGAGCTCCATGAAGGTGTTGGTGTAATCGGCCCGGGTTTGTTCCATCCAGTCCAGCAACGTCTGGCTGAGTTTTTCGTCCTCCCCTTCCGCGGTAAACAGACCGAGTTTGGCCCGGAACCCGGCCAACCAATGGCGTTTGAACCGGTCTGGAAACGCATGGATACAGGCGTTCGCCGCGTCCAACGCCAGGGTTTCCTCCGGGTGGAGCACGGGCAGAAGGGCCTCGGCCAAACGCGCCAGGTTCCATTGGGCGATCCCGGGCTGGTTTGCGAAGGCGTAGCGTTTGCCGCGGTCGATTGAGCTAAAGGTCGTGGCGGGATCGTAATGATCCAGAAACGCGCAGGGCCCGTAGTCGATGGTCTCGCCGGAGAGCGCCATATTGTCCGTGTTCATCACGCCGTGGATGAATCCGACATGCAGCCAGCGCGCCACGAGTTCAGCCTGGCGCTCCAAAACGGCCTCCAAGAGAGCGAGAGCCGGGTTTTCGGCTTCGGCCCGGTCCGGGTAATGCCGACGCAGGGTATAATCCGCCAGGGCTTGCAAGGCGTCCGGGGCCTCGTGCGCGGCCGCCCATTGGAAGGTGCCCACGCGCACATGGCTGGCAGCCACCCGGGTGAGAACGGCCCCCGGGAGCGGTTGTTTGCGTTCCACCCACTCGCCCGTTGCCGCCACGGCCAGACTGCGCGTAGTGGGAATCTCCAGCGCATGCATGGCTTCACTGAGGATCCACTCGCGCAGCATCGGCCCCAGCGCCGCGCGCCCGTCGCCGCCCCGGGAAAACGGCGTGGGCCCCGAGCCTTTGAGCTGGATGTCGTAACGCGCGCCCTGGGGGGTGATTTGTTCCCCGAGCAGGAGCGCACGGCCGTCCCCGAGTCCGTTGAAATGGCCGAACTGGTGGCCGGCATAAGCCTGAACCAAGGGGCTTGCCCCGTCGGGCAACTGGTTTCCGGCGAAAACCGCGACGTTTTCCGCCCGTTCCAACGCCTCCGGATCCAGCCCCAGAGTGCGGGCGAGTGGACGGTTCAACACCACCAAGCGCGGCTCCCGCACCGGGGCCAGTTTCCACGGCTTGTGGAGGAGCCCCGGAAGCCGGGCGTAAGAATGCTCCAGCCGCCAGCCGGGCAAGGCTTGCGACGGGGGTAAAGATGCGGGCATCCCGGTTTCTACGCCGGGACCGCCCCAAAGAACAGTCGGGATGCAGGAAGCCTTTTTCTGGCTCCGGAACGGGTTAACCCCCACGGGCAGCGGCTAAACTCGGAGCCCCGGGACAACTCCGGTGCTGTCGCCGTGACGCTCCACCGGAACACCGCAGCCCTGGAGCAATGTGAGCCAAGCGTTGCAGAGGGGGGTGTCCTTGGGAGCCACCAGGTTCTGCCCGAGCCGGATCCCCGCGCCCCGGCCGGCGAGGAGAGTGGGGCAGTTGTTGAGGCTGTGTCCGGTGCGAATGTTGCTGCCGTAAACCACGGTGGTGTGGTCGAAAAGGGTGCTGCCATCGGGTTCGCGGGTGGACTTGAGTTTGTCGAGCAGATGGGCCAGCAGCTCGCTCTGGGCTTCGTCCCGGCGCTGGGAGACGGCGAGTTTTTCGCCGCGCGGACCGTGGTAATGGCTCATGGTGTGGGAGTCCATTTTGATGTCGAGGCTGGTGAGCAGGGTGCTCACCGGCTGGCGATAAGTCAGCACGCGCGTGCTGTCGGTCTGCAACGCCGCCACCATGAGGTCATACATCAGTTTGATCTCCTCGAATCCGGCAAGCCCCGGCTTGGGCTCCGCGACGGGCGCCTCCGGCTGCGGAACCCCCAGCCATTTTTCGTCCCGGCTCAGGCGCGTTTCGATGTCGCGGATCCCTTGGAAATACTCGTCGAGTTTTGCGCAGTCAGCCTTGCTCAAGCCCCGTTGGAGATCGCGAGCGGATTCAAGCGCGTGGTCGAGCACGCTGCGCCGTTCGGCCAATAACACCCGGCGCTCTTCCACAGGCGTGTGGTCTTTGACAAAGAGCCTCTGGAACGCCTCCACCGGGTTGCGCGGGCCGCCGATGGGTTTGCCGCGCACATCCCAGGAGAGGGAAAGCCCCTGGCCGTGTCCGGAATTGGCCGCCGCCGCTCCGCAATCGAGCGAGACGGCAGCAAACCGGGTGTCGTCGCTCAGGTGGCGGGCCGCGACTTGGTCGGCGGAAACGCTGTTGTGGAAACTCTGGCCGGGCTCGCCGAACTGGTTGGCGCCAGTCAGCCAGAAGGTACTCCCGGAATGCCCGTCGTGGCTGTATTTGTTGTTCAGCCCCTGCACCACGCTGAAGTCGGCCTTGTGCCGCTCCAATGGCTTGAGCCCCGGTGGAAGCACATACTCCGCCCCTGTCTCCGAGGCTTTGGGATACCAGGATTCCTCGGTCACACCCCAACCGAAGCCGATGAAGATCAGCCTCTTGGGCCGGACCAGAGCGGCCGGTTCCGCGGCGGAAGCGAAGCGTTTAAAGCCCAAGGATTCGAGGAAGGGCAGGGCGACCAGGGCGGTGGCGGTTTGTAGGAACTGGCGGCGAGGATGGGAGGGGTTCATGGAGGGCGGGTTATTTGGATTGAAATTCGGGGCTTTGGATCAGGGCGTGCAGGAAATCGCGGGGGGCGAATCCTTTGGAGCGGGCCTGCTGAAGGATACGCCCAATGAGGGGCTCATCACTGAAGCCGCAGGGGCGTCCGAGGGCGTATTCGATGAGGGCGGAAGTGAACCCGGTGGCGAATGCGTCGGCGCGGGTGTGCAGGATGTCCCGCAGTTCGTAGTAGTCCTTGAATGCCGGCCCCTTGTGGAGGGTTGCCGCGGGTTCAATGGCCCAAGTTTTGGTGGCATTGGGATCGGGTTTCCCGTTCTTTCCGAGGGCTTGATAACTGTCTTGGGTGCGCCATTGGCCTGCGGCATCGAAATTTTCGAGGCCGAACCCGAACGGGTCGATTTTGCGGTGGCAACTCGCGCACTGGGCATCTTCCTGGTGGGCTTGGAGACGTTCCCGGGTGGTGAGAAGCTTGCCGGCCAGCCGCGTGATTTCCGGCACGTTGGCAGGAGCCGGCGGCGGGGGATCGTTGAGGAGTTTCCGCAGGACCCAAGCCCCGCGTTCCACGGGGTTGGCGCGTTCGCCGTTGCCGCCCATGGCGAGGATGGCCGCCATTCCCAGGAGCCCCCCGCGCGGGGATCCCGCCGGAAGCGCGACCTTGCGGAAGCTGTCCCCCTGGACCCCTTCCAACCCGTAGTATTGGGCCAGCAGACCGTTCACCACGGCGTAGTCGGCCTTGAGCAGGTCACTGAGAGGCGCGTCGGTGGCCAGCAGATGCGCGAAGGTCTCGGTTACCTCCGCGCGGGCGGCCGCTTCAGGCCGTCGTCAAACTGGGGAAAGAGCTTCTGGTTGAACTGAAAGAAATCCAGCCGGTCCAGCAGCAGCCATTGAGACACAAACGCGGTCACAAAGTCCTCGGAACGCGGGTCCTTGAGGAGGCGATCGGTTTGGGCGGCCAGTTCGCCGGGCTCCAGGAGTTTGCCCGAGGTGGCCGCGGCGCGCAGAGGAGCGTCCGGTGGAGCACCCCAGAGCAGGTAGGAGAGGCGGGTGGCCAATTCCAGCCCGGAAAGCACACGGCGCTGCTCGTCAGGCCCGGGTTGGGCCGGGTAGAGGAAACGCGGCGAGGCGAGCACGGAGACCAAGGCGGATTTGAGAGCCTCGGAATGCCGAACGCCCCGGCCAGTCCGAGCCTGGTAGATTTTGAGCAGACGGTCGATCTCTTCCCCGGTCGCCGGGATCCCGCGAAAGGCTTCAAGGGAAAACCGCTCCAAAGCCGCCCGGAGAACTTCGGGAGCCACAGCCCCCCCTTGTCATCGAGTGGCACCCCTTGCAGTGCTCGGATGCCGGGCGGGGTGTCCGCCTCAGGCACGGGCTGGCGTTCGATTTCGATCCAGTCCACCCAGAGCGCCAAGTCCGGACCGATACCGTTCTGTTTGCGGGTTTCCCGGAAAAATTGCTCGGATCTGAGGGCATCGCCCACGCCTCGCTCCCGCACAAAGAGGTTGATGCGTTGGCCCCGGAGAAGTTTGCGGGAGGCCTTGTAAAGGGTCTCGATGATCTGGGGTTTCTCCACGGTCCCGACGACGTGGTGGGTGCTCAGAAAGGGGGATTTTCCGAAGGGATTGTGCCCAATGCCGAACTCGAGGAAACGCCGTTCCGGGGGCGTTTCCGGGAGGACCCCGACGCAGACGCGCACGGTGTAGGTGCCGACGGGCCAGTCCGCGGGGATGGTCAGTGGAATGTGGTTGTTGGCGTGCTGGGAGCGAGCGACAAAGGGGATGGTCAGATAGGCCCCGGTCTTGAGCCCGGGCATCTGGAGGTAGCGATGTTCATACGCCACAAACTGGGTGTTCGCAGCCAGCTCGTGAATGACTTGCACGTCCATGTTCGGGAACCCGTATCTCTCCGGGGGAGGTGCGCCGGGGATTTTTTCCCAGGCGTGCCGGAGACTTTCATCGGTGAGCAGAGTCTTGCGCAGTTCGGCGACCTTTCCGGCGTTGGCCGGGTTGGCGATGGCTTCATTGGCAGCTTTGACCCAGGCGGTTGCCCGACTGAGATCCTCATGAGCCAACTGGTTTTTTTTGGTGAACGATTCGAGCGTGGTTTCGGCTTCCACCCGGAACTTTTTTTGGAGAGGCGCGGCCGTTTGCAAAGCAAAGGCCTCCTCCAAGGCTTCGCGGCCCAGCGCTTCGTATTGTTCGAACTGGTCGGAGGACATGAAAAGGCTGGTCCCGGTCGTGTCGAAACCGCCCAGGCGGGTGTCGGCCGGCAGCTCGTTGACCTCGATCTCCGGCCCCAAAAGCTCCCGCAGTGTGTTGCGGTATTCGCGCCGGTTGAGCCTCCGCAGCACCGTTTTTCCGTGTTGATCGCTCAGGCTCTTGCGGGCGGCCACCATCACATGGGCCAGGTCCTCCAAAAAATCCGCCTTGGCCCTGTTGTCGGGCTGTTTCTCGTCTTCGGGCGGCATTTCCCCCGCGTTCAGCGCGTTCAGGATCTTCTGCCATTTCTCCGCCTGCTCAACGGTGCTGATCGGTCCGGGCAGGTCGTCCACCCGAAACCTACCCTTCTGTTTTTCCGGGCCGTGGCAGCTCTGGCAGTGAGTCTCAAGCAATCCGCGGTGCTTGGGATCGAGACCGGGCGCGGATTGCGGGTTCGCTGGTGCCGGCGCTGAAAGCAACAGCAGCGCGCCGAGCGCGGACGCCCAGGATGTGCAGGCGGGGAAATGGGAGTTCATCGGGGGAGCGATTTTTTTTTTGAAGGAAAGGGCTCAGGGCAGTGGCCCGCCCCGGCTGAGGGAGACCTGCACGTTGTCCACATATTGGCCGGGAAACTGGAATCCCCGGGTGCCGGCTTTTTCACGGAGCGCGTTGGCTTCGCTGACGTGCAGGCTCAGGAGCACGTAGCGGGTGCCGGGCGAGACTTGGAGCTGGGTGCGGAGCCTCTGCCAGCGCGAACCGTCCCGGGGCAGCTCGGCTTCGCGGCGGGTCGATGCGGGGCTAAAATGGGCGAGCTCATCGGTGCCGCCCTTTGCCCGGACCCGTTCTTCCCGGGAAATATGGCCCCACATTTCCTTTTCACCGCCCTGCTGCGGCAGATCGTAAAGGGACCGCAAAGCCGCGCCGCACACGAAGCGGAAAGGGCCCTCGACAGGGGCGCTCCAGAAACTCGCCTCCAGAGTCACCCAGGCTTTTCCATCCGCGATCTCGGAGGCGAGGCCGCGCAGATCGACCAGACGATGCAGGTCACTGTTGTAAGCGGGTGGGCCGGCGTATCCCTCGTAATCAGCCCGCAGAAACTGGAGCATGTGCCCCCCGCTGAGGGGGTTCACACCCGGCACCGGGCCTGTGGTGCGCGTGAAATCTCCTCCCCAAAACCCCGGCTGATTCGGCATCCCCTCCACGCGCGGAGCCGGCCCGGAATCGAACCCGTCCCGGAGGAGCGGGATCACCTTGATCGGCCCCGGGCTGAGATGGGCAAACAACGCTGAACTCCCGAAAAGCCCGAGCATGAGCCCGGCAGCGGCAGCTGAGATGGGACGCCATCGGAACCAGAGAGGGAGCTTGGAGATCGGCTCGGCATGGAGCTGGGTGCGCAGCCCCAGTTCCACGTCCTGATGAAGAAACCACAGGGCGCGGGCGTCGGCGCTGGAGCGGAGGGCGTTTTGGAGCTGCGCGTGTTGGTTCTCTGTAAACGCGTCGCCGGAGGCGGCCCCAAAGAGGTCGAGGAGCTGTTTTCGCTGGTCGGGTGTCATGCGCGGTTCTCCCGGAGTTGGCGCAGTACGCACTCGGCGAGAGCACGGCGCGGATGCTGGAGTTTGTTGTAAAGGGTGCGCGGGGCACGGTTGACCTGTCCGGCGAGTTCGATGATCGCCCCGTGCGCCGTATAGGCCGCCCTGAGCACTTCGCGCTGGTCCCGGGGCAGCTTGCGCAGGCACCCCTCCAAAGCGACCATCCGGCGCTCCTGCTGAGCGAGATCCGCCAGACGTTCCTCCGCCAAAGTCTCCAGCAGGTCGGCATCCCATGCCAACGGCGAACGAGCCGACAGCCGCTGGAAATTGCGGGCCTCGTAAAAACAGATCGTGCTGGCCCAGGCCACAAAATCGCTTCCGCACTCAAACGCATCGAACTTCTGCCACATCAGCAAGCTGGCCCGCTGCAGGACATCCTCTGCGTCGTGCCACCTGCCCAGCAGCGACAGTAGGTAGCCGAGCAGCTTTCCATGAGACCCCGTAAGCAGAGCCACGAATTCCTCATGGCGGGGCTCACGGGTCAAAGGGGGGTGAAACGCATCCATCTGAAGGCGTATGTCGGGAAACGGTAAAAGTGACCGAACTTTTTTGCCTAAAAACCGACGTGCCTTCGGGACGCACGGAAGCGCGGAGAGCACAAGTCACTGGTGTTCAGAGGTTTAATATAATTCAAAGCGTCTCCGCTCGTCCGCGGGAGGAGGTTCTTTCTCTGGAGTGTCGGCGTTCGAATGACGGAGTTGACAGGGCGTACGTGAGACGGGGCAGCCAAACTTGGCGCCGCTCGCGGAGACCCACAGACGGGGCAACGCAGTTCCCCCGCTCCGGAGCACGCCCAGTGCCAGTCGCCACCCCAACTCGTCCGGAACCGGCCGCGTATCCCGGGGCCTTTCCTTGTGCTCCAGGAGTGGGTGTTCATGAGGCTTCAACCCGGGAAAAAACTTGCGGAATCGAGGGCCCAGGCTTTTCCCGCAGGCTAAAGTCCCGGGAGTCAGAAAAAAGCGCCGGGACCATCGGTTGCCGGGGCGATCTTTAGAGCGGTCCCGGTATCCGTTCCAGACCCGCGCATTTTTTTTGAAAAAAACCTGTCCGGTTTCTTCGGATGGCGCGGGATGGTATGGCACGTGCGAAGTGTCCCCCTCATGAAACTCCCCCACCTCCTCCTCGCCGGGGCGCTGCTCACCGGCGCCGCGCCGCTCATCCAAGCCGCCCATCCCAGCGGCACCCGCACTGCGCAACCCGGGGCGGTCCGAGGCAAACCCGTCGGTTCTCATTCCGGAGACGAGGGAACCCGCTCCGAAGAGGGGCTCCCGATACGGGCTAAGATCCTCAGTCGCGGGTATGGCTGCCGCGGCGCAGCGCTCTTTTCTCTGGGGAAAAACGGTTGGGGGCAGCCGGGATCACCCTCTGAAAACGGGGTGGATCTTACGAGGCCGGATGGCCAAGGTTTTTAAATCCACCCCTCCCCCCGCGCGATTCCGCAGCCCTCTTCCTGCCGTTTACCCCCCCTGCTGTCCCATCCATTCCCTTTCCCAATGATCCTCATCCACAAACATCTCCTCACGCTCGCCGCTTTTGCCGGGCTCCCCGTATCGCTGCTGGCGCAAACCATGAACACCGCGCCGGAGAACGCGCCACACGCGCTCATGCCCGTCCCGGGGGCCGCGACAGCCAAACGCCCGCAGGGGGTTGCAGCGCCTGAGAAAGGGGAGCGGATCGTTTTCATCGGCAACGGCCTGGCCGAACGCGACGTTTATTACAGCCGCTTGGAGACCGAGCTGCATTTGCGCTACCCGGAGAGCGGACTTTTCCTGCGGAACATGGGGCATGTGGGCGACACCCCCGGGTTCCGGCCGCATCCCTCGCGGGCCACGCAATGGGCGTTCCCCGGGGCCGACAAGTTCCACCCGGAACTCAATGTGCACCGGGGCAAGGGCTTCTTTCCGATGCCGGACGAGTGGCTGGCCTTTCTGAAGGCGGACACCGTGGTGGGGTTCTTCGGCTACAACGAGTCATTTGACGGGCCGAACCGGGTGGCGAACTTTGAGGCGGAACTCGACGCCTGGGTGCAGCATACCCTGAGCAAGGCCTACAACGGGAAAGCGGCGCCGCGCGTGGTGCTGGTGTCGCCCATCGCATTCGAAGACCTGTCCACCCAACGCGACTTGCCCAACGGCGAGCAAGAGAACGCAAATCTGGCCCTCTACACCGAGGCGGTCCAGTCCGTGGCCAAGAAACACGGGGTCACGTTCATCGACCTTTTCAACCCCAGCAAAGCGCTCTACGCGGCTTCACCGGAGCCCCTCACCACGGGCGGATTCATTCCCAACGACGAAGGCTACAAACGCCTCGCGGAAGTCCTGGCTGACGGTCTCTACGGCAAACAAACCCGGGTTTCCAAGGCCGACCCGGCCAAGGTGCACGAGGCGGTTAAGCAGAAGGACTGGTTCTGGAACAACGACTACCACCTGCTCAACGGCGTCCACACCCACGGTCAGCGTTACAACCCGTTCGGCTCCCAGAATTATCCCGATGAAGTCAAAAAATCCCGGGAAATGGCCGCACTCCGGGACGAGCTCATCCACGCGCTGGCCTCGGGCAAAAAAGCGGATCTCACCGTCGACGACAGCAAAACCCACGTCCTGCCGCCGGTGCCGACCAACTACCAGCCCAGCGTCAAGAACGGCAGCGACCAGTTTCTTTACGGCGAAGAAGCCGTCAAAAGTCTGACCGTGCCCGAGGGCTACAAGGTGGAGCTTTTTGCCAGCGAGAAAGAGTTCAACAACCTGGCGAACCCGATCCAGATCTCTTTCGACAACAAGGGCCGGCTCTGGGTGGCCGTCACGCCCACCTACCCGCATTACCGACCCGGAGACGCCCTGCCCAACGACAAGATCCTCATCTACGAGGACACCAACGGCGATGGCAAAGCCGACAAAGAAACCGTGTTCGCGGACAAACTGCATCTGCCCATCGGGTTTGAGCTGGTGCCGGAGGGCGTTTACGTCTCCCAGGAACCGAACCTCGTCCTGCTGCGCGACACGAACGGCGACGACAAAGCCGACCGCACAGAGATTGTGCTGGGCGGGTTCGACAGCCACGACACCCACCACGCCATCAGCGCTTACACGGCCGACCCGAGCGGCGCGTTTATGCTCTGCGAAGGCGTGTTCCTGCATTCCAACGTCGAGACGCCTTACGGACCCGTTCGCTGCGTAGACGGCGGGTTCTTCCGGTACAGCCCGCAGCGCGGTCATCTCGAGCGCACTGCCCAGCTCTCCATCCCCAACCCCTGGGGGTTCGCATTCGATAAATGGGGCCAGGATTTCTTCCTGCACACCTCCGGCCCCACCTTGAACTGGATGCTGCCGGTCTCTGTGAAACCCACGTTCGGCAGCAAAACCCCCGCCACCCTCGACCTCATCCCCGAGGGGCAGAAGGTGCGCCCCACCTCCGGCTTGGAAATTGTCTCTTCCCGGCATTTCCCAGACGAAGTCCAGGGCGACATCATTCTCTGTAACGCCATCGGGTTCCTGGGCATCAAACAGCACCAGATTGTCGACGAAGGTACTGGCTGGAAAACCACGTTCCGCCATGATCTGCTCAAGAGTTCCGACGGCAACTTCCGCCCGGTCGACCTCGAGTTCGCCCCCGATGGCTCGCTCTACTTCATCGACTGGCACAACCCGCTCATCGGCCACATGCAGCACAACGCGCGGGACCCGCTCCGGGACCATGTCCATGGCCGGATCTACCGGATCACCTATCCGTCGCGCCCGCTCCTCAAGCCGGCGCAGATCGCCGGGGCGAGCGTCGCCACGCTGCTCGAGAACCTCAAGGCACCCGAGCTGCGCACCCGTTACCGGACCCGGCGCGAACTGCGCGGCCGTCCCGCCAGCGAGATCCTGCCCGCTCTGAAATCCTGGGTGGCCGGGTTGGACAAGAACGACCCCGAATACGAGCACTCCGTGCTGGAGGCTCTCTGGACCACTTGGGGCCTCAACCAGGCCGATGAAACCCTCCTGCGCCAGCTGCTGCAGGCCAAGGATTTCCGGGCGCGTTGCGCCGCGGTCCGGGTGCTGCGTTACAACACCCATCGCGTGGCCGATCACGCCGCGCTACTGGAGAAAGCCGCCACCGACGAACACGGCCGGGTGCGTCTGGAAGCGATTATCGCCGCGTCCTGGTTGCCCGAGGCGGAGAACGCCGGGGCACAAAAGATCGTCGCGACCGCTGCCGCACTGCCTCTGGACAAGTGGAGCCAAGCCCCTGCCAAAACTGCGGCGGACAGGCTGGCGGGCGTGGTGGGCAAGGAAGGCCCCGAACATCCCGAACTGGCGGCCCCGGCGTATCTGAGCGCGGACGCCAAAAAACAGTATCTGGCTGGCCAGCAAGTGTATTTCCGTGAAGGCCACTGTGTCACCTGCCATCAGCCCAACGGCAAAGGGCTCGACCCGGCCTTCCCTTCCCTGGAGAACAGCGCTTGGGTGTCGGGCGATTCCGACCGGCTCATCAAGCTGGCGATGTACGGCCTCATGGGGCCGCTCGAGTTGAACGGCAAAAAATACGATGGCCAAGTGCCCATGACGCCTTTTGGCGGGATGCTCAACGACACCGAGATGGCGGCCGTACTGACGTTTGTCCGCAACAGCTTCGGCAATCGGGCCGAGCCTGTCACCGCCGCCCAGGTCCAGAAAATCCGGGTGGCTTACCCAGGACGCACCCAGTTCTTCACCGTCGAGGAGTTGCTCAAAGACCATCCGATGACGAAGTAACCCGGCTTACCGGCCCGGATCGTGCCGCCCCACTCGGGAACACGATCCGGGAGCCGCGGCAGGGGTGGGGGCGGTTCCACCGGAGAACCGAAGTTCACGCGCAGCCCGGAGATCGTGCCGCGGTTCGCATGATCGAAATCGGCCCCCCCTAGGGAGAGCCTGGCTTTTGGAGGCATCGGGGCGGAGGCGGGGAGGGCTGCACCTCGCCCACAACCGGAGAAACTCGATGCGAGAGAGGCTCTTGGGAATGAACTCCGGAGTGACAGAGAAAGATTCGTTTCAAGCGGCAGCGCGGGGAGTTTTTAAATCACGGAACGCCAGGACCTTTCACTTCCGGCCTCTCTGTAAATCCGCTGGAGCTTCGGTGTTCAGGTTGAGTTCCTTGCGTCCGATTGACTGGGATCCTCCGGAGGCTGCTCCCATCAGCGTTTCTGCAATGAAACGCCCCGGGCTTTCTCAACGAGTTGAATGAATTCGCCCCGGTATCCGAGCGGATCCTCTCCTTTGCCCCGGGTCACCAGGGCGCGGACGGTCTCCCAAGACAAATCCTTGGCACTGGGCGACGCCCGCAGCAGCATCCCAAACCCGGCTACTCCGGCGGCAAACTGGAAATCCGGCCCCTGTTGCTCCAGGGATTTCCCAGGATCCGCCACGGGCACCTCCAGGAGCGCACTGGTGTCCGCCTCCGGCAGTTTGTAACGGACCTTCACGGTCATGACCTCGCCGGAAGTGGTTCCCGGGGTGGCGTCCTTGGCAGGCTCAGTCGCGGGCTGGGCGTATTTGAGGGGATCCACAGCCGGACGCCCGTTCGGGTAGCGGAGTTTCGCCGGCACGATTTCATAGAGAGCCGTCACGGTGTGGCCGGCGCCCATGTCCCCGGCGTCCTTCTGGTCGTTGTTAAAGTCGCGCGCTTCGAGTCGGCGCTTTTCGTATCCGATGAGGCGATAAGCGGCGACTTGGGCCGGGTTAAATTCCACCTGGATCTTCACGTCCTTGGCGACGGCCACCACGGTGCCGGTCATTTGATCCAGCAAGACTTTGCGGGCTTCACTGAGCGAATCGAGATAGGCGTAATTGCCGTTGCCGCGGTTGGCCATGGCCATCATCCGATGATCCCCCAGGTTGCCGGTGCCGACCCCCAGGATGCTCAGGAACACGCCGGTTCCGGCCTTTTCCGCAACCAACGCCTCCAGCTCGTCCACCGAGCGGGTTCCGACGTTGAAATCGCCATCCGTGCACAGGATCACCCGGTTGACGTGTTCCTTTTTGAAATGCAGCGCCGCCTGTTCGTAGGCGAGCCGGATCCCGCTTGCCCCGTGGGTGGCGCCGCCCGCCCTCAGGCCGTCGATGGCTTGGAGGATCCGCTCTTTCTCCGCGCACGAGGTGCTTTCCAGTGCGACCTGGCAGTTCCCCGCGTAGGTCACCACCGCCACCCGGTCCTTTTCCCCGAGTTGTTCCACCAGGAGCCGAAGGCTTTGCTGGATCAACGGCAGCCGATCCGCCGGGCTCATGCTGCCGGAGACGTCGATGAGAAAAACGAGGTTGGCGGGGCTGCGTTTGTCCCGCGGGATTTCCCGGGCTTTGAGTGCCACCCGGGCCAGCCGATGGAGGGGTTGCCAGGGCGCCTCCGCGAGGTCCGCCTGCACAGCCAGGGGTTTGCCGTCCAAAGGCGCCGGGTAGGAGTAGGGAAAATAGTTCACCAACTCCTCGATCCGAACCGCATCCGGATGCGGCCGCGTCTGTTCGTTGAGCATCCGGCGCACGAGGGAATAAGAGGCGGTATCCACGTCGCTCGAAAACGTAGACACCGGCTCCCGGGCAACCTCGACAAAGGGGTTCTCCTCGATCGGACGATAGCTGTCGGCCGAGGCCGCGATTTGTCCGGGCTGGATCGACCATTTCCGCAGGGATTCGGCCGGTTCTTCCCGGGAGCGATCCGCGAGATCCCGCGGCAATTTCTCCCCCCCGGAATTCGATATCTGCGCCTCGGGCATTTGAGCCAATAGCCCAGCGGGCTGCGCCGCGGCGTCGGGTGGAGGGCTCGCGGCGTTCCTTCGCTCTGAAAGTGGAGCAGCACGGAAAGCGAAATTGCTCGTCTCCATTTTGGCAACGCTCTGGTGGCGTGGCAGATCCCCAAGGCGCGGGGCGTCGACGGACCGATCCCCTGGGGTGGGCAGCTCGGAAACCGAGGCAATTTCAACTGGGATCGTCGCCTGGCTGCCACGTTCTTGGAAGAGGCCCAACGTTTTTTCTGTGGCTGCCGGGCCATTTCCCCGAGTGCTAGGGTCGGTCGGCCGTTCGTCCAGCCGGGTTGCCTGAGGCGGGGTCTGAAGCAGCCCCGCAATGGCCAGACAGGCCGCCAGCGACGCGGCCCCCAGAAGAGCACGATGCCGCCAAAAAGCCGCGGGACGGATCGGCGGAGGGGGTTCTTGGAATGCGGCCTGAACCGATTCGCGCTGCTGCGGAGTCAAGGTGACGGCTTCCTGCGGGCTGAGCTCGCTTTGAAGCAGGGCGCAGAACGATTCGATTTCCGCGGCCTCCCGGTTCAAAGCCGGATCCGTCGCCAGCTGCGCTCTGAGAGCGGCGGCTTCCTCCGCGGAGAGTTCTTTGAGGGCGTATGCCGTGAGTTTGGGGTTCATAAGATTAAAGGCGAGGAGATGGATTCTGTTGAGCCCAGCGTTGCCGGAGCGCTTGGACTCCGAGATGGATGAGGGTGCCCACGTTGCCCGGGCTGGTTTGCAGGGCTTCGGAGATTTCCTGGTAGCTGAGGCCCGCCTCGAATTTCAGGCGGACGGCTTCCCTCTGTTTTTCCGGCAGCAGCCCGATCCAATGCCGGATGAGATGCGCGGTTTCACGCTGCTCCATGACGACAGCCGGGTCGGGTGCCGTGGCCGGCTCGTGTTCGAATGCTTCTGTTTCCATGGGAATGACGTTTCGGTGTTTGCGCACGTGGTCGAGGGCGCGGTTGCGGCAGACGGTGAACAGCCACGGGGCAACCCGAGTGCGATCCACGGTGGCAAGGTTCTGAGCCAGTTTGATGAAGGTTTCCTGCACGATGTCACGGGCCTGGTGCAGGTCCTCCACAATCCCCAGGCAGTAGTTCAGCAGCGGCTTTTCAAACCGCGCCAGCGTGGCTTCCAAAAACAGGGGATCGGGAGGGGGGGATGGAGGCTCTTGCATGCTGATGTGCATCACGGATGGCGGACGGATTTCTTGGAGCGACCGGTGAAAAAAACGCGTTGAGACACTTGCGACTTCACTTCCCGATGAGGGCTCTCCGTGTTTTTTTCAATCCTTCCCGGGGCGCGGCCCGGGCTGGGATGGGTTGGGCCTTTGGTCCACAGACCACTTCCCGAGAACGCAGAGGATCAGGCTCAACCTTCCACGAGTTCTTTGCAGGTCGCAGCCAGGCGCAGCAATCGATCCACCAAGCCCGCGTCGGATCCGGGCACCGCAAGGCGAGCCAACACGGGATAATCGGCACGGACCGCCTCCAGCTTCTCCACCAGCTCCGATTCGGAGTCGAAAGCGAGGCCGCCAAACCACACCAGCCAGTTCCAGTGGGACGCGGAGGGGTAAACCACCGGGATTCCCAGGGACAACGCCCGGTCGATCACCGCCGCCGCCCAAGCCGGGCCGGGGAACACCAGCAACACGTCTTTTCCCAAAAGCTCACGGTCAACGCTCTCCGGCTCAGGACTCGAAGCCAGTGCGTGCAGCTCAAACCTCTGCGAATCCACCACAATCCCTCCAGGGTCACCTCCCAACACTCCGACCCGGAGCGGGCGCTCCCCCTCAAAGCCAAGTTTCTCACCGGGCTCAGCCGGAACCGGTCCAAGCACAATCGAACGGGCGGGCAGAAGGTTCCTTGAGCGCAACTCGAGATACGTCGCGAGGGAGGAAACCAACGCGCCATGAGCGGTCGCATGGAGTCGCGCAAACTCCTCGTCAGCCCGGCCAGGCTCGGCGCTCTCGTCCAAGAGCCGGATCACGGGCACGGCCCCGGACAACGCCCCGCTAGACAATGCCTCGGGCGCAGGCAACCTTCCCGCGAGGATCAGATCGGGCGTTGCCTCCGGGGTGTTGAGGGAGACGGCGCAGCTGCGGGCCAGAAAAGCGTTGCGGATTTGATCAAGCCAAGCGTCGAAAAATGTGCCCGGCTCGGGCTTGTGCAGGATCAGGATCTCCCGGACGCAGACCGGTTTTTTGAACCGGCCCAAGGCGCGATGGGCGGTGTGCCGCGCCGTGCTCCGGAAGCCCTGCACCAGCGCCGAGACCCCGGTGCGGACGGGCTCCAGCGCCCCGTAAATCTCCAGCAAATGCCGGCGCAGGACGGGCGCGGTGTGATGCGCATGGGCTCGCTCAAAATGCAGCTCCACAGAGGCGTCAAGGAACCGCTCGGACACATCGCGTTGAATGATTTCGCCGGCCTCCACCACGTCGCGGAACACGCACTCCGGAGCGAGCACGTCCGGGGCGATGCCGTTGGGGGTGCTCAACACCTTGCACCGGGTCGCGGCGGACTCCAGCACCGAGTGCGGGCCGCCCTCCCAGCGCGAGGAGATCAAATAAAGATCCGCGATGTTGTAGAGAAGGTTCAGCACCCGGCGCGGCAGGATGTTCACCGAAAAGTCGTCCCGGTCGCCCGTGTCCACCCCCACAAAGGTAAAGGGCACCCCGCGCTCCCGCAGTTGCCGGCGCAGCCAGAACCGGCGCGGCCCGGCCAGCAGGACATGGACCGGCACCCCGCGTTCATGAACCCAGGCCACGGTTTCCAGAAACGCGTCGGGCCCTTTCTGGAGCTTGGGCGCGTTGAGATTCCCGCCCTCGGTGTCCCGGTGGAAGTTCGCGATCAAATAGCGGTCCGTCGGGATCCGCCATTTTTGGATCCATTCGCGGACCTCGGGATGCTCCTTCGGCAACGGATGAAAGACGTCGGGGTCGAAAGTGTAGGGGGCAAACCGGCTTTCCAGCCCCAGCGCGGTGAACTGGGCGATCGCCTCCCCGGACCGCCCGATCCATTGGGTCACCAGGGCGCAGGCTTTGAGAAAATCGGGTTCGGTGACGTAATAAAACGGGGCGTTATCGGCGTAACAGAGCACGTGGCGTCGGCCAAACTCGCCCAGCCGATATTGCAGAAGTTTCGCCCACCAAACGGAGTGCACCGCTTCCGCGCGCGCCAGCGAACTGAGCTGGCAAACGCCAGACAGCGAATTCTGCAGGAGCCGCAGATCCTCGTCGATGGCCCAGCCCGACTCGTCTCCCGCCGTCAGATGCACGCGACGCACAGCCATCAGCGCCCCCCCTCTCGCATACCGGCAACGGCGCCGCGCCTGGCCTCCGTCGCACTTTCCATCGCACCTCTTCGATCCAGCACAACGCGAATTTCCGCCGCCATCCGATCCACCACAACGGGCCACGAAAACCGGTCCCGCGCCAGGCGCAACCCGGCCTGCCCCATGGCCCGGGCGCGGTCCGGGTTTTGGAGCAGCCGCAGAAGCGCCTCCGCGAGGGACTCGACGTCGCCCGCACGCACGAGGTAACCGGTCTCGCCGTCGAGCACCCGGTCGGGTGTGCCGCCGCCGAACGTGCTCACCACGGGCAGCCCGTGGTGCATGGCCTCGGCGAAAACCGTGGCTGACGGCTCAAAATAGCTGGGCAGACAGAAGACGTCGGACTCCGCGAAGTGCCGTCCCACCTCCTCCAGCGGCACCCGCCCGAGCACCTCGATCCTCGGGGAGGTCACCCGGGGGGCGCACCCCAAAATCCGTAACCGGGCTTGGGGATGGGCTTCCAGGACCCGGTCAAACGCCCGGAGCAGATCCGGGCCGCCCTTGCGTTCCCAGTCGATCCCGACAAAAAGCACCCGGCTGTGGAACCCCGTGGTTTCCGCGGCCCGCTCGTGCCCGGCGTTCGTGCCCGAATACACACAAACCGCCCGACTCGGATCCATCCCGTGATCTTCCACCAGGGAATCCGCGGCGAACCGGCTGGTGGTGAATGTGCGGTCGGCCGCCTGGTAGATGGTCCGTTCCACCGCCAGCCAACGCGGATCGAGCAGCTCAGGGCTCACCGGCCTCCCATACCGCAGGTTCGCCGCGCAGGTGTGGTCCGTGTAAACAAAATGCGCCACCCCTTCCCGGTGCGCGTCGAAGAGGGACTGCGTTTGGAACGTCCACGGGGTTTCGGCCGGGTCCACGTTTTTTTCCACCCACCGCTGGATGACCCGAAAAGCCGCAGGCGTGCGCAGCAGATAATCGAGGGGTTTGCGCCGGTTCAAAAAAATCTCCCGGGGATAGATCCGCACCACGTCCAGGAGCGCCCGGGCGACCGCCCACGGCCGGGCCCGGAGGATGTCGCTGAGCACGTCGATGACCCGCACGCCGTGTTCAGGAAACGCGCGCTCCAGCTCCAATCGGACGTTCTCGTTGATGTGCGAAAACGCGCCGGTTTTGAAAAAGAGGATGGGGCGTTTCATCTCGGCGCGTGAGGACATTTGAACCAAGGCCGACTCATTTCCGGGCGTTGACGATCTCGCGCTGCAGCACCTCGCGGTAGTCCGTGCACATCCGGGCGCCGGACGGCGGATCGTTGAGCACGCGTTGCCGCAGCCCGGCATACGCATCCTTCCACTGGCGGACGCCGCCGAGCAGGTCGTCCCGGAAACCCACCCCGAACTTTTCCCCCAGCTCCACGATGCCGCCACCGTCCAGGTGGTAGAGCAGCGGGAGCCCGCACTGGAGGCCTTCGATGAAATGCATCCCGCCGGGCTCGTGCAACGAGGCGGTGATGTACCCGTGGCATTGCCTCAGTAACCCCGCCAGGCCCGCCCCGTGATCCGGCGGAAATGTCCGTGCCGCTTTCCACTTCAAATCGCTCGGCCACCGGCCGATCACCCAGAGCTCGACCCCGGGCAGTTCGCCCCCGGCGATGAGCGCGTCGAGCTCGGCGTACTGGGGAAAACCTTTCTTCGGGTTGGCCGACCAATGATGGGTCACCAGGCGCAGGGGCGTCCCGGGGGCGGTCCCGGGCCAGTCGCGGCTGCCCACGGGATGAAACACGCTCGGGTCGGCACCGTTGAGGATGGTGCAATGCGGCCGGGCCGGGTCAAACCAGCGGGCGGCGTGATAATCGCGAAGCCAATCGGAGATGAACACCGTGTAATCGGCCACGGCGTTGAACCGGGCCAGCAACGCGTCCATCCGATCGGTTTCCTTGCGGATGTCGTTGTCGTTGACGCGATGGATGACGCGGACCCGCGGATACCGGCGTTTGAACGCGGCGATTTCATCCACCCCGAAGGTCATGTCGTCGTTGAGCCCGGAGTGGTTGATGAAAATGGCGTCCACCTCCTCGCGCAGATCGAAGCGCACCGCGTAACCGCTGTATGCAAGGCTGCGCGTCATCTGCAGCAGCCACTGGTTGCCGCCGCCCCAGGATGCGAAAATCGGCCGCATGCTGATGGCCACGCGCCCCACCGGTTGTACGGGCGGCCGGACACGCGCCAGCTCGCGGGCGCATCGGATTCGGTCAAAAATACGTTTCACAGGCGGGATCAAGGGGATCGGGTTCAAGGTCAGGCTCCCTTATGAACCGACCCGCGCCGGAGAGCCAGCCGCTGAAACGCGGGGGGTGATGTTCCAAGACCGAAGGTTCATCGGAAAAAAGAGGCCGCATCCACACGGACCTGCGGACCGCGCCGGTAACGTTCCAGCTTCCACACCGAGACCGCGGCGCGGCCGGTGAGCCTGGCATAGAACCGACGGAACCACGCCGTCAGCGAGTATTTGTGGAGATCCATGATGTTTTCCCGGGCGGGAGGCGCGCCGTCGGCGCCGGCATTTTCCACGGCCGGCTCGGCGCTGCTGCGCCGGACAAAACAGGTGTGCAAACAGCGGAACACCGACTCCTCCCAGGAGGTCTGCTCGTGGAGGTTCAACCGCAGGGAGGCGTCAAACCCTTCCTTAAAAGTGATCCTACCCCCGTGCAGCCGCTCCGGGGTGTCTCCGTCCCAGGCCTGGATCAGCGAAAAGTTGTAGAGTTTGGTGATGCTCCGGCAGGGCGGCGCCAGATATCCGGCCGCCCCGCCCCCGGCGGCGTCCACCCAGTCGCAGTTGAGCACGTTTCCGAAAATCATCCACCAGCGGTCATACACCCCGGCCAAAATCCGCGTCCGCAACTCGGCGAGCCCTGCGGGATCATAAATCTCGTCGCCATCCACTGCAAAAACCCAGGTGTCACTTCCCGCGTATCCGCTGACTAGGGCGTGCGACTCGCGCGGGTGCGCCACCGGATGGAGTTCCACGTGGGGATACCGCGCCGCCAGGTCCGCCAGAATCGCCGGGGTTCCATCCTCGGAGCGGTGATCCGCCAGGAGGATCCGGTCGCAGAACGCCGTGATGTTGGCGACCGCGCGGCCCACATGGATGTCCTCGTTCCGGACCAGAACCAGACCGACGATCTGTTTGGCCGACACCGGCTACCGGCCCTCCAAGATGCGGCCCCGCGTTTCCGACGTCTGGCCGGACAACGGCGGAAACAAAACGGCTAGCGGCATGTGCGTTTCCCGAAGAGGTAATAGTTCCCGGGCGACTGCGAGAGATGCTGCTTGGTCCATTGGATCCGGTCCTGGGTGCGGACGCTGAACTTGTCGAAATACTCCGAGTTATCCACGCCATAAAACCCGCCTTGGAAAGCGAGGAGCAGCGCATCAAAAGACTCCACCAACGGCAGGAACCGTTCGCGCAATTCGAAAGGCGACTCCGAGAGGGACCACGTGGCGATAAAACCGCGCCGGGCCTGATCGGACACCGTGCTCAATGCAGCCTGCAACTCCTCCAAGTCGCTGGAGAGCGTGATCCCCGGGGCGGTGCTGCCATCGGTGTGCAGGGGGAGACCGAGGCTTGCGAGGTAGTACCGCTGAAGGGCGGTAAACTCGGGCAGATCATAGATGAAATAACGGCCCTTGAACCCGAGCCGATGCAACAGCGCGCACATGTTGCCGTAGCCGCCGCCGAACTCGACGATCACCTCCATCGTCGAGAGATCGGTCCCGGTGAGCTCCTCAAAACGCATCAGGTGATAACAATGATGCAGGAGGTTGCCGTTGGAGCGCGGGTAATAAATGAAGGGAACGGGATCGCCCACCCGGGAATCCTCCACGGCCGGCTGGTACCGGGGCCATTGCGGGCTGTTCCGGAGGGCGAAGTATTCGGGCACCACGGCGCCCGAATTGGTCAGACACATCGAATGCCGCACGATGGACCAACGCAGAAACGTGCGGGGATCATACGCATCAAAGTCGCGTCGGACCTGCTCACGAAACGCCACCCAGATGGGCAGCGTGGCCACGGCCGAGGGGCGGGTGAGTTCCTCGCGCAACTGCTTTTCAAGTTCTTTGTCCCGCGCGCTGGGCTCCGGCAACGGCTTCCTTAAAAACCAGTCCGCCAACCTGTCGCCAATGATCTTGTGCCACTTGACGAAGTGCCACATCAGGGTGCTGTTCATACGCAAGCGTCTCCTCGAAAGGGGGTTCTGCCTTCTTTTTTAAAGATAAAACCCCGGGGCTCCCAGGAGTCCCGCCGTAGCGGGGATCGGAGGACTGTGCGCGTTTGCATAAAACCCCCAGACAACCATCGCCGGGGACGGCTTGTAAAGGCTGCCGCTGTTTTCAAGGTGGCACAGGCTTCCAGCCTGTGACCTGTTAAAGTCACAGCCAAGATGGCTGTGCCACTTTGCCCGCCATCTCATCACTCACCCGCATCACCTCCACCAGCAAAGGATGCGGATCCACTCGCCGGCCCAACCAACGCCTTAGAAACGGGTTGAGTCGCCCCCGGGACATGACACCCGAGTAAAACATCGGATACGGGCCGGGGTAGAAAAAGTCGTCGAATCCGACCGCGTCCCAAAACTCGGGGCCTTTGTCCAGTTTGCGGGCGACGGGATAAAGCGCCATGAGCCGGTGGAAAACAAACCGCTCCACGGCCCGCCCGGCTTTCCTCCAGCCGGGCGCCGGAATCAGGGCGTCGGCACAGATCTGGTAACAGCCGCGTTTCCATTCCTCGGGCAGATCGGCATCGGGCCGGTCGCAGACCTTCTCGAACTGCCACGGCGTGTGTTTCGGGCCCCGCGTGACCAGCTGCGCGCAAGCCTCCAGCACTTCCAGCCGCCACAACGAGGGATGCAAATGAAACCGGGGCGCCTCCGGCACGGTGAGATGCATCATGCGGCCGTGTTCCTTGCCCAAAACCGGCGCCCGAGTCGTGTATCGCCGGTTGTCCCACCCCATCAAACCCGCGTAAACACCGCCCAACTCCTCCAGCAGCCGGGGCAACGTCCCCAGCAGATAACCCGAATCGCAGGGCGCCAGCGGCGCGTGGTCTTCCCCGAGGAAATAACACTGCGTGTACCCCCTGCCCCGCAGCTCGGCGCACGCGTCCTTCACAAAACCCGCCCAGCTCCGCGGATGCGCTTCCTCCCGGCAAGGCACATGGGGCAGGTCGCCGGCTTCCTCGGAGGTCAGCCCGCAGAAAAACACAGGCGGATGATCCGGCCAGAACTCCTCGATAAGCCGCGCGGTCAGTGGGGCGACCCACCGGTAGGGATGATAAACGGAGACAAGGATACAGAGCATGACCGTCCCAAATCCTTCCCCAGCCACCCGCGCCTGTCGATCATCCAAACGGAGGCAGCGCGTCGATCGGGTCTTCCTGGGACCGCAGGCGTCCCGCCTGCTTCCGCCACTCATCCCCATCCTCCGCCTCCCCGGAGCCAAGAAAAATTGCGGCTACCCGCCAGCTTGCCCGGCGTTCAGACCACCCACCGCCCAATCACCCCGGCCAGGTCGCGCCCGAACTGCTCGCTTGTCGCGCGGGTCTCCACCAAAAGCCGCGCGTTGCGCCCGATCCGCGTCGCCTCCTCCGGATGCGCCCAGAGATACTCGATCGCCTCCCGCATCGCCTCCGGATCGCCCGGCCGCACCAGGTAACACGTCTCCCCGTGGCGCATCTGCTCGCGATCCCACAACCCCGCGGTGTCGGACAGAATCACCGCCTTGCCGCAGGCCATCGCCTGCAACGTGGCGCTGTGCCCGGAATCCCGGGGCTGATCGAGCACGGGTGTCACCACAAACCGCGCCCTCTGATAGATCTCCCGCAGCTGCGCCCAGCTCAGGTCGCTTTCCACCCGCACCCCGGGCCCGAGCAACTCCCGGGGCAACGCCATCCGGGTCACAATCCGCAAAGGCGTCTGGCCAATCCCGCGCAGCAGGGTGGGATAATCGCGCATCCGATCGCTGCCCACGCTCAAGACGTAATCCTCGACCGGCCCGGAAACCGACGGACGCCAGAAGCGGTGATCGATCCCAAAATGCAGAATCACGACCTCGGGCAACCCGGTGGCCTCAAACGCCTGGCGCACCGCCCGGGAATCGCCCTCGCCGAGGGTCACCAGAGACGCCGCCCGGGCCACGCAGGCACCGAGCTGTTTCTTGAGCCAGCCGCTCCAGGGCAGATGCGCGAAATCCCGTTCGGCGCTGTGCAACCCCTGGGTGATCAGGATCACCGCCCCGGGAAGAAGCCCCAGCCGCTTGAGCAAAAGAAGCGGGATCCCGGTGGAATCCGTCGTGCCCACCAGCGCACGCGCCGCGCGCAACTGCCTCCAATGACCCAACGGCGCCGCGAAAAAAAGCGGATACCCCAACCGCGCCGTGGCTTTTTCCAGGGGACGCAGCAACGCCTTCAACCAGCCGGGCACGTCGTTGGGCTCCACCGCCTGCGCGTTGGGAAAAACCTCCCGCACGGCCGGCAGCCCGTAAAGGAACTCGTCGGGGGAAAGATCCGCCGCCACCTCGGCGACGAGCGCCGCGCGTCCGCCGCGGAATGAAAAAACCACGGGACGCGGATCCGGGGAAAGTGGGGAGCCAGACACGGGCGGGTTCATCGGAAAGAATGCGCCATGTAGGTGTTCTCGCTGACGATCCGTCCCAGGGCGCGGCGCACCCAATGATCCAGCGTGTCCAGCCACCGCCATTGCGTGGCGCGGCGGCACCGGACGATTGGGTAAAGGAGCCAGAACACCAGGACGTTGCGGTCCCACACGCCCTGGTGTTCCCGGGCGATTTGGATCAGCTCCAAAAACCGGCGATCGCTCGGGGTCCGCGTCTTGGTTTCCGGGTAATCGCGCAGCATGGCGATGGGCTCGTGAATGGCCACCAGGTCGAACCGCGCGGCGATCCGCAGCGCCAGATCCCAGTCCATGACAAAATGGAGGTCTTCGCGGAGCAACCCGACCGTGTCGAGGGCCTTGCGCCGGAACATGCTGGAGGGTTGGAGGATATAAAAGAGGGTCCCGAGCAGGCGCGGGTTGACCGGCCGATAGGGAATGGGTTTGAGGACCCGGCACTCGATGTCCACCTTGGCGCCCGCCCCGTAAATGAGCCCGGCTTCCGGATGCGCATGAAACGCCCGGCCCATGGCCTCCAGGGCATTGGGGTAAAAAACATCGTCCGAATTGAGCCAGCCCACCGCCTCGCCCGTGGCCCGACGGCAGCCTTTGTTGATCGCGTCGCTCTGGCCGGCGTCGCGTTCGCTCACCCACCAGGTGAGATGCGCCGCGTACTTCTCCAAAATCGCCACGGAGCCGTCCGTGCTCCCGCCATCCACCACGAGCAGCTCGAAGTCCGGGTAACCCTGAAGCAGGATGGAACGCAGGGTTTCCTCCAAAAACTGGGCTTGGTTGAAGGACGGCGTCACGATGGAGATGCGAGGCCATGGCGCGCCGTCGGGCAGGGTGTCGGGGAGGGGGACGCTCTCGACGGTCCAGGGCCAGCCTTCCCGGCCGGGAGGCGGCGGGGGCAGATCATTGAGGGTGCGGCGGTGCATCAGGGCGCAGTGGTTAATCGCTAAACCGCTCCGAGGGAAGCGCGGGATAACCGGGCGCTTTTGATTCCGGAAAATTGCCGTGGCTGCGGAAGGCCGGAAGGCCGCGGAAAGAATGCCGGCCGGGAAGAGCTCCCCCGCTCGGCATCCATTTGAAGACCCGGGATCCCCGCGAGGAATCTGCGGCCCTTTGACATCTTCTGTGCGCCGTGCGATGCGTTCTGTGTATGAGGACGATTTCTCTCTCGGAAACCGCCTATCAGCGACTCCTTGCGTGGAAAGAGGGCGCCACCTTCTCTGAAGTCATCGAGAGAATGATCCCCCCGAAAAGCACGCTCACAGCGGCGCTGGAGGCCTCGCAGGTTCTGCCGAATTTGTCCGAGTCGGACTTTGGCGAGCTCGAGCAATCGATCTTGGCGACTCGCAAGACGCTGCGTCCCTCATGGAGTTCATCGCCGACACAACCGTCCTGATTGATCTCTGGAGGTTCCGAGACAAGCCCTCGCGCATCGCCGATCTGGCGGAGAAAGTGGGCGGGCCTCATTGATCGTTCCTTGGATTACTCAGGCGGAGTTTTCGCGCGGGGCTCTTTTCAAGGGGGGTTCCTTTGCCCACGCTGGCCGATTTTTACAGCAACTTTTTGCTCCTCGCCTTGGATCAAAACACCGTGGATCGCTCCTGCGAACTTTGGGTCGAGCTCGCCCGGCGGGGAAAAGCGCCCGACTACCCCGACCTTTGGATTGCCGCCGTGGCCAGCGCCCGCAGGACGCCGTTGATCACCAGAAACCCCAAACATTTTGAGCAGATACCGGCCCTGGATGTCGTGGGCTACACGCTGCGGACACCGTGCCGAGAGCCGTGATGGGACGGTCCAGGGCCAGCCTTCCCGGCCGGGAGGCGGCGGGGAAAGATCGTGAAGGGTGCGCGTTGCATCAGGGGGCAGTGGTTAATCGCTAAACCGCTCCGAGGGAAGCGCCGAGGTGAGCCCTGAATTGCCCCGCCAAGGACGCTCCGCGCGGAGCTCATCAATGCGACGCGTCATCAGTGAAAGTGAGATGCAGCTCCCAACACACCCCTCGCCATCGCCCAATTCGTACTTTCATTCAGAAGAGGGCGCGTCCCACACTCGCGCGCTCCGCACAATGGCTCCTATTGACACTCTCATTCTCGAATCCTTTGCTTGGACGCCGCACATCGAAACGGCTGCGGAGATCGCCATTACTAAAGCCCGTGAAGGGGAGAGAGTCGGGTTTGTATTTCTCAACACCGACAATCCCGACGACCTCTCCCGCATTGTCCGCAGAACACGAAACAAGTTTTTAGGATTCAGTTATAAAAATAAATTACGGCGTCTTTATAAACTCCTCGGAAACCACGGAGTAACAATTCTCCAAAGCGGACGCCTGAGCGAGAATACTATCCGCGAGATCACCGCCTTCGCTCAAAACCCACCGCTCAATCTTGAGCAATTGAAGGAGTATCATTACAAGGGCGCGGCCCTCGGCCTCGCATCCGCGTCGTCTTGAATCTCCAAAACAGGGATCGCTCAGCCATCCCTCCACGAGCACCAAGCGTTAGTGCGCCGTGAGCGTCATGCGGCGGCACCCGCGGTCGAGGCGT
>JBEIUI010000150.1:0-5900 GCA_040374425.1 Verrucomicrobiia bacterium | reverse complement strand
TGCACCCAGCCCGGTCAGTGCCGCCTTCACGTCGGCCTCCCCCACCGTGCCATCGAGGTGGATATCGACGACCACCCGCCCATTCCGGTCGCTCTGCACCCAGGTATTCATCGTCTTCAGCCGGGCCTGCACTGCGGCGGAGCGTTTCGCCGGTGGCAAATTCGTCGCCTGGACCGCGTGCCACGCCGCCAGTTCACGCAGACCGCCACCGAGATTGTCCGGCATCCCCTTCTCGTCCAGACCCGGCGCCGCACTGGCGATGGCGACGAGGACAGCAGCGGACAGGGTGAGAACTAGGGACCGGAGACGGGAGTGGGAACGAAACATGGCGAGGTAATGAACTGATAGAATTTGCTTTTCGAGTCAATATGGTGGGAAGGCTCCATTGCCGCGGCGCGTTAACGATTTGCTGGATGTCCCCTGCCGAGGCGTTCGTCAACCTCAAATCCCAGGGCCCACGCATCTAAAAATCCCGGAAGTGGCGCCTAAAATCTGACAAGTCGGAAAGAGCTGTAGAGATTTCTACAGATCGGAGAGATGCTCGGGATGGAAAAGGGAGCGGCTGCTTGCTCTCAAACACGGGTTGTCAGGAGAGATGAGCCTCAAGGAAGTCGGAGAGGCGGTAAGCCGGGCGCGCTCCTGCATCCAAAGATGGTTTGATCTCTACCGCAACAACGGAGTGGAAAGACTGCTTTGCAAGGAGCACGCCGGTGGAATCGAAAGCACGTTGAACGGTTCGGTCGCCCAGGCGAGGGAGCGATCCGCAGGCAACCCATGTGGTGATTTGGGACTGGGCGGGCTTCCATCCTAGCGACGGAGAGAGCGGTCTGCCCGCCAATGTGCGTCTGCTCAAATTGCCGGCCTACATCCCGAGCTCAACCCTGTCGAAAAGCTCTGGGACATCGTCAAGGACGGCATCTGCAACCGCCTTTGCGCCACGGTATCCGATCTGCAAGATGCGCTGACAGGGGTGCTTGCGCAATATGGGTCGGACGCCGGTCGCGTTGATGACGTGGTCGGCACAAAGAGCTGGCTCGTTGCCCAATCTAACTCTACCTCTCTGAGCGTATTACCCGTTCCGTCGTGTAGACGTTATTACTGCTGCGCAACCACGCATGGGGCACGCACTGGGCCAAAAACCGCCAAAAGTGGGTGATGAGTTTTGCGGCCCGGCCGCTTGGGGTTGTATCCCTTGGCGGCTCCTTGCTGATGGCCGCTGCGTTGGAACACCGTCAAATCCAAACTGAAGCCCTCAGCCGGCACCTCAAAAAGGGGCAAAAGACACCGCCGAAGGGGACGCCCAAAGGCCTCCATGGCGCTTTGGGCGCTTTCGGTAAAGCGGGCAAAGAGGTTGCGGACCGTGTCCGCTCCCGGAAAACGTTCGATGCCGAGCATGGCGTGGAGGGCCGAAACGCAGCGAGTCCGCATGGGCGAAGCGTTTGGCGCCTGCGATGACCGAGATCACAAAGGCCATCAACGGATGGGCAGGGGGGGATGGCGTTTGGAGAATAGAGGGCGAAAGGCATCGTCTCCGTAGGTTTGGGAGCCAGACCGATCTGATTGAAAAACTCGACGAGACTGACCGGGCCACCGAACGGAATGACGGCCTTGGGAGGGGAGCGGATTTGAACTGGTTTTGAACCGAAAACCGGGGAAACAGGGGGGAAGCATCGTTTTGTGCCGAGGGTGAGGTTGCGTTTGTGTTCCAACTCCATTCAGCCAAGCCGATTCCCACGGAACGATGCTTTTTCAATTTCCGTTTTCGGGTTGAAATATTCGGTCCAGCTCAAGGGAAAAAGAATTCCACCCGGGGCGTTCCGAGCGTTCATTGCTGGGGCATGCCCCGTTTGCGTTTCCTACGCGCCGTTTCCCTCACCGAAGGCCTGTCTTTTCTGCTGCTGCTGTTGGTGGCCATGCCTCTGAAGTACGCCTGGGGCTACCCGCGCCCCGTCCAATATCTCGGCTGGGCCCACGGCGCGCTTTTTCTGACCCTCCACGGGTTGCTCCTGCAGGCCCTGCTGGGGGGACGGCTGCCGTTTAAAACCGTCTGCCTGATCGCCCTCGCCGCATTGCTCCCGACCGGCCCCTTCTTCGCAGACCGCCTCCTGAGAACCTCTCCCCCCCGATAGCTCGCCCTCGCCGTGGCTGTGCTCTCAAAAGGGCCGTGCGAGGGTTTTACTGGATCCGGTTGGTGCCTTCCGGGCCGAAACTGCGGCTGCTCTGAAGGGCGATCATTTCCGGGGTGGCACTGCCGTCGGGCTCCGCCACAACAAAAGGCGGCTCCTCCTCCAGCACCCCCGACCCTTCCAGGCGCGCGCTGTAGAGAGTAAAGAGTGCCGGCCGATCCCGGCGCGGAAACACATCGCGAAGGCTGACGATCCGCAGCCCGGTCGCCTCCACCAACTCCCGGCACCGGGCTTTTTGTTGGAACGGAAAACAGAAGACAAAAGTGCCCCCGGGCGCGAGGTGGCGCTTCGCGGCCTCGGCGTAGTGGCCCACGTGACCGCGGAGTTCAAACCGGGCGTGGGCCTTTTGGGTGTCACCGGGCAGGGTCCCGCATTCGAGTGGGAAATAAGGAGGGCTTCCGGTGACGAGCGGGAATTGCCTGTGGAGTTGGAGATCCCGGAGGTCGCCGTGAATGGGCTCCACGCGGGCCTCAAGTTGATTGCAGGCCACGTTGGCGCGCAACAAACCGTAGCTGACCTCTTGGGCCTCCACACAGGTGAGGTGCGCCCGATCCCCCAGCCCCCAGAGCACAATGAGCCCGACGGTGCCCACACCGGTTCCAAGGTCCAGGCAGGTGGCCGCGGAGGGCGCTTTTTGCAGGGCATACCAAGCGGTGGCGGCGTCATCGAGGGAATGGCGATGCCCGCCTTTGCGCTGAAAAATGCGCAGCGGACCGGTCAGGCCGCTAATGGAAACAGGAAACCCGAGCTCCGTCTCAAGACCGGCTTGGCGGGCGGCAAAACGTTGGTGGATGGATGTCAAAGAGAAGTGCGGGACGAAAAGTTCGGGAAAAGCGGCAAGGAGCACAGGCTTCCCCCAGGCCCCAGGAAATACACAAAAGGGATGGGAAGATGGAATCCTTCCGTGCTTCTTGTCTTTGGGGACAGACAACCAAATGCGCGCAAATGGATGAGAAGATAATCCTTCCGTGCTCTTTGGGTGCTCCAACGGTGTCAAAAATCGGCTGCCTCAGAGCAAGGGCGTGGTGAGCCGCAATCGGTAAAAAGGACACAGAATTTGCCCCGAGCGCTGTATTTCAGCCGCGCTGCGTTTGGGGGTGCTCTTTGGGGGACAGACAACCAAACACAAAACCAAACACACCGACCCTCGTAATCATTCCCGCCTTTGGCTGTGCCCGCGCCCGGCTCGGAGCGAGAGGGGCGGATGGGGGGGGATTCGAACCCCCGGTACCGTATAAGGGTACACACGCTTTCCAGGCGTGCACAATCGACCGCTCTGTCACCCATCCATTCACCCGCCTCGGCAACGGGAGGGTGCGCATACTGCTGGAAAATGTCGCCGCATCAAGCGCGATGTTGCACCCGGTGCGGATCTCCTCCTCCCCATCCCTCGCACTTGGCGTTATCTGCCAGCGCTCATCCTCCTTTTTTGGGTCAAAGCGCATTTTTTCACTCTAAAAATCCACGGTCTCCCCGGCTCAACCGCGAGCCGTCCCCCCACCGGAATATGCGGAGAATCTGCCTGTGAAATCCCCAGGCTCTCGCAACCCTCCGCTGACGGCGGCATTCCGGGGAGCCGCTGGCGATTCTTTGGCAGGACCAGGCGATCAAAGCTTTGAAAGCCAACCAGCTTTTGAACGGCTTCATCGTCAAAGAGAACGCCGGGGTTCTTCTGCCCGGTGCCGGCTTGCCCCAGTAGGCCGCCTGCGGGTTTGGTACTGCTGGCCTAAATCCGGCCCGCCACGAACCGTGCAAGGGCGCGGACATCCTCGACGGGCTGGGTTTGTAGCGGGCTACCGCGCTGGAATACTTTGCCCTGCTGCCAGACCCAGGCGTCGGAACGATAGGGCCCGACTTTGCGGGGGTCGCTCCAGGTGTGGATGGAGAGGAGCCGCGAGGTGAGCGCCGCGGCGATGTGCATCGGGCCACTGTCCACACTCACCACATAGGCGGCCTGCCGGATCAGCCAGAGGAGTTCCGCCATCGACGTGCGGTTGAGCAGGTCCAGCATGTTGGGCCGCGGTTGAATGCGCATCTCCGCCCGGCCGGCCACCACGACCCGGGTCGGGGCGAGCGCTTCGCAGAACTCGCTCACCTGCGACGGAGTGAGCGATTTGCCTGTCCCCCGGGAAAAAGGATGGAGGAGCACGTAGCCCGGCTCCACGCCTTGCACGGGTTGTCCGGCGGGCAGAGGCCACTCGAGGTCTGTCCCCAACAGGGAAGGGTCTGTCCCCAAGGGCCCTTGGGGCCCGGTGAAGGCGGTCGCCAGCTCCAGGTAACGGTCCACCGCGTGGGTGCGCCCCCGCACGTCCACCACATGGTCATAGAAAAAAGAGGCGCCTTCCCGGGCATCAGAAAGGCCCACCACCTTGCCGCCCCGGCAAGCCCGGGCAAAAATTGCGCTCCGCAAAAGCCCTTGGAAATCCAAAACCAGATCCGAGCGGTACGGCCGCAGGGTCCTCAACCAAGGCAGGAATTTCAGCCAGCCCGAGAAACCGCGGAACTCACGGCGCGGGAAATGAAGCACCTCATCGAGGCAAGGGTTGCCTTCCAGAAGGGGCGCCCATTCGGGATTCACCATCCAACGGAAAACGGCCCGGGGCCAGTGCCGTTTGAGCAACGCCACGGCCGGCAGGGTATGGACGATGTCGCCCAGGGAACTGGGTTTGACGATGAGGACCGATTGCGGGGGTGCGGACAGCAGCGGCACGGGCAAAGAAGCCGGAGAGGCAGCCGCTTTATTTGCCCAAGGCCAGGCGATCCGCCAGACGCTGGGGCAGGCCCGCGGCTACGATTTTATCCTGAGCCGACCAGATATCGTATTCGATCCGGCGCAGGTCCACACGCTGCTCGTTGGGGGTGTAGATGCAGTAAGCAGCATGCCAGTCGCCGTCCCGGGGCTGGCCGACGCTGCCGACGTTTACGAAATATTTTTTCCCCGGCTCGAGCACGAGTTTATCGAGCATCTGGCTACGCACCGAGCCGTCGCGGACATAAGCGCGGGGGGCATGGGTGTGGCCGTAAAAACAAAGCTGGGTATGCTGGTAGGTGAAGCTGGCCTCGGCATCGAGTTGGTTGAACACGTAGCCCCATTTTGTGGGCGTATCGAGCGTGGCGTGGACGATGGTGAAATCGCGCACCTGCCGGACCATCTTCAAGTTGCGCAGCCAGTCTTTGTCCTCTTCGCTGAGCTGTTTGCGAGTCCAGTTGATGGCTTCCTCGGCGAGCGGATTAAACCCAGCCAAATCCTCGGTGGCCGATGCCTGTTCGTCATGGTTGCCCTTCACCACCGGGCAGCCGAGTCCCCGGACGATCTCCACGCACTCATGGGGGTTGGCGGCGTAGCCCACGATGTCCCCGAGGCAAACATAGTCGGTAACCCCCTGGGCCTGCGCGTCGGCCAACATGGCGTTCAATGCTTCCAAGTTGGCGTGGATATCTCCGAAGATGGCTAAACGCATGGGGGGGTCAACTAAGGTGTGGGAGGGGGCGGAATTCGGCGGCTAGCGGGCACTCTTAGTTTTTCTTCGATTTCTTTCAAGAAACGGATAATGGAAGGCATCTGCTGCGATTTGCCCAGATCATAGAGCCGCCGCAGTTCTTTATACGCATCCCCCTCACGCCCTGGTATTTGAGCAAGTTCATAGGCTGCGAAGCGCTGCACATATTCGGGCGCGTCCGGAAACTTCCCGCATTGCTCATACGCCCAAAACG
>JBEIUI010000098.1:0-13548 GCA_040374425.1 Verrucomicrobiia bacterium | reverse complement strand
GTGCAACTCCGGAGTCCCGGGCGGCTCATGCCGATGACATTGCCAAAAAAGCGGCTGCACTGGCTCGGACCGCGCATTATCCCGGGAAACGGTATCTGGTCCGCTGGGGCGGGACCCGGAAGGGATCCGGCAGCTTTTACACCCGGCCCGGCCTCTCCGGTCCGACGGTGCAGCGCACTTTGGCTCCTCTGGCCTACCAGGCACCCCTTGGGCCGGAGGGTTCGGAAAACAAGGACGCCCCTCTGACCGAGTGGACTCCGCGTCTGCCGGAGGAAATTCTCGCGCTTAAGGTGTGCGACCCGGCCTGTGGGAGCGGCACTTTCCCTGTTGGGGCGCTGCGGTTCCTCACGCAGGCGCTTTGGGACTCGGTCCATCACCACCGGCGGATTTCCCCCACTGGGGACAACCGCACCGCCGTCAGCCTCCTCGGGCAGGCGGGAAACGCGGAGGCGATCGGGGACGAGTTCCTGCCCTGTCTGCCGGACGACGAAACCTACGAGCCGCGGCTCCGGGCACGGTTGAAGCGGCATGTGGCCGAGCGGTGTATTTACGGAGTCGACCTCGATCCGCTGGCTGCCGAGCTCTGCCGGCTCGCCCTCTGGATTGAAACGCTGGATCCGGAGCTGCCTTTCACCTTCCTCAACCACAAAATCAAATGCGGCAACGGCCTGGTCGGGTGCTGGTTCGACCGGTTCCAGGATTTTCCCGCGCTCGCGTTGCATCGGCCGCAGGACGATGCTGGCGACACCAAGAACGGGCCGCTCTCAAAAGCGTTGAAGGAACACCGGGACGACCGGATCAAGCCATCGCTCAGGCATTGGATTGAAGCCCAGGACCCCGGCGTTTTCGCGTTTCTTCAGTCCGGCCCCTCGGTGGCGGACCAGCACAAAGCCGTCACCGCGTTGTTCGAGAGGCTGCATCACTTTGCCGTTCACCAGGCCGAGGAACGGGCCCGGTTTTTTAATGAGGAGGTGGAGCCGAGGGTGGCGCCGCTCCGGGCGGCGTTTGACGCGTGGTGCGCCGTCTGGTTCTGGCCGCTCGACCAACTTGAGCGGCTCCCGACCCCCGAGAATTTCGCCGCGCCCTCCCAGGAAACACGCGCCGTGATCGCGGAGACCGCAGCCCGGATCCGGTTTTTCCACTGGGAACTCGAGTTTCCAGACGTTTTCACCGCCGCGCACTCGGGGTTTTCGGCGATTCTGGGAAACCCTCCGTGGGAGGTTCAAAAACCCAGTTCAAAGGAGTTCTTCTCCAACTTCGATCCGCTCTACCGGACCTACGGAAAACAGGACGCGCTGAAACATCAAAAGCGGATGTTTGAGGCGGATGCGTCCATTCTCCGGGAGTGGCTGGCGTACTGCGCGCGGTTCAAGGCGCTGTCGAACTGGTGTGGGAACGCGGGGTTCCCCTGGGGCGATCCGGAGGACGAAGCGGCAGGCGGAACCAAGTGGTCCCTCACCGGTGGCCGTGGGAGCACCAGTGCGGAACTGCATTCGGTCTGGCGCCGGCTCCGGGCGGCGCGGAGGGGGTACGCCGATCCCGCGCATCCTTTCCGGCATCAGGGCTCGGCCGATCTCAACACCTACAAACTTTTCCTCGAACAGATCCACGCTCTGCTCCGGCCCGGGGGACGGCTTGGGGTGATTGTGCCGTCCAACGTGTACACGGACAAAGGTTCCACCACGCTGCGCCGGCTGTTTCTGGAGCGCTGCGAGTGGGAATGGCTCTTCAGCTTCGAGAACCGGGAGAAGATTTTCGACATCCATCGTTCGTTCAAATTCGCGGCGGTGATTGTCCAGAAGGGTGGGCAGACGCGGGCCATCCGGACGGCGTTCATGCGGCGCAGTCTGGGGGACTGGGCCGAGGGCGAGAAACACGCTTTGGATTATCCCCGGGCGCAGGTGGCGCAGTTTAGTCCGAAGAGTTACGCCATCCTCGAGCTGCGGAGCGTCCGGGACGCGCGGATTCTGGAGAAGATGTACGCCAACGGGGTGCTGCTGGGAGACGCGTCGGAGCAGGGCTGGGGGTTGAAATACGCGACGGAGTTCCACATGACGAACGACTCGAAGCTGTTTCCGCCGCGGCCGGTGTGGGAGGAGAAGGGGTATGCGCCGGACGAATACGGGCACTGGCTCAAGGGCGGTTGGGGGCCGGTCACGGGAAACGAGCCGTGGGCGGGCGGAGGGGACGCGTGGCTAGCGGTGCACTGGCGGCGGGCGCGTTCGATTCTGCGGCGGCCGACGGGGTTGATCCTTTCGCGCGACGGCAGGCAGGCGATCCGCGTGGAGGACATCGAAGACGTGGCGTTGCCGTTGTACGAGGGGCGGATGATCGACCACTTCGATTTCAGCGCCAAAGGCTGGGTCAGCGGCAAAGGCCGCACCGCCGTCTGGCGCGACATCCCTTGGGAACACAAGGTCATCGAACCCCAGTATTTGATGGGAAGGGAGACGCTTCACAGCTCACCGAAAACCAACATAGGCCCCAAGCTCGCATATATGCGGATTGGATCTGCAACCAATTCTCGAACATGCATTGCCACCTTCCAAGACTCCATGCCGGCAGGGGACAGCATCTTCTTTTACGTCCCCGCAACTAAACAGTCTTTGCATGTTATGTTTACGGTTGGGGTTCTGGCTTCCATGTGTTTTGACTTTCAGGCCCGAAACAGAGTTGGGGGGGTGAATCTGAGCGAGTTCGTCATGAACGAGACCTCTATTCTCAAGCGTGACCAAGCCGAGATTCTGTTAAAGCCTTTTGTCAAGATGGTTGCGTCTCTGGCGCTCGCGTCTCCGTTGTGGGCAACAAACTGGCTCGACCTGAGGGGTGAGCAACAGTGGTGGCGCCACCACGGGCTTCGACATGGAGAGCGCGTAAGACTGGTGGCAACAATCGAGAGCTTAGTGGCGTATTTTTTTAGGATGTCGTCTGAAGACTTTTGTTCCGTGACTCAAGGATGCGACCATCCGGCCTCGGTGATTCGTTCCGACGAGTTTGCGCGGGGACTGGATCCGAAGGGGTTCTGGCGTGTGGACAAGGAGAAGGATCCGGAGCTGAGGCACACGGTGCTGGCGCAGGTGGCGTTTGCGGATTTGCAGGAGAAAGGGCTGGAGGCGTTTCTGTCGCAGAACAACGGGGAAGGCTGGATGTTGCCGGACACGCTGCGGCTGGCGGACTACGGGCTGGGGCACGATGAACGGGCGAAAGACGCGCAACCCGTGGCGTCCCGGCTCGGGCCGCGTTTTTACGACTGGCAGCTCGAAGGCACTGTGGAGGAAAGCTGGGAGGAATGCCGCCGCCACGCAGACGTTATCGGCCGGATACGGCAGGGGTAAACCTGGAGTTGCCGGCAACCCTGATTTGAAACAAATTCTTTGTGTGGCGATCATGACGCAGCGCAGCAGCAATTCGAAAGACGCACGCAATCGTCCGACCTACGGATTGAGCGAGGCGGCGCATTATCTGCGGGTGAACCGGTCGACATTCCGGACTTGGTTGAGCAACTCGCGGCGGACAGCGACGGGTGAGGTTTGTCCGAAGTCCTCCGTGATCCGGACTCCCACGGGCCGGGCGGGAGATCTCTCCTTCATCAACCTCGTGGAAGCCTTCGTGCTGAGTAGCATCCGCTACAAACACGGGGTTTCGCTTCAAAAAATCCGAGCGGCTCTGGATTACGTGGAGCGGACTTTGAAGATTTCCCATCCGCTTGCCAGTGCCCGGTTTCTGACCGACGGCACCGATTTGTTTGTGGAGAAGTATGGGGAACTGATTTCGGCCTCCGAATCGGGCCAAACGGCGATGCGGGCGATGCTGATGTCCCATCTCCAAAGGGTGGAACACGATGAGGCCGGAATGGCCGTCCGGTTGTATCCTTGGACGCGGACTGGGAATCCGGACGAGCCGAGGACGGTGGTGATCGATCCGCAGGTGGCGTTCGGGCGCCCGTGCGTGGCGGGAACCGGGGTTCCCACGGCGCTGGTTGCGGAGCGCTACAAGGCAGGCGAGTCCATGGACGAACTGGCTGAGGACTACGGACTTTCCCGCTCCCAGGTAGAGGAAGCCGTGCGTTGTGAGCTTGATCAAGCCGCCTGAGTCAGGGCTACCCCGGTGGGTGTTCTTTGTGGATCGGTCGCTGGGGCGGAGGGCGGTTCCGGATGCGTTGCGTGAGGCTGGTGAGACGGTGGTGGTGCATGACGAACGGTTTGCCCAGAATGCGCCCGATGAGGAGTGGTTAGCCCAAGCGGGGGAGAAAGGCTGGATTGTTCTCTCAGCCGACAAACGGATTCGCTACCGAGAGAACGAATTCGGAGCCCTCAGAGAGGCCGGGGTCAGGGCTTTTATCCTAACGGCAAAAAGTCAGATGACGGGAGTGCAGATGGGGGAGGCTTTTGTGAGTGCGCTCCCACGCATCAAACAGTGCGCGCTCCAGCACGAGGGGGCGTTGATTGCGCATGTGTGGAGAGACGGGCGGGTGCAGGTGGTTTTTCCAAAAATCCAGCAAACGTCGTTAGAATGAGTTGTTTTGGAGATTTTGGCGTTAAAAAAGTCGCAAGTTCGGCTTTTCATGCCATTTTCCCCTCATGTTGATTGAGTTCCGGGTTCAGAACTTCCGGTCTTTCCGGGAGGAAGCGGTGTTGAGCATGGTGGCGGGCAACTACGACCGTTCCCTGCCTGAGAACCTCGCGCCTTTAAACGCGCCCGGCTTCCGGGACATGAACGCGGTGAAGGCGGCCGCGGTCTACGGAGCAAACGCGTCCGGGAAATCCAATCTCATCCAGGCGCTGGCGTTCCTGAGAAGCTACGTGGAGAACTCTTTTGTCCGGTTGCAGCCCGGGCAGCCGACGGGCTGCGTGCCGTTCCGTCTGGATGCGGAATCCGCCGCGAAGCCGACCTTGTTCGAGGTGGCGTTTTTGCAAGCAGGCGTGCGTTACCTGTACCGGTTTGGACTCAGCGCGGAGCGCGTCGTTGAGGAGGCGCTGGTGGCCTATCCGAAGGGCAAACCGCAGGTTTGGTTTGAACGGAAATGGGCGGCTGGTCAGACGGAATGGAGCGCGCCGACCGACAATTTCCGTTACGGGCGCGGCATGAAAGAGATGACGCGCGAAAACGCGTTGTTTTTGTCCACCGGCGCCCAGATGAACCATGCGCAGCTGGTGCCCGTTTACGAGTGGTTCCAGCGGCACCTGCGGTTTTTGCCCCTGGAAGCCGACCGCCCGTTTTTTCCGGCGTTCACCAATGGTCTTCACAAGGCGCGTCCGGACCTGTTCCAGCGCGTGGGGGGGATGGTTCGCGATGCGGACTTCGGAGTTGGGGGCGTGGAGTTGTTGGAAAAATCCCTGTCAGTGGACGAGCTCCGGAGCCAGGTGCCGCCCGTGGTATTCGCCCAGTTGGAAGCGGGTGGCAACATCGAGGATGCGGTGAGCACATCGGTCCGGCTCCAGCATGCGGCGGACGGCGCCCGCCTGGTGGCGATTGATTTTGCGGATGAATCCGCCGGGACCCGGCGTTTTTACGCGCTGGCGGGACCGTGGCTGGATGTGTTGGACGGGGGTTACACCGTGTGTGTGGACGAGCTGGAGAACAGCCTGCATCCGGCGCTGGTGAAGGCCTTGTTGGGCATGTTCTTCAACCCCGAAACAAATCCGAAGGGAGCCCAGCTCATTTTTACCACGCACAATGCGACGCTGCTCAACAGCAACCTCCTGAGACGTGATCAGATCTGGTTCACGGAGAAGCGGCGGGGCGGGGATTCCTTCCTCTACCCCCTGACCGATTACAAACCCCGGGCGGATGAATCCCTGGAGAAAGGCTATCTCGCAGGCCGTTACGGCGGGGTTCCCGTGTTTGCCGAAGCGGGCGGCCGTGTGCTTGCGTCATGAGCCGGTTTCAGAGGAGTTACCAGAGGAGTTACCAGAGGGGGGGGAGCGCCAAGGGCGGCAGGGAGTCGCGTGCGGTGCTGATCGTGACCGAGGGTTCTGTCACGGAGGTGGTTTACCTCAAGCGTCTCCGGGAACTCCTTCGGTTGAGCCGGGATTTGGTCGAGGTCACACCGGGAAAGGGCACCGGGCCGGAGAATCTGGTGAAGGACGCGGTGCGTCTGCGGGAGGCCCGGGATCGGGAGGCGCGAAAGCGCACTTCCGACCGGGTGCCCTTTGAGGAAGTGTGGTGCGTGCTCGATTCCGAGGGGGTGCATCGGGAGCAGGGGCTGCGGGTTGCTTTGGAACTGGCTCGGAAGGAGCAGATCCAGGTCGCACTTTCACGTCCTTGCTTCGAGTTTTGGCTGCTGCTGCACGTCCAGTACTCGAGCAGCGACTTTGCCGACTGCGATGCCGCGGCGGCGTTTCTCGCCCAGAAACTTCCGGGTTACCGGAAGAATGCCCCTCCCATGGAGCTGCTTTCAGGACGCATCCCCGACGCGGTGCAAAACGCGGGAAGGTTGAGATCGGATCATGAGCGGACGGGCTCGGTCTCGCCTGGAACCGACGTGGACCATTTGGTGCGTGCGCTGAACGGCGTGACCCGCCCTCAAAATCAACTGCCCCTCGATCCATGCCTCTAAACCCCATCGCCTTTACCGACCGCGTGGTCCGGAGTTTTCTGCGTTACCAGCTGACGGCTTATCCGTTTGCAGACCCGGGGCTGGACCAGCAGATGCGGGAGCTGTTGTCGCTGACAAAGACGCGGGCCACGCCGCTGTTGAAAGGCCCCTACCTGACGTTGAGCCGGCCTTTTGAGCAGGGGTGTTCCGTGCAGCAGTTGATCGGGGAGAATCTGCTGCACCCGCTCCTGAAGGAGCGTCTTCCTGCCGGGTTCCAAAACGTCTACCGGCACCAGGAACAGGCGATTCGAGCCGTTCACGCGCGCAAACCCACGCTGGTTTCCACGGGGACGGGGTCAGGCAAAACGGAGTGTTTTTTGTACCCCGTGATCAGCCGCTGCCTTGAGTTGCGGGAGGAGGGCGCGGATGCGGGGATCACGGCGGTGCTGGTTTATCCGATGAACGCCCAGGCTGAAGACCAGCTCCTGCGGCTGCGCGGGCTTCTGGCGGGTACGGGCATTTCATTCGGGATGTACGTGGGAAAGACGCCTCAGTCGAAGGGCGATGTCTCCGGCCGGCGGCTGGCGGCCGGAGACTCCAGGGCGGATTACGAGAAAGCCCTTGAGGAGGTGCGGAAACGAGGTTCGGGAGAAACGGTGTTTCCCGCGGAGGAGATCTGTTCCCGGGAGGAGATGCGGACCGCAGGAAAGCAGCCGCGGATTCTGCTGACGAATGTGAACCAGCTCGAGTTGCTCCTGACGCGACAGACGGATGCGGAGCTGTTTAACGGAGCGAGGCTGGAATATCTGGTGTTTGACGAAGCCCACACCTTCACCGGGGCGCAGGGAGCGGAGACGGCGTGCCTGATTCGAAGGCTCCTGAGCTTTTGCAATAAGAACCAGGGGGAGACGACCTGCATTGCGACCTCGGCCACGATTGTGGATCCCAGGGATCCGAGCGCGGCGAAACGGTTTGCCAGCCGCTTTTTCGGAGTTCCGATGGAGGAGGTGGTCACGGTGGGCGAGTCGTACGCCGCGCAGCTGTGGCCGGAAAAGCGGTGGACGGTGGCGGCGCCGGCAGACCCGGCCCGAGTGCTCCAAAGCTGCGTCGAGGCGGTGGAGGGGTCGGAGGAGGACCTGCGGGGAGCGCTTCTCGCCCTGAGCGGGCAATCACTTTTGGAGGGCGAGCCGGTGTCGGCGGGGCTGTGCCGGGTTCTTTCGAAGGGTGAACCCGTCCACCAGCTTGCGCGGATTCTTGAGAAGCCGATGTCTTTGGAGGAAACGGCGCGGCGGCTTGGCGAGGCCCTGGGACGCGCCGCGACCGAGGAGGAGGCGCTTTCGTGGCTGATTCTCGGGGCGGCTGCCTCCAGCGAAAATCGCCCCCTTTTAAGGCCCGTGGTCCATGCTTTTATTCGCGGGATTGGTGGGGCCACCGTCATGTTCCCGGGGCCTGGTCCGGAGCCGAAACTGCATTTTTCGGCGGAACCTGTTGAGGGTCGGGCGCAGGGTTTCAGGATGCCCGTGTCGACGTGCACCACATGCGGTCAGCATTACTTTTCCACGCATCTGCGGGACTTTCATCATACGACACGGGCGGTGGGCGGAGGGCAGTTGAGCGGGGAGGCCCGCTACTGGGAGCCTCTGGAGAGTACGAGGGGCGGTTTGCGATGCATCCTTGTGGACGGGCTGGTCTCGGGAGAGGCACTTCCCTCAGACCGGGTGGCGCCTGTGCACGCGTGCCGGCAGTGTGGCACGTTGCACGACCGCTCCGTCCCCAACTGCGGGCACTGTGGCCGCGCGGATTCCACGGTGCCGCTGTACTCGATCCAGACCAAGCCGGAGAACCAGGGCTACCTGGGCCGGTGTCTCGCCTGCGACTCGAACGGCCGCCGACTGGGAAGCAGTTTCCGTGAACCGGCCCGTCCTGTGCGCACCACTGCCGTGGCGGACGTGCATGTGCTGGCCCAGGACATGATCAACCATCTGGATCCCCAGCGGCTTCTGGTTTTCTGCGACAACCGGCAGGACGCAGCTTTTCAGTCAGGCTGGATGCGGGACCATGCGCGCCGATTCAGGCTGCGCTCTCTGATCGCCGAGGAGCTGAGAAAGGGGGGGATCTCGGTTGGAGACCTCACGATGGTGCTCTCCGGAGTTTTTGCCCGAGAGGAGAGCCTTTCGCGCGCGTTGCTTCCGGAGGTGTGGCGCGTGGCGCCGGCCGATGCGCAGCAAAACCACGCCAAGGAACGGGAGAAGTTCCTGCGCATGGCGGTGCTTCGAGAAATCACGCTTTCGCCGAGGCAGGTGCTCGGGCTGGAGCCTTGGGGCCGGATGCGGGTGGACTACAAGGAACTGTCGCCGCGGCTCCCATTTATTGTCGGTGTATCAAGAAAGCTTCGGCTGTCGCCCGAGGCGGTTTGCGACGGAGTCGCCACGATTCTGGACTATCTCCGCAGGCAACGAGCGCTTTTGGATCCTGTGCACAAGACGTTTTCGAAGTACTGGGGGGAGGGCGATTCCGAGATTCAGAACGGCTACCTGCCGCAGATGGATCCTCCGAAGGGAACGAAGCTGAGCCGGGACGCCTCCGATAACGAGAGCTACGTGGTGCACTGGCTGGCCAACTCGGGCGACACGTATCTCAAGCAAGCCATTCGGAAATGGGGCGTTGACGACGCCGATCTCGCGGCATTCGCCCACGAGCTCTTCGAGTTTCTCAGGGAGAAACGCTGGCTGGTTCCTGTCAATCTCGTCGGCAGCAGGGGCGGGGCGCTGCCGGGGCAGTCAGGCCTTCTCCAGATCGATGCTGCGAAACTCGAGTTGGTTCCCGGACACGGAGTTTGGAAGTGCCGACGGTGCGGCCGCCGGACCGCCCGGCGGACTCCGCGCGATCTTTGCCCGGCATGGAGATGCAGCGGGGTGGTGGAGTTTCAGAATGAGAATGACGATGACTACAATCTCCAGCTTCTGGACGGGAATTATGACCTGATCCGGCCAGAGGAACACACGGCCATGGTGCCCCATCAGCGGAGGGAACGGATTGAGAACTGGTTTAAAGATCCGAAGTCGAGGGCTGTGAACTGTCTGGTCTGCACGCAAACGCTTGAGATGGGAGTGGACATCGGCGCCTTGGACGCCGTTTTGATGCGAAACGTGCCTCCTCTGCCAGCCAACTACTGGCAGCGAGTGGGACGGGCCGGACGGCGCAATCGGATGGCCGTGGATGTCACCTACTGCCGTGACACCAGCCACGACCGGGCTTACTTCAATCAGCCTGAGAAACTTTTGGCGGGGCGCGTCGATGCCCCGGCGTTCAATCTCTCCAATCCTCTGATGGTGCGGCGTCATATTCACGCTGCAATCCTCACCCACCTTTACCTGGAGGGCCGCCGGAACCCGGAGTTGTTGGCTCTCCTTGAGCGAGCGTTTCCCAAAACGGTGAGAACCTGGCTTTTTGATGGAGGCCAGATCCGCCCGGAGTTGCCCGACTTGAGGGAATTGGACTCGGCAGTGCAGGGACGGAAAACGGATCTGCTGGCCCACATGGAGGCGGTGTTCGCCGTCGGCTGGCCCGAGGAGGACCGGGGCGTGGTCGCAGGCGGCTTCCTCAAAGATTCGATTGAACGATTCACGGGCGCACTGGGCGAGGTGATCAAGCGCCTCCACAGGCGTCTGCAGTGGGCGCATCAGACCGTAACGCGACTCAATGCGTTGCAGTCTCAAACGGGGACCTTGGAGCCCGGAGACGAGGCCGTCCGGAGACGGTGCGAACGGTATATGAAGAGGATTAAGGGCGAGTTGCGGAGAGGCCGCAATGAGCGCGAAGGGCATGATGAAACAGTCACCTACAGTGTTCTCGCCCTCGAGGGATTCCTGCCAGGATACGGTCTGGAACGGGGTTCGGTCATGGGAACCGCTGAAATTCCCTTCTGGGAATCGGGCTCGGCAGGGGAACTCAAACTGCCGCGGCCTCCGCTGATGGCTCTCCGGGAGTATGTTCCAGGGAACCTTATCTATGCGAACGGCCATCGGTTTGTGAGTCGACGCTATCAGCTGCAACCGGCTGAGGATCGGGACGTCAGTACCCTTGAGGTGAGTGTGGAGCGGGGGTCGATCCGGGAAGTGGAAACCCATTCCGTCCCAGGCCCCACGACCCGCGTGCTCCCCTCAATGCCCCTCACGGATGTGGATCTCATCCATTTCTCTCAGATTTTAGACGAGGAAGATTACCGCTTCCAGATGGGTGTTGCGGTCTTCGGCGTCGAAAGGCCCAGGCATTCTGGAGGAAAGGCTCTGGGCTGGGGCATTCAAGAGGTGCACCTGCTCAAGGGCCAGCACCTGCGAATGGCGAACGTGGGATCGAATAGCGAAATCCAGCGCCGTGTGAACTTCGGCTATCTGATCTGCTCCGTATGCGGCGACAGCGTCTCGCCCATGGCGTCGGATGCGCAGAAGAGGCACTTTCGGGAGGGTCACCGTGAGCGTTGCGGTGGGGACAGTCGGGACACGGCCCAGGAGTTCGCCCTGCACGCGGACATCGTTTCGGACATGCTCAAGTTCCCGGGGTTTGCCGATCAAACGGAAGCCTACAGCGTCCTTGAGTCGCTGCGGCTGGCCGCCTCTAGCTGTCTGGAAATGTCTCAGGACGACCTTCAGATCCTGGTGACGGGAAATATGGAGAACGCGGGGGCCTGCGGATATCTGCTGGATCCGATGCCCGGAGGTTCGGGACTGCTGGAGCAGTTTGTGGAGAAGTTCGCGGCGGTTCGAGGGCGTGCGCTGGAGATTGCGTCGAATTGCCCCTCGGCGTGTCAGACGTCGTGCACGGACTGCCTTCAGAACTACCGCAACGCATTTTATCATCCCCATCTCGACCGGAACCGTGCACTCGCGTTCCTAGCGGCCTCAGGCGACGCGTTTCGAGAGTTGCGAACCATCCCGGCTCTCCTCGCTGGCGGTCAGGCTCCTGAGGGGAGCCGTGCTCCAGTGAACTCTGCGGAGCGGCGGCTGCGGAGGCTGCTTCTCGCGGCGGGTTTTCCCGAGGCGAGCTGGCAGGAGACGGTGGCACTCGGAGGCGGTGCGGGAACAACAACTCCAGACGCCATCTTCCGGCCCGGCGACCCGGATCTGCGGCCGATCGCGCTCTATCTGGACGGTATGAGCGCCGTTCTGCATGGAAATCCGCTGAACGCGGCTCGGGATCAAATGCTTCGCGCGCGATTGCGAGAGCTTGGATGGGAGATTATTGGAATCACCGCCCACGAGTTGCGGGACTCCGAAGCCATGCGGAGGCACTTCAGGGTGCTTGCGCGTTATCTTGAAAGAGACGACATCCGAAACAGTCTGGCGCGTGGAAACCAGTGGTACGAGGAACCGGGGGACCGCCCGAGTCCAGCGGGTGCTTTCCCATTCACCGAAGTACCCGAGGGGGCCCGGGAGCATTTCAAAAACTGTGTTCCCCTTTTCCGGGATCTGAAGATTGCGGCGGGCGGTTGGGCGGAGGAAAGCGGTGGCTTTGCTGATTCCCTCCATGCTGCGCAAGATTGGGTTTCGTACCCCAATCAAATAAAACCGAGGACAAACGTTTTCATTGCTCGGGTGAGCGGGAGGTCAATGGAACCCAAAGTGCCTGATGGTTCTTGGTGCCTTTTTGGTCCCCCGCCAGAGGGTTCACGAAACGGAAAAGACCTCCTTGTTTGGCATGAATCGATCGCGGACCCCGATGGGATGGGCCAGTTCACGCTCAAACGATATAGCAGCGAGTGGACCCAGACAGAGGACGGTCGGCGGCATGCGCGGATTCAGCTCATGCCGCTCAACTCTGAATTCCCACCGATCGAGCTGGGGCCAGAGGAGGTTGACCGACTTCGAGTCGTTGCCGAACTGCTGACCGTCATCTGAGGTTCCCTGCTATTGTCCCGAATCTCGGCATCGTCTTGACCGGCGAAACCGCCTGCGCACGCGACAATCCAAGGCCCCTGCCTCTGCCATCGCGCCCGTTTTTCTGACTCAAAGACAAACCGAATTTTTTGTGCGCGGCCATGCGGCGGGCTCCAGCCTGCTTTCATCTGGCGGCGGGGCGTACCGGGTGCGAGGCACGGATATTGGCCGGGACAGCCTGCTCATCGGGGCGGGCGTCTCGATCAAGTTCGCCTCGCCGGTGACGGGTTATCTCTCCTACGACGGCGAGCTTTTCCGAAGCCAGTATTCTTCCCACCGAATTTCCACCGGGGTGCGGATGGAGTTCTAGGCTGCGCCCAGCGCCTGGAGCATCTTTTGGAGTTGGCCGAGTTTTTCCTGCCAATCGGTTTCCCGCTGGCGATGTTCCTCGACGACCTTGGCGGGCGCGCCCTCCACGAAGGTGGCGTTGGAGAGTTTCGCGCGCACCTTGTTGAGCTCCTGTTCGACCTTGGCGATTTCTTTGCCAAGGCGTTCGCGCTCGACGGCGACGTCGATAAGGCCTTCGAGCGGGAGAAAGAGCTCGCCCAAGGGGGTGAGCGCCGTCGGGGTGCCGCGCGGCGGGACGAACTCCGGGGCCAGCTCCAGGGGATCGGCGTTGAGCAGGATCTTCAAGACCTCCGCCTCGTGCTCGGCCAGTGGCTCCGCGGGTTTGAGAACAAAACGGACCCGTTTGTTACTGGCGATTTGGAAGTCACGCCGAAGGCTGCGCCCGTGGGTGACGGTCTCGTATTTGGCCTGGGCGACGGCGTCGGCTTGCGCGGTTAACCCGTAGTGCTCGCGGAAGTCGGTGTCGAACGCGGCGGGCCAACGGGCGAACATGATGGTTTTGCCGCCCTGGTCGGCGGGCAGATCCTCCGCGAAACCCAGGCCGTGCCAGAGTTCCTCGGTGATGAAGGGGAGGAACGGGTGGAAAAGTCGCAGGGTGTGCGCGAGGACGAAGTCGATGACGGCTAGGGTGTTGGCCTTGCGTGCGGGGTCGGCGCCGTTGAGCGCGGCTTTGCTGGCCTCCAGATACCAGTCGCAGTATTCGCTCCAGAAAAACCGGTAGAGCCC
>JBEIUI010000018.1:0-40272 GCA_040374425.1 Verrucomicrobiia bacterium | reverse complement strand
CGGAGCTTCAGGTGGCCGAGCCCTCCTCAATCTTCACCGCAAGGAACGCAAGGAGCTCAAAGATTCCGGGAGTTCACGCGAACGCGCGGCGCCAAGAGTTTGCGAACCCGCTCGCCCAAAAAAACGCCCCAAATCTCGGTTCGAGCCCCTGGGGATACGAAGTTTTTATAGAGAACTTTGGCACTCTTGGCGGCTTGCCCGGGAATCTTTAGGAAACAACATCACGGACCCCGCATCCTCCCAACGCACCGAAGAGATTTTCCTGCTGCTCACACAGAACCAAGAGTCGTTGCTTCGTTCTATCTTCAACCTCGTCACCTGCGAGGCAGACGCTCGAGATTAACGCGCCGCGGCAATGCAGCCCCTCCCCCGTGTGTACGCAGAAAGGAATTTCTCTCAGGAACGCCCCCGCAAATATAACTCCCCATGAATCCCGCCCTCACCGTTGCCTGCCTCTATTTGAAATCAGCTTGGCAGGCTGTTGCGCTGTGCTCGGCTCTCGCCGCCCTCCTGCTCGCGCCGCTAGCAGCAATCCCCGCTGCGTTCGCCGATGAATTACCCCACGTCGATGCGGCTGGGTTCGGGTTCTCGCCTTCCGCCACGCCCGGCGAGAATGTTGCCGCCCTCCAGAAAGCCCTCGACGGTGGCCACAAGGTGGTCACCATCACTACGCCGGGCATCTACGATCTCGACGCCACGGTTTACGTCGACAGCCACACCCGCCTAGCCTGTGGCAAGGACGTGACGCTCAGAAAAGCGGCTCCCTACGGCTTCATGCTGGTCAACCGCGGCGTTCGCACCCGCGAGTGGAATGAGCGGATCGCCATCGACGGCCTCCACATCGCCTGCAACGGGCACAGCCGGCTGCTCCCGCCGGACGATCCCGCCTTCGGAATGCGGGGTCATGTCTCGATGTTCCGGGTGAAGGGAATCGAGGTGACCCACTTCCGCTGCCTCGATGTCAAGGAGCCCCAGTTCTGCCTTCAGTTCAACACGTTCGAGGATCTGCTCGTCGACGGCTTCGAGATCCGCGGCGGGAAGGACGGGGTCCACCTCGGCCCGGGGAAGCGTTTCGTGATTCGCAACGGCGTTTGCCAGACGGGGGACGACGCAATTCCCCTCAACGCCGAGGACTATCCCAACGCCAGCCCCGCCCAGGGAGACATCGCCGACGGACTCGTGGAAAACATCGTTGACGAACCTCTCGTTCCTCCCGCCCCTCACCATGGCAACGTCTCGCGGGTGATTACCGGTGCCTGGGTCGACTGGCACGAGGGCATCCGGTTGCAAAACGGAGATACCGTCCGCCACGGCAGGCACGTCTACCGCATTCTCGCCACGTTCGACACGACGCAGCACGAATCGAAGACACCGCCGGCCCACACCTCCGGCGCTTGGCGATCACCCGAGGGTCTCACGTTCGTCCACAACACCTCCGACAGCATCGACCGGGCGAGCATCCGCAACGTCACGTTCCGCAACATCCGGTCACTGGCCCGCATCGGTTTCTCGGCGGCCTGGGAAGATGGCAAGTATCACCGGGCCGTCCATCCCGAGGTGAAACCGGACGCCCTGCCGGTCTGCGAGGTGAACTTCGAGAACTGCACCAGCGCATCGCCGACGGGGAGTAATTTTATCAACGGCAACTCGAATCTGAAAGCGACTTTGCGGAACGTCGCCGGTAACGCGCGACTGGTTGCCGTCACCGGAAATATCCACCCGACTACCGTAGACATCACCATCGAGAACTCTCCGTTTCGTTCTGGCGACAAACCGGACTCGCTGCCCGACGTCCGCCTTGGCGGAAAGGTCACGGGAAGGGTTGTCGTCCGCGGCAACACCGAAGAGCGGCCGATCCGGCTTGCGGTGCCGGAGAGCGTCAAAGTCATCCGGGAGTAAAGCGAGCCGAACCAAGAAGCACCGCGATAACCGGTTTTCCTTCGGGAACAATCTCCCCGTCCTGCTGCGTCCTACTGGGCCTGTTGCGTCATTGGAGCCGCTCGGATCAGGAGCGCCGGATCAGGTTGTTGACTTCGCCCGCCATTTCGTCGGCCGTTTGGATGGCTTTGAGGCTGGCCGAATAGGCACCTTTGACTTCCAAGAGACTCACCATTTCTTTGACCGGATCGACGTTCGAAAGCTCAAGGGCGCCCCGGGCGATGGGCCCCAACCCGCCGGAGCTCGGGTTGCCGAACTGCGGAGCCCCAGAGGCCGGGGTGATTCCCAAGAGGTTGCCCCCCAGGTTTTCGAGCCCCTGCGGATTGGGCACCTGGGCCAGGGGGAGTTGAAAATTAACGTCGCCTTCCGGAGTCCGAAAGCTGCCCGCGCCGGTGGGTGAAACCGAGACGCCCATGCTGCCGGGGGGCACCGGGGGAAACCCGACGACGGGCCGGCCGCTGACGGTTACCACCGAGCCTTCCGGGGACACCCGGAAGCTACCGTCCCGGGTGAGGGCTTGCGCGCCGTTGCCCATGTCGACGGCAAAATAGCCGGCGCCTTGGATCGCAAAGTCCAGGGGGAAACCGGTTTGCGCGCTCATGCCGGTTTCCGGGTTCACCGGCCTGCTGTTGACGTCCACTTGCCCGTCGACGCCTTCCTGCAGCTCCACGCGGCGGCTTTTGAATCCGGGGGTCCTGAGATTTGCGAGGTTATTGGCCGTCACGCCCTGTTGGGTTTCCAGCGCGCGCAGAGCGGAGAGGGAGGAGGAGAGGCTGGTGTTCACAAGGAGTTATCGGCAGGCCGCTCGGGGAACTTTAGAAAAAAATTCGGGGAAAATTTTCCCGGGCCCGTTGAGGCGTTTTTCGAGGAAAAAAGCCTTCCTGCGCCGGGGTGTCCGGCTGTCCCGCATGGATTCTGCTCATGGAGCTGGGAAAATCCTTGTCGTGTCGCGTTTCTTCCCATTCTCCCACCGCGCTCTCTCCTGCCTATGGCTGGCGGCTCTCTCTCTGACGGGTAGAGAAACCGGCCGGGCGGCCGATGCTTCGGGAGGCGGAGACGGAGCGGGACGGCCTGGCTCGGCATTGATGGGCACGGCGCTGGATCCGTTTTTGGACCTCAAAACACCTCTCACCGAGCTGCTTAAAACCGAGACATCTCAGAATGCCAAGGTTCCCAGCCCCCTCAGCCCCCCGGGTCACCCCGGCCCGGGATCCAATTCCAACGGGGGGATCTCCGCGTATCATCCCGCGACCCAGGGCGAGATCCACGGGCATTCAGGCAAGCCGGAGGCGGTTCACGGCAAAAAGCAGGGAGTGGCGTCTTCTTCCCCGGTTGAAACGAGGAGGGAGCGGTTGGAGGGGCTGGTGAAGGCGTTGAACCGGTTCCGAGGGCTGCTGGAGCTCGAGCAGGCGGGGCAGATCCGGTATGACAACCTGGCCGAGACGGTGGTGGTGCCCATGGCACTGCGGGTGGATCAGAAGGCTTACAAACGGGCGGCGTTGCAGCTTGCCGATTTGCTGGAGGACATCGGCAGATCCCAGCCGGCCGTGGTGATCCAGAGCGCCGGGGTGGCCGCCAATGAGCCCGGCCTAGAGCGTCGGGGGTTCTTCGCCAATTTACCGCTGAGCCTGAGGGTGATCGAACGTCTCAATCCAAAGCCCGTGGCCCGATGGGAGGGGCGTCTGGCTCGGGGTCGTCTCTGGGAGTTGGATCCGTTGCGGCAGGGGGCGGACGCGCCATTAACGGTGCTGCTATGCACCGGCATCGACCCTGAGCATCGCGCGCTGAAGTTGACACCGTATACGCTGGATTTTGCGTTGCCCGAGGCGGTGAAACTCGAGCTGCGCCGGGGCTATTTTGTGAACGCCAGCATCCACAACCGGACCGGGGATGCTTTGGCACGGGCCCGGGTGGATCTGGCCTCCTTTCAGCCGCAGAGTGCGCAACCCTTTCCTTGGATCGTAGCCGTTTACGACCGATACCTCGTCGTGGCGCCCTATTTGATCCACCACTTTGGCTGGCCTGGGGACGGCTATTATTTTGGGGCGGAATTCTCGGCCCTGTTCCGATTCGCCCCGGAACAGGTGTCGGAGGTGCAATCCGCCAAACTCCTTATTGAAGACGGGGAGCTTTCCAAACCCTGAAAAAAGCGTTGAACGCGTCGAGGTTCGAGTCCGGGGATTTGGGCACCGACACGCAGTCGGCGTTTTCATCGAGCCGAGAGGAGTGTCTGTTGAATCCGTAATGGAGGCCTAGCGAGATTTGCCATGCCGGGTGCGATGCTCGACGCCCATGCGCGCTGATACGGACGGCCGAGGAAGAACTGCAGTGAGCACCGCCCTGGGCGGCGGGAAGAGCGTGGGGTCAGGAAGCAGGCGGCACCCGCATCTCGAAGGCCGGGATCCGGGTGAAGACGGGGCAGCCCGCGTCGGTGATCCCGAAGAACGCGCCCTCGGCCGAGGATTTTCCGGCGATGATATGGTAGCTGTTGTAGGAAAAGGTCTCGCCGGCAGCGAGCCTGGGGAATTTGCCGACCACGCCGTCGCCCTCCACCACGACTTGGCTTTTGTCCTCGTCGGTGACGACCCATTTTCGGCCCCGAATGGTGACGGTCTCCTCGGAATTGTTATGGATCGTGATGAAATACACAAAGGGATGGGGCCGGTCTGCGGGGGCCTCAAGGTGGGGCATGTAAACCACGCGATCGACCGTGGTGCTGAGCCCTGCGAGTTCGGTAAATGGGGGGGGCATAAGAAACAGGAGTTGGGTGGAAGCCGTTTTTCGATTAAGCGGGGCGGCGAGCTGTCATGCACCGACAGAGTTGCTGAGAATTCTTTCCATCGAAATCCAAATGTCCACCCTTCCGGTTGTTGCCACCATTGCGGGTTCAGATAACAGCGCGGGCGCTGGGATCCAGGCGGATCTCAAGACGATGAGCGCCCTTGGGGTGTATGGCGTGACGGCGCTGACCTGTGTGGTGGCGGAGGTGCCGGGCAAGGTATGCGCCATTCAGGCTGTGGAGCCGCAGATCGTGGCCGCGCAAGTGCGTCTGCTCTTTGAGGCGTTCCCCGTGGCGGCCCTGAAAACCGGGATGTTGCATTCGCGGGTTACTCTGGAGACGGTTTGCACGGAGCTGGAGAGGGAGTTCAGGGCGCTGGAGTTGACGGGGCAACGCCCGCCTCTCGTGGTGGACCCGGTGATGGTGGCCACCAGCGGCCATGCGTTGCTGGAGGCCGACGCGATGGCGGTGTACCAGGAGCGTCTTTTTGGGATGGCGACCGTGGTCACGCCGAACCTCGATGAAGTGGCTGCGTTGATCGGGCGCGCCGTGACCACGGTGGCCGCGATGCGGGAGGCGGGCGCGGAGTTGGTGGCCCGGTTCGGGGTGCCTTTCCTGGTCAAAGGCGGGCATCTGCGCGGGGATGTCGCCCTGGATCTGTTGTTCGCGGAGGGGCGTGTGGAGGAGTTGAGTGCGCCGTTTGTGTCGGGGGTGAGCACGCACGGGACCGGGTGCACCTATTCCGCCGCGATCGCCGCGGAGCTCGGCAAAGGCAAATCCTTGAGCGCGGCTGTGGCGGCGGCCAAACGTTACGTCTCAACCGCCGTCGGGGGGTATCTGCGCTGGGAAAAGGACGGGGTTGCCACCGATGCCCTGCATCATTTCGCCGGGCCAAATTGAGAGGATCGCAGGCGGGGGAGGAGCGGCATCCTTTACGCCCGCGGAAAACTGAGGTCGCTGTGGATGTTTGGATGTCCAGAACGGCACCCAGCACGGTCCCCCGGGAGCGCGAGATGGATCGCGCGCGCCCAAGGGGGGGCGGAGCAGAGGGGTTTAAAAACCCGTTACTTCGGGCCGAAGAGAGCTTCCAAGCTGTTTCTCTGCTTGCTCTGAGGCGGGAGCGCTTTCCAGATCGGCCCATCGGGTTGATAAGGCGGCAGACTTTGGCCGGGTTCCAGCTCGGGGATCGGGATATCGACAGTCCGGAAAACAGGGAGGATGGGGTTACCCAGGAGATCTTTTTGGTAAACCTTGCCGGATTGTTCGACCAGCAGCCAAGCGAACATGGTTTTGCCGGCTTCCTCGCCGATCAGCACCTCTATGTCGTAGTATTGATCGGCTTTCATCCGCATCGGATCCCCCTTGGCTAGGCCGTTTGGGAGCTCGGTGACGGCCTTTGCTAGGCCGTTTTGGAGCTTGGTGACGGCGTAGTTATAGTTCTGGTCGGCCTGCCAGTCCTTGCGTTCCTGACTGTTCCAGCAGCGATCAAGGACGATTTTGCCGTTCACGCGCACGATGAGCACGTCGTGGCCGCCGCCCACGAAGTAAAAGGTCCCGTCTTCGGGCGGCGCGATCCGGCCTTTGTAGAGGGCCAGCCAGCGTCCTGCCTCGCCGTTCTGAATCCCGAAGGCTTGGGGGCCTTGAGAGGCTTCCACGTCGGGAATAAAAAACTGGGTGGCATAGAGTTCGTTGGGAGATTTGGTGTATTTCTCCAAGAGCTCCTCTTTCCAGGATTCCCGGACAAAGCGCCGGAAAACCTCGCGGTATTGGCGCAGGAGCATGTCGGTGAGTTCCCCGTTGCGGGTGCGTTTGAGGTCGTAGAAAGTGCCCACCAAGGCGCCAGGGGTTTTATCTTGGAACCCGAAGGGCGTGACGATGCCTTGTTTCGGGCCTGAATCGACGGATTTTTTGGCAAGTTGCTCCCCGATCTCGCCGATTTTGCTCCCCAATGTCGTCAAATTGCCATCCAAGGTTCGCGCAAGGGGGTTCGTGAAGTCAATTAATGGGGGCAGAACTGGAGCCGAGAAACTCGCGACCGGCGCTAGGTTGGGTTTGAAATCCGCGAGCTGGGGAGCCTGGATCGCATCGGGAGAGACAATCCAGCGAATATTGCGGAGTTCACGTGGGCCTTTCCATTCCTTGTTTCCGAGTTCGACCCGGGCTCCGTTTTTGTAGGCGCTCCCGCCATCGGATCCGAGGGAGAGTTCCGTGACAAAACGCCAGACGCGCAGGGGCGCTTGGTCACGGCGGGTCGGCAGAAAGTCGCTCAAATCGATGGTCACCGTCTGCCAGTCTTCGGAAGCGGTGAGTTGCTTTTCGCATAAATACTCGCCCGTGGGGACTGATTCGTCGGAATCAGAGCTGTCGTTGCGGAGCGAGACCACCAAGGTGTTGTCCTCCGTGGAGAGGATTTGAAATGCGAGTTGCGCTTCGTTGGGGCCCTGCCATTTGGGATCGTGGATTTTTCGGGTGGTGGCCCTCCAAAGAGGATGACTCCATGCCTTGCGATACCAGTCCTTCCAGCCGCGGGTGCCGTCGTCGATCAGCAGCGAGGGTGCATCGAGGGATTTGACCCCGACCAGTTGGAGCCGTTGCGGGTTAAAGGTGAGCGGGTAGGAGCTTATCGTAAACGTCTTTGGCCCTCCTTCGGTGCGGTATCTCAGTGGCAGCTCGTAGTGCACGTTTGCATAAATAAACAGGGGCTTGTCCGCGCTCAAAATCGGGCATTCCGCCGTCCAGACCGACCCTTTGCGCTGGGGTTCCGCATCGCGCCAGAACCGGGTTGTGAACTCTGGGTCGGTGGAATAAAACACGTCCACTCCCGCCAAAGGCGGCCAGCTCGTGTCTGGCGTTACCGTCACCACAGTTCCGCCTCCACCCGTTCGTAGGTCGGCGGTGAATTTCGGGGTCTTGGGCATCCGAAACAACGAGGCGCTTTTAAGGTGTTCCTCAAACCAGAGGAGCCGCGTGATTTCGAACTCGGGTTCGTTCCAGTAAGCCGTGTGCGGGGTGACGCTCATACGGACCTGTTCGGTCGAGAAATTGCGCCAGTTGTAGGCCATGTGGTCGAAGACGCTGTCGAAGTCGTTCGACGGGCTTAGATAGAGCAGGGGCCGGGTGATCCGGTCCAGATAGGCGTTCTCGGAAAGGCAGTGGAGGGCAATCTCGCTGGGGTTGGTTTTGTAGCCCCCGGGAATGTCTCGCTGACTCGTGAGCAATTCCCCCGCGCCGCCCCGGGATGGCACGGCGGCTTTGACCCGGGTGTCGATTCCGCAGATTTGCGTCGCGATTTTGGCCCCCATCGAACGGCCCTGCACGCCGATGCGTTCGCCGTCCACCTCGAGTTGTTGCTCTAGGAACGTCAAAGCCCGCCGGGCAGCTACCAGGCACAGGAACCAAGCGCTGTTTCGGGGGGATTCCACCGAGTCCAGAGTAAACCCGTTCGGGGCTGTCGTGAGAAAGAGATTGGTCGGGCTCTTTTTTTGCGGTTGCGTCGCGTCTACCGCGCCCCAGTCCGTGTTCGGTCCCAAATAATCCTCGGCTCCCAGTCGGATCGGGTTGCCGCCCCAGTTAATGGAAAGGGCAGCGTAGCCGTTTTGGGCGGCAAACTGCACCTCTTCGAGGCTGGCTGAATCGTTCGCCCCGTGCAGATCGAGGATGGCCGGCAGTTTCTGATCGCTCTTGGGGAATCCGTAGATGGCCGTCATCCGGGCGGGCACCCCTTTGAAAGTGCCCACCGTGAAGCGGACGATCCGCAGGGTGACCCCCCCCTGCTCCCAGGACTTGGTGAAATCGACATCCAGAGGCTCCTTCGTTGGGTCGTATTCCCCCCACAACTCCGTGAGGTTGTCCGGGATGCGCCCTTCCTTGAGAGGCTCAAAGCTGTCGGGAGCGCCGGCATGGCTTTGGGATAGACCGCACGTGGCTATGAGTAACCCCAATAGGCTGATGGCTTCAATGATCTGGATGCGTTTCCTCATGTATAAAAATCCGGTGGTAATCGAACTACCCGGGGAGGAAGCATATAGTTAATCCCTGGGTAGCGCAGTCTCTTAGGTCTTCCGCGCTGATTCCGGGGGGAATTGCAAAGAAGCTAAGCAGGAGAATTGCCGTGATGCCCACAAATTTCTCTCTCGAGATGTTAATCGTACGTTTTTTGGCCGCGGGTGATTGATTCCAAGCGCCGCGCCGGTGGATTGTTGGTTCGGGGATTTTTCCAGACCATTTCTTTTTGGCCGTTCCGGGCCGCTTTCCAACGATCCGGAGCTGTCGGAATTGAGAGACGACGACTCCACTTTTGCGAGGGGCTGCGGCGAGCGCAAGCTTGCCATTGCCCGAGCGCTCGCTGATTCTCCCCCGCCGTTCGCCCGGCCCCCCGTCATGACCACCCACCAGCTTGTCTTCCTTCGCCGCTTGGGCAGTTCGGTCGCTCTGTGGTCTGTGGCGCTTGCGGTGATTCTAACCGGATACGAGCTCGGTTTCATGCTGCTCATCTCGTCGTTGGGGCTGCTGGGGCTCTGGGAGTTTTACTCCATGCTCGATGTCAAAGGGCTGCCGAATTTCAAATGGATCGGGATGCTCTGTGGGGGGCTTCTGAATCTGGGGAGTTTTTACTACTTCAGCCGCGTGGGGCCGATGGGGGCGTACGATTTTGAAATCGCCGCGCTGCTTTTTTTCATGCTGGTGGTGTTTTCCAGGCAGATGTTCCAGAAAACCCGGGATGTTTCGCCGTTGGAGACCATGGCCTACACCGTGTTCGGGCTGCTCTATGTGCCTTGGCTTTTTAGTTTCGTTACCAAGATCGTTTACCTTTTGCCGCGCGACGCGGCTGGCCACGTGACGGGCCATCTCTACGTGCTCTGGCTGGTGCTGGTCACTAAATTTAGCGACATGGGCGCCTATGTTGTGGGCTCACTTTGCGGGAAGCGTTTGTTGGTGCCCCATATTTCCCCAAAAAAAACGTGGGAAGGTTTTTTCGGCGCCCTGCTCTTCTCGGTGACCGGTGCTTGCGGTTTGCTCGCGATCATTCCGGACCGGTTGTTGTGCCTGCGCCAGGTGGATGCCTTGATTCTGGGTTTAGGCCTGGGGTTTGCCGCCATTGTGGGCGATCTGGCCGAGTCCATCGTCAAGCGCAGCACGGGCGTGAAGGATTCGGGTTCTTTCCTGCCGGGCATCGGCGGGGCGCTGGATTTGATCGACTCGATCCTTTTCACGGCGCCGCTCCTGTTTTTCTACCTGCATTTTGTACGGGGTCTCTGAGGCGTTCTGCGATGTTGCCGTTTGTGAAAAATTCAGTGTTTGCTGGGGTTCTATGAGAAAACGCCGGGTGGTGATCCTCGGGGCTACGGGCTCGATCGGGCAAAGTGCGCGGAAAGTCGCGCGCGACCTCCCCGACCGCATGGAGATCGTCGGCATGTCGGCCCATTCCAGCCGGGAAAAGCTCGAGGCGGCCGGACGCGAGTTTCCCGGGGCAAAACTCCGGGTCTCGGGAGGAGACGGCGGGGCGGACGGGCTCTTGGAGTTGGCGACCCTGCCGGAAGCCGACCTGGTGCTCATCGCCATCGTCGGCACGGGCGGATTGGCTCCCGCACTCGCGGCGATTGAAGCGGGAAAAGACATTGCCGTGGCTTCCAAAGAAATCCTGGTAATGGCCGGGGAAGCCGTGATGAGCGCCGCGCGCCGGAAAGGCGTCCAAGTGTTGCCGGTAGACAGCGAACACAACGCGATCTTTCAGTGCCTGGAGGGGCGGGATCCGGGCGACGTGAAAAGGCTGATTTTGACCGCGAGCGGCGGCCCATTCCGGCGGTGGCCGGCGTCGGACCTATGTGGGGTGACTCCGGAGCAGGCGCTGAGACATCCGACTTGGGAGATGGGTCGGAAGATCACCATCGATTCGGCGACGCTTTTCAACAAGGGGCTTGAAATGATTGAGGCCCGCTGGCTTTTCGAGGTGGAAATGTGCCGGGTTGAGGTGATTGTGCACCCGCAAAGTATCATTCACTCGATGGTGGAATTTATTGACAGCTCGGTGCTCGCGCAGTTGTCCGTCACGGACATGTGTTTCCCCATCCAATATGCCGTGACTTGGCCGCAGCGGGTGCCCAACACCCTGGCCCCGCTCGATTTTGCGGCGCTCTCCAAACTCGAGTTTGAAGCGCCCCGGGTGGAAGATTTCCCCGCGTTGAACCTGGCGCGATGGGCGGGTGAGACCGGCGGGACCCTCCCGGCCGTACTCAACGCCGCCAATGAAGTCGCGGTGGCGGCTTTTTTGGGGCGGGCCTGCTCTTTCCCCGCCATTTGGCAGACGGTTGAGCGCGTCATGCGCGAGCACGTCGGGGTGCCGCAACCCGGCCTGGAAGCTTTGCTCGAGGCGGATCAATGGGCGCGTCGGCGCGCTTCGGAAACCCTCGCATTCCCCGTGTGACACCTTCTGTGCAACGCCGCCTTTCTCCAAAACAACTCTCCGTCTCAACGCCGCTTCCCCTCACCGCCCGGTTCCCAGCTCCTCTTCAATCATGACCTTCCTCTCCCTTCTCAAGTTCCTCCTCATCTGCCTCGAGGTGGTGGTGTTTTTTAACCTCATGATCATCGTGCATGAGCTGGGCCATTTCCTGGCGGCTCGCTGGCGCGGACTCGTCATTGAGAAGTTCGGGATCTGGTTCGGGAAACCGATCTGGCAGAAAAAAATCAACGGTGTGGTTTACAGCCTCGGCTCGATCCCTGCCGGAGGGTTTGTGGCGCTGCCACAGCTTGCGCCGATGGAGGTCATGGAAGGCAAGGTGGAGACGGACCGCGAGCAGCTGCCCCCCATCTCGGCTCTCGACAAGATCATCGTGGCGTTTGCCGGGCCACTCTTCAGTTTCATTCTCGCCGCCGTGTTTGCCGTCGCAATCTGGCAGGTCGGCCGTCCCGTGAGCGAAGCGGAGGCGACCACGGTGATCGGATACGCGGAACCGGATTCTGCCGCCGCAAAGGCCGGTCTGCGGGTGGGCGACAAGATCCTGAAGGTCGATGGTGAACGGGTGACCCGGTTTGGGGGGATGGGCAGTGACAGTATTTCTTGGCGCATTGTGCGGAGCGAGGGACAGACCGTTCCCATTGAAGTGGAACGCATCGAGGACGGGAAACCGGTGATCAAGACTTTTGAGCCCGTTCCCGAGTTGCCCGATACCAAGATCTGGAACCGCAAGGGCCTCAGGCAGATCTCCATTTTGCCCATGGCCCGGCCCGTGGCGGGTCAGGTAACGCCCGGGACGGGCGCCGCCGAAGCCGGGGTCAAGCCCAAGGACATCCTCACCGCGGTCAACGGCCGCGCGATTTACAGAATCTCCGACTTCATGGAGATCATCGCCAAAACGCCCGGTCAGCCGATCCGTCTGACGGTGGAACGCGGTGGGGAATCCATCGATCTGCCGCCTTTGAGTGTGGTTGCGGCGCGGATCCATACGGTGCTTGAAGGCCTGCCTGCCCACGATGCGGGGCTCAAACCGGGGGATCGTGTGGTGGCGGTTAACGGGCAGCCGGTGGTTTCCTCCATCAAACTCAGTGAACTGGTCCGGAACAGCGGCAGAACGCCGGTGAAACTCGCGATTGATCGCGGCGGCAAACCCACGGAGGTGGAGCTCACGCCGGCTTTCGTGGAGGGCGAAACCAAGCCGATGATCGGTGTGCAATGGGAGGACGACCTCGGTATCGTATTTGATCCCCGGGGACATACCACGCTGGTGTATCCCGGGCCCTTCGAACAAATCCGCGCGGGGGTGATGTCGATCTTCAACACGCTCGGTGCGGTGACCTCCCGCAAGTCCGACGTGAAACTCCAGCACATGGGGGGGCCGGTGATGATGATGCGGGTCTATTATGGCTTCTTCCAAATGGATTTTGCTGACGGCTGGCGCTTGGCTTTCTGGTTTAGTGTCGTGCTCAACGTGAACCTGGCCATGATCAATCTCCTGCCCATCCCGGTGCTCGACGGCGGCCACATCACCCTCGCGCTGATCGAAGGGATCCGCCGCCGCCCCGTCCATGTGCGCGTCCTCGAATACATCCAGACTGGCTGCGCCGTGATGATCATCGGGTTCATGATCTACATCGCGTTTTTTGATGTGCAGGACTTTTTCGGAGGCGGCAGCCCCAAACGGCAGCGATCGGCGCCTGTCCCCGGAGAGCAAGGCAAATAGTTGTCTCCCAGCCACGGCTGCGTTGCCACCCGGCTGGAACTGCGGATTGCTGGTTTTTCCTCACATGACTTACTGCGAATCGCCTTTTGATTATTGCCGCCGCAAAACCCGCCCGGTCCAGGTGGGCTCCGTGACGCTTGGGGGCGAGTCTCCAATCCGGGTCCAGTCGATGCTCACCTGCGACACGATGGACACAGCGGCTTGCGTTGAGCAGACACTCGAGCTGGCGGCTGTGGGGTGCGAGATTGTCCGAATCACCGCTCCGACAGTCAAAGACGCGGCCAATCTCGAGTGGATCGTGCAAGGTTTGCGCCAGCAGAACTGCCAGGTGCCGATCGTGGCCGACATCCACTTCAAACCCGAGGCCGCTCTGGAGGCGGCCAAATGGGTGGAAAAGGTGCGGATCAACCCGGGGAACTACGCCGATTCCAAGAAGTTCAAGGTGATCGAATACACCGACGCGCGGTATGCCGCCGAGTTGGACAGGATCCGCGAACGGTTTACCCCCCTGGTGGAGCTCTGTAAATCGCGCGGAGTTGCCATGCGCATCGGTACTAACCACGGCTCGCTTTCCGATCGGATCCTGAACCGTTTCGGCGACACCCCCTTGGGCATGGTGGAGAGTGCGCTGGAGTTTGCACGGATTGCGCGGGATTTGGGATATCACGATTTTGTTTTCTCGATGAAATCATCCAACCCCAAGGTGATGATTGCGGCCTACCGGCTCTTGGTGGCGCGTCTGCGTGAGGCGGGGCCGGATTGGAATTATCCGATTCATCTCGGGGTAACCGAGGCCGGGGACGGCGAAGACGCCCGGATCAAGAGCGCGATTGGGATTGGGAGCCTACTCGCCGACGGCATCGGAGACACCATTCGCGTGTCGCTCACCGAGGACAGTGTCCACGAGATCCCGGTGGCCCGTGCGTTGGTGGCCCAGGCCGGCGGAGACGGTGGTTTGGTAAACGCGGCGTCTCCCGAGCCGGGCTCCGAGTTGGGGCGCGGCGCCTATTGCGCGGACGTCTTTTCGTATGCGCGTCGGGCGGCATCGGAGATGGTGCTTTCCTCCTGTGTCCCGGACGGGGAGCTGCGGTTGGGCGGGGAGCAACTCGTGCGCGTGGCGGTTCGCGAATCTGGCTTCGCAAAAATCGCTCACAAGGTGGAGCAAATGGGCGATTATCGACCGGAGTTCCTCGTGGAAAACGCCCAAATCGTGCAGGTGGATCCCCGGGATTCGGCCGAGCTGTCGCGGGTCAACGCCGATGCGGTTCCCCGGCTCGTGACGGTCCGGGACGGCTTGGATCTGCCGGTCATCGCTGCGTTCCGGCTCCTGGCCACCGGGCTTGATCCGCGGCACCCGATTTTGCTTAAGGACACGCTGGCGCCGTCGACTACGGGAACTGATTTTCTTTCAACGCTCCTAGCGGCCTCGACCCACCTTGGCTCGCTGCTCTGCGATGGGATTGGCGATGCCGTGCTCGTCCAGGGCGAACCGGCGCCCGGCCAGGCATTGCGCCTCAGTTACAACATTCTCCAAGCGGCCGGGAGCCGGATATTCAAGACCGATTACGTCGCCTGTCCCAGCTGCGGGCGGACTCTGTTTAACCTGCAAACCACCACGGCGCGGATCAAAGAAGCGACACTGCACCTCAAGGGCGTCAAAATCGCCATCATGGGTTGTATCGTCAATGGGCCCGGGGAAATGGCGGACGCCGACTTTGGTTACGTGGGCGGGGCCCCGGGTAAGGTGAACCTGTATGTCGGCAAAACGCCGGTGAAGTTCAATATTCCGGAAGCGGAAGCCGTGGACCGCCTCAAAGACCTGATTCGCGAGCACGGCAAATGGGTGGAACCGCCGCAAACCGTGGCTCCGGGGGCGGCGGTTTGAGGGGGACGCTCAGGCAAAATAAGTGTCTTCGTGGGAATAGGGGGGAGCGCAACAGCACAGGAACCGCAGGTCCTGCGTGGCGCGAATGGTGTGCCATGCGCCCGGTGGAATCAGGATGGCGTCGCCAGGGCCGACCTCGCGAGGGGTGCCGTCAATTTCCATGAGGCCGGAGCCTTCGAGGATGAAATAGAACTCCTCGGCGAGCCGATGGAAGTGGCGCTGGGTGGCGTTCCCGGCGGCGATCCGGGCCTCGGCCAGACTCTGGTTCTGCACCGGCGCATTGGTGCGATCAAGAATGCTGCGGATGGTGGAGCCGTCCTTGGTGGTGAACGGGGGTTGTTGGTTGAGGTTTTGTACGAGCATGGCGGTGTCCTTGAGAATGGGGCACGGTTCTTTCAACTCGAACTCCGAAATTACCGGGAAAGACGATTTTCGGAGGGTGTATTGGGAATCGCTCAACGCCGGTGCCTTTTGTTCTCCGCGCTTCCGCGTGAGTTTCGGTTTTGAGGTTCCAATCAAAGCCCGGGGGAACTGACCAGGGGGGGCAAAGGCTGCTCGACTCCGGGCAACTCGCTGAGGAAACTGCCCGGTGATGACCTTCTTTAAAGGCTGCACCGCATTGATCACCGGAGCGTCGTCCGGCATCGGCGCCGAATTGGCCCGGCAACTCGCTCCTCATGCGCGGTGCCTGCTGCTGGTGGCGCGTCGAGGTGAACGGCTCGACCAAGTCCGCGATCGCTGCGCCCGCGAGGGTTTGCGGATCCATTGTCTGACGGGCGATCTGGGAGAGCCGGCTGGCAGACAGGAGGTGATCCGGAAGATCCGGGCCACAGGGGAGCCGATCACGTTTTTGATCAATAATGCCGGGGTGGGGGATCACGGATTTTTTGAGGCCAGTGATTGGTCGCGTGTGGAGGCGATGCTGGAGGTGAACATCGCAGCGCTCACCCGGTTGACGCACGAGTTTGTTCCGGACCTCGTCCGGTCCGGTCGGGGCGCGGTGCTGAATGTGAGCTCCATTGCCAGTCTGTTGCCCGTGCCGAAGATGGCGGTTTACGCCGCATCCAAGGCGTATGTAACCAGTTTCACCGAGGCTTTGAGGGCGGAACTCCGCGGCACGGGTGTTTCGGTGACCGCTCTGTGTCCGGGGCCTGTCCCCACAGAGTTCTTTGAAGTCGCTGAGCGTGCCGGGCCGGATAATCCCCGGATGCGGACTCCGGAGTTTTTGAAGGTCTCGGTCGGGCAGGTGACGCGGGAGGCGCTGGAGGCTGTGGTGCGAGATCGTGCGCGCGTGATTCCCGGGGCTTTGGTGTGGGGGTTGATGGCGATTGCGGCGTTGGTGCCGATGGCGCTTTTGCGGGTTTTCCTCCAACGCGGAGCCAAGGGGGGGCGGCCAGCCGTTTTCTGAGGAGGAGCGACCGGCCCGAAGACGTTTTACTTTGCCTTGTTCCAAGGGCGTTCCGGCTTTATTGGAAGCCCATGCAATACTTTTACTTTCTGTTCGGAGCCATCACCATCGCCGCCGCAATTCAGGGGGCCCTCGCCGGCAGCATGGTGTCGCTCATTGCGGGCGGGGTGTTGGGGGCGCTGGTGGTTGCCGGAGGCGCTCTCTCCGGTTCCAATCTGGGGCTGATCCTGGCCTTGGTCGGGTCTTTGGGGGTTGCAGGCAAGTTCGTTCCGGACTTTTTGAAAAAAGGTTATGCCGTCTGGCCCGCAGGCGTTCTGGGGCTGCTGGGCGTGATCGGTGTCATCCTCGCGGTCGTTGGGTTCTTCCGCAAATAACCTCTCTGTGCCGGTGGTTCCGCGAAGCCTGTGGCGTTGTCGGATGGGTGCCGCGCTGGGAATGCTCTGCATTCTAAGCGCCTGCCGGCCCGCCCCCCCGCCGTTTGTGCCGCCCGCTCCCACCCCGACGCCGGTTCCGACGCCGCCCCCCCCGCCGTATGTTCCCAACAAGCGGATGGATGTCGGCCGGATTTTCAACGGGATGCAGTATAAGGTCACGCTGGAGACCGAGCGCGGGGGGAGCGCTACTTCAGAGCGAGGTGAGCCCGGCAGCTATAGCGCGGAGTTGTCGGTCAAAGTCAAGGTGCCCAAGCCGCACCGCGACCTTGAGGAGTTGAAACGACTCAACGCGGATCTGCCGGCGCTGCTGCCGTCGCTCCCGGGCATGCTGGAGACCGCCCGAGTGTCGCCGTTTTTCGAGGAGCTTTACCGGCGCAAAGTCGAGAACCTGCGTTCCAATCTCCAGCGGTTGGACGCGTTGATCTCGCGCCACAACTTCTTCGACACGGAGACCGTGCTGGAGCTGCAGCATCCGCAGAGCAAACGCCGGGCGCTGCTGGTGCAGGCGGACATGGATGTGGATGAGGACGGATCCGATAGCGATCGTGTGCCTGAGGTGGAAGGCTCTTCGGTGACGTTTCAGCCTTTCACGAGTTACCGGTGGCCGAAGCGGACGGATACACCCAATTCGTTTGCCCTGTGGCGGGTGGCCAAGGTGCGCCAGTGTGAGCACGAGTTGACGAGCGGGGGGCTGCCGCCCGCCCGGATCCAAGAACTCAAGGAAACGGTGGCCCGGCTCAAGTCGGAGATCTCGGATCTCAAGAAATACAGCTACCTGGTGGGCTCGAAGGACCCGTTTATCGTGCTGCCGGGATCGATGTTTGGAAAAGCTGAAGGCGGGTTTGTGCCGTCGGTGGGGGACTACTGTGTGGTGGCCTACGGCAAAACCCTGTATCCGGCGATTGTGGGAGATGTCGGGCCGAAATACAAAACCGGGGAAGGTTCATTGAGGCTCTGCAAGGAGCTCAACAAACGGGCGAACTCCGCCAACCGGCCGGTGAGCGACCTGAAGGTGACCTACTTGGTGTTTCCCGGCACGGACGAAAAACCTTGGGGTGTTCCCAACTTGGAACGGTGGCGGGAACGCTGTGGAAAGCTCTTGGAGGAATTGGGCGGATACCACGGCGAGCTTTTTGAATGGGAAGACCTTACCAAACCCAAGCTCCCGGCGGATTTTATTGGCCCGCCAATGCCGCCCCAGACTGTCGGACCGGCGGCGCCGGGGTCTCCGCCCGCGATTCCGCCCGCGAAAGCTCTCTAGTGAACCCCGAAGTGGGGCTAGTGAACCCGCCGTTTGCTTTGGAGGGCGGTTTTCCCGGCTCTTTTCACGAGGCGGACCCTACCTGAGGTCGTCCTTTTTCTCGTAGACGCGCAGGGTGGCAACCAAATCCAAGGCGCGTTGGAGGAGGACATCGCGTAGTGGCGGTGCGTTTTTCTGGGCGCGTGCGTTTTGGGTGGCTTGGTAGGCCTCGATTTCCGGGTTGATGCCGGCCACCAAAGCCGCCTCGTTCATTCTCGGGCGCGTGGTTTCGGTGATCAACTCCTTGATCCCTTTTTCGTCGGCGGCTTTGAGCACGGCATCGGTGGTGGCTTGGGGCACGGGCACGGCGAGGTCGGGCTTGAGGCCGCCAGGGAATACCGGCGAACCCTGTGGAAGCACCACCTGCCCGACGGGCACACGCAGGAGTTTGCCGCTGGGTAAAGGGAGCTCTGCAAATTCAGCCGCTTCGCCCTGGGTTTTTTGGCCGAGGACCATGGCTTTGGTGTGGCTGCGCAAAGTTGCAGCAATGGCTTCGCTGGCCCCGGCACAATTGGAGTCCACCAGCACGATGAGCAGCCCTTGGAACCGCGGCGCTTCGTTGGAAGTCAGAAGGCGTTCTTCCTGGGTCTGTGCTCTTTTGAGGGTAAAGAGCACCCTGCCTTTGGGGCAGAAGCGTTTGCAGACCTCGGCGGCCGCTTCAAATTGGCTGCCGGCCGGCGTGGCCCGCAAATCCAGCACCAGTGCCACGGCTCCTTCGGAGGAAAAACTGGCCAGTGCACCGTCCAACGCAGTGAGGTTTGCTGCGCTCAATTCGCCGAGGCGGAGATAGGCCACAGCCTCCTGCAGCCATTCGCTCTTCAAGGGGCTCGCCGGCGCGGGTGTCGCCTCCGAGGGAGCCGCAAGCACGGACACGCTCCCTCCCAAGCGCTCGAGTAAACCCTGCACGGTGGCCCGCGTCAGCTCGGCCCCGGTGAGTTTGTCGGCCGAGACATGGGTTTCCTTAAGGATTTGGATGAGTTGGCTGGCGTCCGTTTCCGAGAGGGCATCCACGGTTTCGCGCAAGCTTGGTTGGAGCGCGTCGGCGGCTGACTTTTGGGCGGTCTGCCCGGGGCTGTGTGCCGCTGAAACGGCCAGGGTCGTTGCGCAGACTGCGTGGGCCAGGAGAAGTTTCATGCAGTGGGAACCAATCGCCTGCAAACTAAGGCGTCAACCCTTTGGCCGCAATATCGCGCCGGAATTGGGCTCCCTCAAAATGGATCCGGTCAACCCCCGCATAGGCTAGGGCGCGGGCGGCCGGGAGGTCCTGTCCGAGAGCGGTGACTCCCAGCACACGGCCACCGGCCGTCTGCACCGAGCCGTCGCTGCTTCGGGTCCCTGCGTGGAATACCGTGACCCCTGCCGGGATCGCGTCGAGGCCTGCAATAATCTTGCCCGTGGCGTAATCGCCCGGGTATCCACCGGAAGCCATCACCACGCACACGGCCGGCTGCGGTTTCCACTGGACCTGCGTTTTCTCGAGTTGGCCCGCCAGGGTCGCTTCCAGCAGCGGCAGAAGATCGCCCTCAAGCCGGGTCAACAGCACCTGGGTTTCCGGGTCACCAAACCGGCAGTTGAACTCGAGCACTTTCGGGCCATCGGCCGTGATCATCAGCCCCGGGAAAAGCATGCCCCGATACTCGATCCCGTCGGCTTTTAATCCCGCAATGAACCGGTCGAGCACCTCGTGGCGGATTTGTTTTTCGAGCTCCGGCGTCAGCAGCCGGTCCGGTGGGCTAAACGTGCCCATGCCTCCCGTGTTGGGCCCTTGATCCCGGTCGTAGGCGCGTTTGTGATCCTGCGCTCCGGGAAACAGAAGATAACTGCGGCCGTCCACCAAGGCATGGAGGGAGCATTCCTCGCCCTCCAGAAATTCCTCAACCACTACGCGCCGCCCGGCTTCGCCAAATTTCCGGCGCTCCATGATCTCGTAGATGGCCATGGCTGCGGACCAAGGGCTGTAGGCGATGATGACCCCTTTGCCGAGGGCGAGTCCGTCGGCTTTGATGACCAGCGGATAGTTCAATTTCTGGCAGTAGCGGTGGGCTTCAGCACTGTCATCAAAGCTGCGGGAACGCGCGGTGGGAATCCCATGGCGTTCCATGAAGGCTTTGGCGAAAACCTTGGAAGACTCCAAGCGGGCGGCTGCCTGGGTTGGTCCAAAGATCCGCAGCCCCCGGGCTTGAAAAGCGTCGACTAATCCGGCGGCAAGCGCGTCATCGGGTCCCACCACGGTGAGGTCGATCTTTTCGGTCTCTGCGAACGCGATCAGGGCCGAGTGATCGGAGATCTTCAGCGAGACACAGGTGGCGTCCTGCGCGATGCCCGCGTTTCCCGGGGCGCAATAGACATTCCTCACCCGGGGGGACTGTCGGAGTTTCCAAACCAAGGCGTGTTCGCGGCCGCCTCCGCCAATAACAAGGATCTTCATACGCAAAGAGTGCGGACACTAAGACAGGAGCTCGGCCGAGAGCAATGACCCTGTCGGGTTAGGCCAGGGCTTGTGAGGGATGCCGAGACGCGGTGAAAGTGGTCCCGTCCAAGGTTGATCCTTAAAGAATACGGGGATCCGCGGGCTTGCTTGAATTGGGGGAGCCGCCCAGCGCGCCGTTTCCGGGGAAATGGGGGGGACGCTTTTTTAACGATCAATCCTGACCCGCGTGCCTTCATTCAAATTCGCGTCGCCCACACCTGGGAAGATCCCGGGGCCGGGCACAGCGGGGCGCGTTTTGTAGGGGGCGAGTGAAGGGGTTAGCTGGATTTGTTGGAGTGCTCCGGCGCGCACCACCGTGAGGGTCACGGTTTCCTCAGCTGTGATGAAAAAGGAGGCGTCTCTGAGATCCTCAATGCCCTCGATTTTCTTTTCTCCGATTTGAACGATCATATCGCCTTTTTGAAGCCCAGCCCGTTCGGCGGGGCCCCCGGGCTCAATCTCTCTGATCTGAGTGTGGGACCCCGAGACGGCCTCCGGCACGATCGCCACGTGGACACCCATCCAGCCGGGTCTGATGGCGCCGAAGCGCAGAAAATCTCGACGCACCTTTTCAGCAGCCTCGATGGGGAGCGCAAATGAGGCGCTGCCCGTGTCCACGCTGGAGATCAGGATGCCGATCACTTCGCCCCGCATGTTGAGCATTGGGGCACCGCCTTCTCCCCGTTGGACGGGGACATTGGCCCGGATATGGGTGGTGAAAAAGTGGCTGCCGCGGAATTGGAGATCGAATCCGCCGATGATGCCGAAGCTGGGAGTCAGGGGGAGATCCATCGGGTAGCCGATGGTGACAACCGGTGAGGCAATCGAGAGATCGCGAGACCGGCCCGGAAGCAGGAAGGGGGTCTCCGCGTCCACTTTGAGCAGGGCAATGCCGCTTCTGGGATCCGCCATGAGCCTGCGAGCGGGATATTTTCGGGGCCCGATACGGACGACAATGTCACGGGATTCCCCGCCGATGGTGTAAGACGTGTAGAGAGTGCCGTTGGGATCGACGAAAAAGCCCGTTCCGGAGAGATCCCCATGGGTGTCGACGGCCTCGATTTTTGTGATGGCCCGGCGGCATTGGTCGAACACAGCGCGCACCTCCTGTGCGAGCGTCTCAGATGGGCTCGCGGGAGCGTCGGCTAGGCTGCTGCCAGTCCAGAGCCCAGCAAGACAGATCCAGAGCAGGCTGCTAGAAACTAAACGACGGCTCATAACTGGCCGGGCGCGCGTCGATTACATAGCGCGGCGAATGGGGGGGTCTCGTGTTGCCCGACTGCACATTGTTTTGGGCCGGGGGCGGTGATTGCGCGAAGTTGAATACGGCGCGGGCGTCGGGCTGCAGGGAGAGAACGGGGGATTGCGGGGGGGCAGTCGTGGTTCCGGCAAGGGGGCTCTGGATGCCGGGAGCGGTCGGGGCCGCCCCAGGAGTGAGCAGTCCGATGGAACCGATCCCCAAAACCAGCAGCGCGGCCATGGTCGCGGCATAGGAAATCGAGCCCATGCTGTGCTCGCCAAAAAACGTCTGCAGCCTTTCCCAGCCGATCCGCCAGAGCGGTTGATTGAGGAGTTGCGTGCGTTGCCGCCGGTGAAGGTCCGAGAGCAACTGATCGAAATAGCCGGAGGGCGGCTGTTCGTAGCGCTTCAAGCGAAGCAACGCGCGGAGTTGTTCTTCGGTCATAGACAGCCTGGGTTGTTCAATGAAACTCGGTCAGGAAGTTCTGGAGTTGTCGGTGAGCGTAAAAGAGCCGGGACCGGACGGTGCCCTCGGAAATGCCGAGGATTTTGGCGATCTCGGCGTGCGGCAAACCTTGGATATCGAACAGGGTCACAACGGATCGATGATCATCCGACAGCTTCTGCATGGCCTCGTTCAGCCTTTTTTGAAGCTCTTTGAGGTCGGTCTCGCGGACCGGCGTGGACGTGGAAGTCAGTTCAATGAACTCTTTGTCGTGCGCCACATTCGAGTCGATGTCGTCCAAGCTCATGTGGAACCGGCGCCCACGTTTCTTGAGGAAATTGATGGTCATGTTGACCGCAATCGAGTGCATCCAAGTAGGAAAACTCGAGCGGCCGCGGAACCCGCTGATGGCCCGGTAAGCCTTGGACCAGATGTCCTGGAGCAGGTCGTTGGTGTCCTCATGATTGGAAGTCATGTGGTAGACCAGCCCATACAGCCGTGGGCTGTATTTGACGACGAGTTGGTCGAAAGCCGTCGCGTCCCCCGCTTGGGTCTGAGCGATCAGTTCGTCGTCCTGGCGTCGGCTGTCTTCGTCCTGCATGGCGCGCCGCTTCGTATCAGCCTTTGGGGCAGATGCGAATGCTCTTTCGTCGGCGTCCAGGGCGGAGGTGCCGGAAGGCTGGAGGGCTTTTCCCGGGAAACTTCCGAGGGTTTGGGCGAACGCCATAGGTGCTGCGGGGTTACTCGCGGTCGCGGGAGGCGAGAAAGAGGTAGAGCAGGTTGCCTAGGGCGGCGATAAACGCCGCCACATACGTCAGGGCCGCGGCGTTGAGAACCCGGCTCACTCCGAGCGCTTCTTCGCCCGGATGCACCATGCGCATCTCCTCAAGAACGAGTTTCGCCCGACGCGATGCGTCAAACTCCACCGGCAATGTGATGAGTTGGAACACGGCCAAGGCCAGGTAACAGACCACGCCCAGCTTCAAGAGACCCGCGAAATGGAAGAAAAACCCGCCCAGCATGATAAAAGGCAGCAGCTGGGAGGCGAACATGGTCACCGGCACCAGCGCCATCCGCGCATGGAGGGGTCCGTAAGCCCGGGCATGCTGAATGGCGTGCCCGGCTTCGTGGGCCGCGATGCCCAGGGCGGCAAGGGAGGGGGTGTGATAGACGTCGCTCGAAAGACAAAGCCGTTTGTGGGTGGGATCGTAGTGGTCGCCGAGCATGTCGTTGATTTCCACGACCTCCACGTCGTTGATTTGCGCGGCAGCAAGCACCTCCCGAGCGGCCTCGGCGCCCGTGATGTTCGAGCTTGCTCGGATCTGGGAGTATTTCCCAAAGGCCCCCTTGACCCGCGCCTGAGCCCAGAGCCCGAGCAGCATCGGTACGCCAATTAACAGAAGGTAGTTTCCCCAATTCATATCAGTCAGGTCTTTGAACCGCCCCCCTTCGACAGGGGGCGTCTTGCCGCGTTCAAAAAATGGAGGGGGTTTTCTCGGGGGCCCACCCCGCAGACTCCTAAACCTCCAACGGCTTCGGAAAACGGGAGAGCATCCGGATGCCTTTTTCTGTGACGGTCACAACGTCCTCGTGCCGAACACCACCCAGGCCCGGGTAGTACAGGCCCGGTTCCACCGTGATCACTTGTCCCGGCTTGAGAATCGTGGCGCTCATCCGCGGGCATTCATGAATCTCCAGGCCCAGTCCGTGGCCCAGCCCATGGAAAAAGCCGCACCAACGCCCTTTTCTCTGTTCGGTGGGGTAGCCGCGCTCGGTGAAGAGGTTTTTCACGGCGTCCTGGATTCCCCGGCCGTCGGCCCCGGGTTTCATGGTTTTTAAAGCGAGTTGTTGGCCCTCGAGCACGGCGTGCCAGAGCTGGCGCTGGGCATCGGATGCGCGGCCCCGGACAACGGTCCGGGTCATGTCTCCGAAGTAGCCGGCCCCGGACAGACGTGGGAAGATGTCGAGAATGATGAGGGTGTTGGCTTTGAGCGGGCCGAACCCGCGTTCGTGGGGGTCGCAGGCCTGTTCGCCGCCCGCGACAATGGTGTTGGCGGGCACACCGCCCGCCCTGAGAATGGCGGAGTCGATCTCCGCGCGCAGAATCTCGGAGGTGAGCGGACGCGAGTTCCAGCGCAGAACCTTGTTTTTGGGAATCTGCGACGCCCGGAGCACTTCGAGGCCGCGGGCCATGCCGGCTTCTGTTACCGCGAGCGCCCGCCTGAGGGCACGGAGTTCCGCAGACGTTTTGTATTCGCGTTCCGGGAAAAAGAGGCCGCTCTGTGCGACGGTTTGAATTCCCGCGGCGCCGAGTTCCTGGCTGAGCCCGAGTGCGAAGTTGTGAGGCACGCTCACACGCTTGATTCTGCGGGACCGCAGGAACAGGGCGATTTGCTCTGCAAAAGTGGTGCCTTTTTTGGATGGGGCGCGTTTGGCTAGGTCTGACAGCGCCAAGACCTCATCGACTCGGGCGTCGCGTCGGCCCCGATCGATTTCCAGGTCGCTGAGGAGCACGGTGGATTTGCCGCGATGCGAAAGAAACACGAAGGGGTCCGGCGCGAAAAACCGGGTGGCGTAGAGCATGTCCGGGTCGCGTTCGCTATCGGCGACGATGAGTCGGGGCAGGGGGTGTGGCATGGGATAAAGGGGTTAGGTGGGGCAGACCAAGACGGAGGAAGGGTGGCCGTCGGCCTTGCGAAAGGCCCGGGAAAAATAATTGCTGTCGTTGTATCCGGACCCGAGCGCCGACTCGGTGCGGTTGAGTCGGCCTTTTTCGAGCAGGCCGCGAGCGATTTCCAGGCGGCGTTTGAGCAGGGCTTGACGGAACGACGTGGTGCCGGTGCGGTTTTTGAGGGTTTGATTGAGGGGGTTGCGGCTGGTGCCGCAGAGCCGCGCGATCTCGGTCAGAGTGATTTTAGATTGGCGCTTCGCGTTCTGCTCCAAGATGGCGGGGATGCGCGCGGCGGGTCCTGCGGGAATCGGTTTCGGCGTGTTCGTGGAGCTGGACGCCCCCGATGTGGAGGACCGAGTCGCCCGGCTTGTCATCGAGTTTGGCTCCAAGCCCTGGGGGATCAGCTGATACGGGTCGAGCGGGCGGCGGATCAGAGGGCTCATGGCAAGACGCTCATCGCGCCCGGCGAATTCGAACTGCGACGTGCGCGGTGTCGGGCAAAATGTATTTGCGCAGCTCAACTTGGACCTCCCTGAGCGCAAAAGACGCGAGAAGTTCCGCCGCAATCTCTTCGGCCAGAGTTTCGATGAGTTTACGGGGCCGGCTGCGTGCCAGAGCCTGCACCGCCCGGGTGACTTGGAAATAGTCTACGGTGTTCTCGATCTGGTCTTTGAGATCCCCAAACCCATACCGGGGTTCAAGAGTGAGATGCACCGTCAAACGCTGGGGATGCGCGCGTTCGGCGTCTGGAACTCCGATCTCTGCGGAGAGCTCCAAGTCCGCGATGTGGATGATGTCGGGCATGGGAAGGGGGTTGTGATTTTTGGGGCGGCGCACTGCGGGAGTCACCCGATCCTAAACCGGATCTCGCGTACGGTGCGCGCTCCAAAACGTTTTTTGAATTTCGCGAGGATTTGAGGTTTCCACACCCGATCCAGCTCAAAATGCACCGTGGGCTGCAGCACCCGCACCGAAAGCACTCCGTCCTTGAGCCTTTGGGGCGCGGAATGGGTTGCAATGAAATCGCCCACCATTTCCGCCCAAGCCTGGAGCACCTCCTCTTCGCGGAGCCGGTCCTTGAGACCGAGCCCGCTCATCACCTTTGCCAGGGTGTCGGCTACGGGTTTGGCTGTATCTCGAACGAAGGGGAACTCCGGCAGGCCCCGCCATTCCCGCAAAGCGATGGCGCGCAGTTTTTCCGGAGTCATAAGGCGAAATCTCGCACTCGCGAGCAGCGATTGCGCGAAAAAAAGGCGCAAAAAAACCTCACCCGGTAAAAGGTGAGGTTTTTGGAAAAAGAGAGGGCGGGGATGTTTACTGGCCGTCGTTGCCGATGGCTTCGACGGGGCAGCCTTCCATGGCTTCCTTGCAGAGGGTCTCTTCCTCGGGCGAAGTAGGTTGCTTGTAAACGTAGCTGTGGCCACCGTCGTCATTGCGCGTAAAGTTTGCGGGCGCCGTTTCGCGGCACAGATCGCAATCAATGCATTGATCGTCGACGTAGAAGGTCCCTGCGACGTTCTCAGGGTATTTGTTAGCGAGGTCAGCCATCGTTTTTGGTTTTTTTGAGAGGCGCAAAAATAGGCGTGAGCTTCCGCATTGCAATGACTTTCTAAGGCGGCAACACGCTCGGTGGCCTCGCTTGCCTCGCGGCTTGACCCCCGGCGTCGGGCTCCCGATGTTGTTGCCTCCATGAGTGACCCCAATTTCGTCCCGGTCGTGCCCCAGGAGGGCTGGCATGTGCTGCATCTCTTTTACAAAGTTGAGCACGGTCAATGGTCAATCCTCAGCCCGGACGAGCAGCGGGAAGCTAAGACGAGTTTTACGGAGTTGGTGGCTGAGATCCGGGAAACGGAGAATACCCAGCTGCTGATCTTCAGCATGGTATCCCCAAAAGCCGACATCGGGTTTATGCTGGTTACGCCCGATCTGCAGACGGCCAACGCCTTTGAAAAGCGTTTAACGCTCTCGCTCGGGCCCGACGTTTTGACCCCGGTTTACAGCTACTTCTCTATGACGGAGGAGAGCGAATACACCACTTCCGACGCCGAATATGCGGGGACGCTGGAGAAGGAGCAGGGCTTGACGCCGGGCAGCGAGGAATACCAAAAGGCGATGGGCGAGTTCAGTGCGCGGATGGCCAAATACCGCAAAGACAAGCTCTACCCCGTTTTGCCGTTCTGGGAGGTGTTTTGCTTTTATCCCATGGCCAAACGGCGGCAGCCCGGACAGAACTGGTACGGGCTTTCCTTCGAGGAACGCAAAAAGCTCATGGGCGGGCATGCCCGGGTGGGGCGCAAGTATGCGGGCAAAATCCTCCAGCTCATCACCGGGTCCACCGGGCTCGATGATGCCGAATGGGGGGTAACTCTCTTTGCGCATGACACGTTCCAGATCAAATCCATCGTGTACGAAATGCGGTTTGATCCCGTGACGGTGCATTACGGGGAATTCGGGGAGTTTTACATCGGCCTGAGTGTTCCCTTGGATGAGCTTTTCCGCCGGGTCCAGCTGTAGGTTGCAGATCGCAGCAGAAATGGGTGGTCTTGGGATGCCAGTGCCCAGATTTGTATGATGCCCCAAGAAAAAATCGGGAGCTTGGAAGCGCAACTCCGCGCGCACCAGCCTCTGCTCATCGCCTACAGCGGCGGCGTGGACAGCGCCTACCTGCTTGTCCAGGCCCACCGTTGGCTGGGCTCGGGGATGCTGGGGGTGATTGCCGACAGCCCCAGCCTGCCGCGTCAGGCTTTGGCGGATGCCGTGGCGCTGGCCCGCCGGTTTGAGGTTCCTTTGGAGGTCATTCACACGGATGAAATGGCCAATGCCCAGTATGCTGCCAACCCCGTCAACCGCTGTTATTTCTGTAAGGCGGAGCTTTTCCAAAAATTGGATCAGATGGCGCGGGACCGTGGTTTTAAGGCCATTGCCTACGGGGAAAACGCGGACGACGCCCTGACGATTCGTCCCGGCCGGGAGGCCGCCCGGCAGTTCGCCGTGATGGCTCCGCTCAAGGAGTCCGGTTTGACCAAGGTTGAAATTCGGGAGCTTTCCCGCGAGCTCGGGTTGCCTACGGCCGATGCCCCGGCTCAGCCCTGTTTGAGTTCCCGGATTCCGCACGGTACGCCGGTGACCGTGGACGCCTTGGCCATGGTGGAGCGGGGTGAAGCCTCCCTGCGCGAGCTCGGATTCCGGGTTTTCAGGGTGCGGCACCTCGCGCAAGGACCGCTGGTGGCGCGTGCCCGGGTCCAGATTGCTCCCGAAGAAATGGGGCGTGTGTCCGAGCTGCGGGCGGTTTTGGAAGAAGGGTTGCTGGCGGCCGGATACGATTCCGTGGAGGTCGATCCTTTGGGGTATCGGGCTCCGGCGTGAGGAGGCCGGCAGGCGTTGCCCATGAAAAAGACGCGGCCACGCGGACCTTCAACCGCCGGTGGACGCCGACCCGGGTGCGCGGATATTTCCAGCGCCACAACCGGGAGGTGTTTCTCTTGGTGGCGTTGACGCTGCTGGGCACCGCAGCGCTTTGGGGGCTGATTTACGTGGGGGTCTACTGGTTGACCCTCGTTTTTTTGGCGGCCACCCGCGGCTTGGACGCTCAGCCGCCGGAGTCGTTGCCGGCGCTCTTTATTTACACTGCGGCATTGCTCATCGCGGCTGCATGGCTCTGGCGGGTCATTACCCCAGATCGCGGCGTGCCCGATAAAAAAGCGTCCTGGGAACTGGCCTTGGATCTCCTGCTTGCCGTGCCGCGGGCGACTTTGGCGGTTTGGGGCAGTCTACGGGCGTGGCAGTCCCTCAGCCCGTCCGAGCTGGAGTTGGCGGCGGAATTGCTTGAGCGGGTCGAAACGGATCGGGCGATCCCTGTGTATCGGTTGCCATTGGAAATCCCCCAGCGCGGGATGCGTCAGCGGATCGTGCTGGGGTTGCAATGGGTGCAGTTGGTGGATGTCCGGCGTTGTCGCGAGGAGCTCTGTGTGATGCCCGGGACACGATTCGGTTCGCACCGGCCTTCATAGGCAACGGGGTTTCCCCGGCGGACCCGGTTTTCTCTACGGAGCGGGTTTAATGAGAGCCCTCAGCGGTAAGGCTGGGATTCGGACGGGAGAAAACCTTGGACAAAGGCCTCGGGGGCAATAACCTTCCGAACCATTTTCCCAGGGGCTCAGGGCCTCCGGATCAGGCCTTTTTAAAAACTCACGTATATGATCTCTCACACGCTTTTTTTTCTAGCCCAAGCCACGCCTGCCGCCGGGACAACCCCCAAGGCGGCGGACCCCTCGGTGAACATGCTGGTGATGATGGCCTTCGCTTTCGGTCTCATCTACCTCGTGTCCATTCGCCCGCAGCAGAAGCGTCAGAAACTGCTCCAGGCGCAGATTGCCGCCACAAAAACCGGGGATAAAGTGGTCACCGCCAGTGGGATCCACGGGATCATTGCCAACGTCAAAGAGCGCACGTTCATCCTCAAGGTGGCTGAAAATGTGAAGATCGAGATCGAGAAATCGGCCGTGACCACAGTGCTCAAGCCCGGCGACGAACCCGCCTCGGAAGCCGGCGCGTAATTCAACTTTTTCTGAACCTCCCGTTCGCAGATCCTGCGGAACGCCGGTTTGCACCCTAACCTGTCCTCCTTTTCAGCGATGAGCCCCATCCAGACATTCCTCTCCGGTCTCCTCCTTCTTGCCCTGTTCGGTTGGTATTTTTTCACTGACAGCGACCGAGCCAAACGCATCCTGGGTAGCGTGCTCACCGTTTTGTTGGTGGCTCTGTGCCTGTTGCAGGTCAATCCACCGGCCGAGAAGCTGCCTTTGGGCCTGGATCTTAGGGGCGGCACTTCGTTTCTGATCCGGCTGATTGAGCCGGATGTGGAGGTTTCCGATGGGAAAGGCGTCACCAAAGTCGAGAAACGCGAGATTACCCCGACGATGGTGGACCAGGCGGTGGAAGTCATCCGCAGCCGTGTGGATAAACTTGGAACCAGTGAACCGATCATCACCCCGCAGGGCAAAGACCGGGTCCTAGTTCAGATTCCCGGCTTGGGCCCGACGGCCTTGGCCGAGACGCGGGAACAGTTGCGTAGGGTCGCCAAGCTCGAGTTCAAGATGGTGCATCCCGAGAGCGCCGCGATGGCGGGGGGACAGTTGCCGCCGGATCCGGCTTACCGGCTCCAGACATACAAGGATCAGAGAGATGGGAAACCTTTCGAAGAACCGTTGATGATCAAGAAGAAGGCTGACATTCCCGGGAGCATGATCACCGGGGCGCATGCTTTCTTTGACAAGGAAGGCTACGGTGTGAGCCTCCAGTTCAGTAAAGAGGGCGCTGAACTTTTTGGGAAGTTGACTGCTGAAAATGTGGGCAAACGGTTCGCCATCGTACTCGACGGCGTGATCCAATCCGCCCCGGTAATCCGCGACGCCATTTACGGCGGGAGCGCGCAAATCACCGGGAATTTCAGCGAGGCGCAGGCGCGTGGGCTTTCGAGCGTCCTGGAGAACCCCTTGCAGAACGAGGTGGTGATCGAGGAGGAACGCAACACTTCCTCGACGCTGGGGGCGGATTCGATCAACAGCGGCATTTATTCCGGGGTTCTGGGAGTGATTTTGACGGTGGTCTGTGTGCTTCTTTACTACCGGTTTGCGGGGCTGATTGCGAACATCGCCCTTTTGGTGAACATGGTGTTGCTTTTCGGGGCGATGGCCATGTTTGGCACCGTGCTCACGTTGCCGGGGATTGCCGGTATCATCCTCACCCTCGGCATGGCCGTGGACGCCAACGTGCTTATTTACGAGCGCTTGCGGGAGGAGTTGGCGGAGGGCAAATCCAACCGGGCCGCAGTGACCTCAGCCTTCGATAAGGCGTTTAGCGCGATCTTCGACTCCAATGTCACCACGCTGATTACGGCGCTCATCCTCTTCTGGAAAGCCACCGGGCCTGTCAAAGGTTTCGCGGTCACCCTGACAATGGGCATTGTCGCCTCCCTGTTCACGGCTCTGATTGTCACCCGCAATCTCTTTGTCTGGTCGATGGAACTGGGTTGGCTCCAGCGCATCCGCATGAGCAACTTGATCCATGCGACGAAGTTCGATTTCCTCGGCAAACGCCGTTCCGCAGTCGCGCTTTCCTTGGTCTTGATCCTCGGAGCGTTTGCGGTTTTTGGCCTGCGCGGTCAGAAAAACTTCGGGGTGGACTTCCGAGGCGGCGATCGTCTTGTGCTCGAGGCCCAGAAGGAGCGCCCCACGGACGCTCAAGTGCGAGCGATTATCGCGGCTATGCCGGAGAAAATCGGCGATTTTGTGGTGCAGACTGAGACGTCGGCGAACAAGGTCTTTACGACCATCCGCAGCCCCCAGAACACGAGCGATCAGATCAGCAAAAACCTCCTCGAGAACATGCCCGCAGCGGATTTCCGGGTTGAGCAGTCCGAGCATGTTGGGAGTTTGGTGGGCGGGGAACTGGCGCGTAATTCGATGGTCGCATTGGCGCTGGGGATGTTGGGGATTCTGGTCTATGTGACCCTCCGCTTCGAGTTCTCCTACGCGCTTGGAGCCTTGGTTGCGCTGATCCACGACGTGGTCATCACCATTGGTGCATTCGCCCTTTTCGACCGCGAATTATCGCTCATCATTGTCGGGGCGGTGCTCACCATCGCCGGCTACTCCGTCAACGACACCATCGTCGTTTTCGACCGGATCCGTGAGAGCCTCGGCAGCGGTCGCAAAGGCAGCTTGGAGGAGGTCATGAACCTCAGTGTGAACGAGACTCTCAGTCGCACGATCCTCACGGGGGGCGTCACGTTGCTGACCACGGCCGGCCTTTATCTCTTCGGGGGGCCCGTCCTCAACGACTTCGCGTTTGCGATTTTTATCGGCGTCCTTGTCGGGACCTATTCCTCCGTGTTCATTGCCGCTCCCGTCGTGTTGTGGTGGACAGGCAAAGGGGGCCGCCGGCGGGTGGCCGAAGGAAAGCCGGAGGCGCAGGGGTCAGCCGCCTAGGGATTCAGCCCGCGCGGCCGCCTCGAGATCGTTGACGTTATTGTCCGGCATCGGGACTGCTCGTTGCGGGAGGTGGGAAGGTCTGCTAGACAAACCGTGGGTTTCGCAATTCATCCTCCACCATGCCTACGTACGAGTATCGCTGCACCAAATGTAAAAAAGACTTCGAAGTCTTTCAGTCCATGAAAGACGATGCGTTCACCGTTTGTCCCAAGGAGCAGTGCCGTCAGAAGACCTGGGGCAAAGGGACCGTCCAACGCCAGTTGGGCACCGGGGCCGGTTTGATCTTCAAGGGCTCGGGTTTTTACATCACCGATTACCGTAGCGAAGGATACAAGGCGGCCGCGAAAACCGACGGATCCGGCTCGGCCGCCAGCTCCGCAAAAACCGATGGGCCCAAGCCGGAGGCACCGAAGCCGAAGGCCCCCAAGAAGGATTAACCCCCGCGCGATGCCCGACGTCCTCACGCTCACGTGCTCGGCCTGTTCTTTTGTCAATGAATCCGAGCGCGTTTACTGCCGCAACTGCGGCGCCAAACTCGATCGCAGCGTGTTGCCTCGCCCGGAGGAAACGAAGGTCCGGGAATCCATGGAGCGGACCCGACGAGAGGTCAAAAAGATGACAAACCCGGGCGGTGGCAACTGGGCGAAAGTTCCCAAAACGGCAATCCGAGTCTGCATTTGGGCGGCGCTGGTGGCGCTGTTGGTGCAGGCCCTGCGTCCGCCCGAAGGGGTGCCAGCGGCCAATGCGGAGTTGAGTTCGCGGATGTTGGCTACGGAGATTGCGTCCATCCAGTCGACCTCGGTGGCCAAGCAGATCATGGTGACCGAGCAGGATGCGAACACCTATCTGCGGATACTCCAAACAAAAGCGGGCTCGAGTTTGTTTCGCGGGGTGACCTTCAAACGGGCGTTCGTCAACTTTGAACCCGGCACCTGCCGACTGGGGGTGGAGCAGTCGCTCTGGGGGCAGCCCGCTTACTACAGCACAACTTACTTTCTCGAAGTCCGCGATGGGCGGTTTATGGCAACCCCTATCAGCGCCAGCATTGGCCGGGTGTCGATTCACCCGAGGCTTCTCATGGGCGCGGAGTTGGCCTTCAAGGGGCTTTCCCACGCGCTGAGCCGTGAGCGGGATTTCATGAACAAAATGCAGGCGGTGACCGTGGAGAAAGGCCGGATTCTTTTGGTAACCCGGGGGAGATAATGCGCTGGCCTCTCTGGCTTTTCCCTCTCTTGGTTCTCGGGACGGATTTGCAGGCGGAGGAAAAGGTGGATTTCCGCGCGCAGAGCACCAGCAGGAGCCGTCAGTTCATCGTTTACGGTTTAACGCCCCAGGCGCGTTCTGCCGTGACGGAGCGCGCCGAGCAAGTCAAGCAGGCGGTGCTGGATGCGTTGGGGGAGTCCGACCAGTGGAAGTTTCCCATTGGGATCTCTCTTTCCAAAGCACGCGAGTGGGGCCCCGTGGATCTCCGGCTTTTTTCGACCCCCGATGGCCTCGTCATTCAGATGCGCGTCCAGATTGGCGAAGATGCGGTGGGGTTGAACTTCCGCAAGCATATCGCAAAGGCTGTCCTCCTGGAGTTGATGTACCGAGGCCGGTCTGAACTTGGGCAAGGGGAACGTTATCTGGACGCCCCGTGGTGGGTCGCGGCGGGAATCAGTCAGGCAATCCGCGAACGCGAGTTTGGACCGGAACCGGATTTCTTTAAAGGGCTCATTGAAGTCAACCGGCTCCCGGCTGTTGAAGATTTCCTCAAGTTTAACCCGGATACACCCGGTCCGGCTGGGCAAAGGATCGACGAGGCGCTCTGCTTCGCTCTTTTGCAGATGCTCTGGCAGCAACCCGAGGGCAAATCCAGGCTCGGCCAGCTGATCCGCCATTGGCCCAAAAACGGAGCCGATCCGATTGCTGCGCTGCTCAAAGATTTCCCCGGTCTTGGGGCCTCGCCGGGGGCGGTTCAAAAGTGGTGGACTCTTGCAATTGCGCGTTTGGCTTCGACGGAGCGGCTTCAGGCCCTCACCGGGGAGGCCACTTTTGCGGCATTGGAGGCCCTTCTGATCTTTGAATTTGTCGGGGGCAAAATCGGAGAGAAAAAAGCCTTTCCGCTGCGGAGGTTTGAGGAGTTTCTTTCGCATCCGGCGTGTAAGACCACGCTCGGAAATGCCCGGCTGGCTTTGGCGGCTCTCCAAGGCCGGGCCAGCCCGCTTTTTGCCTCGATCCTTGTCGAGTATGAAAAAGTCCTCGCGGATTTGATCAAAGGAAAGACCAAGGGGATGGCGATGCGCATTGCCGGGCTTGAAAAGCATCTTCAAGTGCTGGTGCAGCGCGGCAACGACATCACCGATTACATGAACTGGTATGAGGCCACCCAGGTGCGCATTTACAGCGGCGCTTTTGAGAGTTACCTCAAGACGGCACGCGATCTGGACAGGGAGGAGGCCGAGCGCAGAAAAAAGGATCCGATCAGCCGTTATCTCGACACCCTCGAAAAAGAGTTTCAGGACGCCGCGCCCGTCGGCTCGAAGTGAGGGTTCATCGGGTTGTGTCCTTTGCGGATCTCGGACATGCAGTGAGGACAGATGCCGTGGGAAAAATCCGCGCCGGTTTCCGTATGGATGTATTCTTCAATTTGATGCCAGTAGTCCTGATCGTCCCGGATCCGTTTACAGTACATACAAATGGGCAGGAGTTTTCTGAGGGTTTTGACGTCTTCAAGAGCGCGCTCTAGGGCCGTCACTCTTTTCGCCAGGGCCCGCTCCAGTCCCACCACGCGTTGCCCCACTTTGATCCGGGCACGGAGCTCGTCGGGATCAAAGGGTTTGACCACGTAATCGTCCGCCCCCGCCTCCAGACCCTGCGCGATTTCATCCCGTTGCGCCTTGGCGGTGAGAAGAATCAAATAGATGTAGGGCCGTTTCAGATTCTTTCTGACCCGGGCGCAAACCTCCAGCCCGTCGAGTTTCGGCATCATCCAGTCGATGATCGCGATCGGCGGCGCATCCTCCCGCTCAAGTGCGGCCGCCGCTTGAAGGCCGTTTGCCGCGGTCACCACCTCAAATCCCCAGTTCGCCAGGTTGCGCTCCAGCAGATGCCGGGAGACGTGGTGATCCTCGGCGACCAGGATTCGACTGGGCGGCGGGGGCGGGAGCTTTTGGGTGGTCATCGGGTCATCGCGCGGAGGCTCTTACGGTTTGGGTCCGTCTCAAGGGAGATGCGTTTGCGGAGGCCGCTGCGGATGCCTCGTAAGGCGCCCGAGTGCGTAAACGGGGGTTTTTACGCTTTGCTCCACCCGGCGATCCTCTTAAACCGGGCGCGAGCGATGAAAGTTTCTGATCTGCGCGGTATTCTCCAATATGTCCCCCGCTTTCGGGATCGAATCTTTGTGGTGGCACTGGATGGAGAAATCGTCGCCTCCCCGAATTTTGCGAACATCCTTCTGGATCTGGCGGTGCTGCGTTCCCTGAGTATCAAAGTGATCCTCGTTCACGGGGCGGGTCAGCAAGTCGAGCAACTGGCTTCGGAGCGGGGGATCGTCATTTCAAACGCGGACGGCACGGGTGTGACCGATGACGCCACGCTCAAGCTGAGCATCGAAGCGGCTACCAGCGTGATGAACGAGATCATGCAGGGGCTCACTTCCGTGGATCTGCGTGCCGCCTACGCCAATGCCATCATTGCGCACCCGGCGGGCATTCTTGGAGGCGTGGATTATCTCAACACCGGTCGCGTGGAACGCGTGGACACCAAGCCGCTGCATCTCTTTCTTAACGAGGGCATTATTCCGGTCATTCCGCCGGTGGGCTTTGATGGAGAAGGCCGCACGTTCCGAGTCAACTCCGATGGGATCGCCTTGGAGGTGGCTGAAGCCATGCAGGCGATGAAGATCCTCTTTCTCTCATCGGAAGGTCTTCTGATCAACGGCGAGGTGGTCAGACAGATCTCAATAGCCGAGACCGAGGACCTCATGAAAAAGAGGCGCTCTACGGTGGGGCCCCGCCTCTATTCCAAGCTCGAATATGCGGCTCGGGCGTGCCGACAGGGCGTGCCCAGGGTGCATTTGCTCAACGGCAATCTCGACGAGGCGCTGCTGAGCGAGGTCTTCAGCCACGAGGGCATCGGTACGATGGTTTACTCCAACGAGTACCAGCAGATCCGGCGGATCTTCAAAAAGGACGTGCGCGCGGTGATGGCGCTCATCCGTCAGTCCGTCCACAACGAGGAACTGGTCCGGCGCACGCGGGCCGACATTCTCGCGTTTCTGGGGGATTACTGGGTGCTGGAAATTGATCGCAGCCTCGTGGGTTGCGTGGCGTTGCATTTGTATCCCGAGGAGAGCAAGGCGGAGCTGGCTTGTCTCTACGTGCACAAGGGCCAGGAAGGCCAGGGATACGGTCGCAAACTCATGGCATTTGCCGAGCAGCTGGCTGCTGAGAAAGGCATGAGGCATATCTTCGCGCTCTCCACCCAGACCTATAATTACTTCCAACAGAAGGGGGGCTACTCGGAGGTGCCTCCGGAAGCTTTGCCCGCTGAGCGGGCCCGGAAATGGGAAGCCAGCGGCCGAAAATCCAAGGTCATGATGAAGGCGACCGTGCCAACCGCTTCGCTCGAGGCGCCAAGGGCGTAGCCGCTCTGGGATTCCCTGTTTTGAGGTTTCGGCGGGCAAAGGGGGCGGCGCGTAAAGCGTCGCTGGACTTTGGGCGGCCCATGCTTTGATGTGGCGAACTGCGCGTTTCGACTCTCTGCATCGGTTGGAATGCCGGGCAGGGGCCGGGACTTGATTTCAGAGACCGATTTTTTTACCGCCATGAATTCCGCCTACCTCATCGATGGCCTAGTGATTTTGATCTACTTCGTGGTCGTTATCGCCATTGGCCTCTACAAAGGCCGGGGAGACCAATCCATGGAGGCGTTCGCCATTGGGGATCGCAACATCCCGTGGTGGGCTGTGCTCGCTTCGATTTTGGCCGCCGAAATTAGCGCGGCGACTTTTCTGGGCGCCCCGGGCGAAGGCTACGCCCTGCGCAACTTCACCTACGCCCAGCTCGCTTTGGGCACGATTCTCGCCCGGGTCGTCATCGCCTTCCTTTTCATCAAACCCTATTACGATTACCGCGTCGTCTCCATCTACGACTTCCTGCGGGTGCGTTTCGGAACCGTCACCAGAAACGCGGCCTCCGCAGTTTTCCTCGTCACGCGCGCTCTGGCCAGTGGCACTCGGCTCTATGTGGCTGCCGTGGTGCTGGTGCTCGGCTATGAGAAGATCACGGGGGCCGAGCTGACGCCCGAGCGCGAGGTGGTCATCTACGTCGGGGCGCTCCTGCTGCTCACCCTGGTCACAGCCGTTTACACGACCTTGGGCGGGATCAAAGCCGTGGTTTGGACAGATGTCATCCAAGCCACCATCATGTTTGGGGCGCTGGGTTTGGCGCTCTTCATTCTGCTCGATAAAATCCCCGGAGGCTGGGCGGGCGCCCAACAGGTGCTCACAGGCCCAAAAGATCTGAGCTTTTTCGACAGTGGCCATGTGGCCGGAGCCGGGTTCTGGGGCAACATGCGCGGTATCCTCGAAACCGAATACACGCTCTGGGCGGCTTTGCTCGGGTCGACTTTCCTGACGATGGCCACGCATGGGACCGACCAGGACATGGTCCAACGCATGTTAACGGCAAAGGACCATGTGCGCAGCCGCGTGGCGCTCATCCTCTCCGGCTTGGCTGATTTGCCGATCGTCCTCTGCTTCCTGTTGGTGGGGATTCTCCTTTGGGTGTTCTATCAGGAGCCGGGCAAACAGCATCCTTTCGCCCACTTCATTCTCGACCAGATGCCTGTTGGAATTCGGGGCCTGCTGGTAGCCGGAATTTTCGCAACCGCCATGGGTTCTTTGAGCACGGCTCTCAACGCTCTGGCGACGAGTTTCACCGCCGACTGGTATCAGCCCTATTTCCGGCCCCAGGCCACTCCGCGCCAAGTGGTGCGTGCGGCCCGCTGGAGCACCGTCGTGTTTTCGGTCCTGCTGGTCGTCATCGGATCGCTGACGGCTTATGCCGTCATTGTGCTGCACTCGCGGGTGATCCCCATCGTGCTTGGAATCTTCGGCTACACATACGGGTCCCTGCTGGGCGTGTTTCTGGTGGGGATGCTCACCAAGACTCGTGGCAGCAACCGCGGAAACCTCTGGGCCATGCTGTCGGGGTTCCTTTTCGTGGCCGTTCTCAGCGGTTTACACAATGACCTCTGGGCTTTGTTCTTTTCCCGCGCCGGAGCGGCTCCCTCGGTTCTCTGGAAGCCGGATTGGCTGCCGGTAATCGAGTTTCCGTGGCGCATTTTATTTGGCACGGTTCTCACCTTCCTTATCGCGGTGTGTTTCTCCACACCACCCGAGCAGCGGGAGTTGGCGCGGCGTCACGTCGCGGGCGGCGCTGCCTGATCCGCAGGGCGTCCGCAAGGACGGTCGGCGAGGTCAATTTGAAACCGGGCTGCAGGCGGAAATAAACTTGGGCCCGAGTCGGCATATTTTCTTGGCGGGTCAATGCTGGGAAAATACAGTCGCCCGGCTTTGGCCGGGGTCCGTGGGCCGCCTGTGAATAACTTGTGAAGAAGCTCCAAAAACATTCCCCTCAGACCTGTGTGCCGGTTCTCGGTCTCCCTGCCGTCCTGCAGCGTGTGGCGTACCCTGAGGTCCCTGATTCCACGCATCGCATCTATGTCCAATGCCCTGGGATCAAGGGCTTTATGACCTGTTTATCGGCCTCGTTCTCCCGGGGCGGGCTGCCTGCCGGGGTTGGAGGATTTAGCCGGGAGAGAGGGCGTGCCGGAAGCTTTGGACTCGCGTCGCGCGTGAATTGACTGTGGATAAATTACCCAGCGTGGACGAATTTGCACACACTTGGCAGAAGATCGCCGCGGCGTTGAAGGCGGAAGTCAGCGTCGACACCTTCGAACGATGGTTTAGGGAAATCGCTCTCGTGGAGCTTGATGCCGCCCAGATCACCCTCCAGGTGCCCAACAACATCTATCAGCTCTGGATTGAGAGCAATTACATGGGCCTGCTGCGTTCCGCGACAATGCTGGTCTTCGGAAGCCCGCGTGCGGTGCGTTTTACTTTTGGCGGGGAATCGGAGAACCCGCAGCCGGCAGACGGCGCAAAACCCAAGGACTCAGCACCTCCAGCTCCGGAGCCGGAGGAAGATCTCGCGGCGGTGTCCGCCGTGAACGGGATGAACCCCCGCAACACGTTTGAGTCGTTTGTCGTGGGGACCAACAACCAATACGCGCACGCGGCTTGTTCCGCGGTGGCCAATGCGCCGGGAAAAACCTACAACCCCCTGTTTATCTACGGCGGGGTGGGTTTGGGAAAAACCCATCTCATGCACGCCATCGGGCATCAAATTGCGGGTCGAAAAAAAGGCGGCAAAGTTTTCTACGTCACCAGCGAGCGCTTCACCAACGAGTTCATCGACGGCATTCAAAGCGGGTCCCTCGTCAAATTCCGCAAGCGTTACCGCCAAGCTGACGTATTGCTCATCGACGACATCCAGTTTCTGGCCGGCAAAGAGCGCTCCCAGGAGGAGTTCTTCCACACTTTCAACGCGCTCTTTGATGGCCACAAACAGATCGTGCTCTCGAGCGATCGGCCGCCCTCTGAGATTGCCAACCTCGAGCACCGCCTCGTCTCCCGGTTTGAATGGGGGTTGACTGCGGAGTTGCAGCCCCCAGACATCGAGACGCGGCTCGCAATCTTGCGCAAGAAAGCGCAAAAGCTGGAGGTGAAGCTCGACAACAACATCCTCGAGTTTCTGGCCGAGCGCATCCGCACCAACGTGCGCCGACTCGAAGGCGCTCTGATGCGGGTGGCGTCTTTCGCGTCTTTGACCGGACACGCGCCGGAGACGGACAAAATCGAGCAGCTGCTCAAGGACATTCTCCAGGAGGAAGCGCGCCGGGCGATTACCATCGACCAGATCCAGCGTCGTGTGGCCGAGCATTTTGACGTGCGACTCGCGGACATGACCAGCAAGCGGCGCCCGCAGAACATCGCTTTCCCGCGGCAGGTGGCCATGTATCTGGCGAGGGAGCTCACCAAGTCCTCTCTGGCTGAGATCGGAGACGCCTTTGGCGGGCGCGATCACGGCACCGTGCTGCACGCCCACCGCCTGGTGAAGAGCAAAATGCTGGGAGAAGAAAAGGTCCGCCAAGTGGTTTCTTTCCTCGATAGTCAGCTGCACCGTTGAACTCCGGTGCCAAGAACGTTTTCCGGCCGTGCCATGCAGACCTGGAGGGCGTCTTCCTGCTGCCGGTCAAGCGGCCGGGGAACGCTTCAACGGTAAAAGTGTTTGCGTCTGAAGAGTCATTCATTCATCTAACCCCATCATTTTGCCCCTATGAAATTTAGCGTCAGCAAGGAGAAGCTCCTCGAAGGTTTGCAGACCGTTCAAAACGTCGTCAGTTCGCGCACCACGCTGCCGATCCTATCCAATGTCCTCATCGTCGCCCGCGACGGCCGCATCCGCTTTACCACCACCGACCTT
>JBEIUI010000057.1:0-19870 GCA_040374425.1 Verrucomicrobiia bacterium | reverse complement strand
GTGCGGCGTTACCGGCTTGGCAATCGAACTGTGGCGGGCCGCACTCCTCACTGCCCGCTGCAGCAGCGTCGGATGCACATGATGCCGTCGAACCACCCCCGATCGCGGGTCCGTCGAAAGCCCAGGCGCCGGGAACACCCAAAACCACCCCCACTCCGCCCCGGCACTCGGGTATTTCCGACCCAATGCTCCCGGGAGTTCGACGCCCGGAATGGACCTGCGCCGATCCTCCTCATGCAGGGCTCGATTGGCCGCAAACTGCTTCTTCAACGAGTCCACCGCGTTTTCCGGCAGCACGGTGACCCGGTCCTTGGCCCCCTTCCCGCAGCGAACGACCATTTGCCCGTACCCGAAGTCGATATCTTTGATCCGGAGCCGCAAGCATTCCATGACCCGCAATCCTGAGCCATAGAGCAGCAACGTCATCAGGCGCCACGGCGGCGTCAGATGGCGGAGGATTTGGTGGACCTCCCCCGGGGTCAATACCACCGGCAGCCGCTCGCGGGTTTTGGCGCGCGTGAATGCGTCGAATCGCCCGGGCTCCATCTCGAGCACATGTCGGTATAAAAACACGAGGGCGTTCAGGGCCTGGTTCTGAGTGGCGGGGGCCACGCTCCGTTCCACCGCCAGATGGCTCAGAAAAGCCTGGATCTCGTCCGGCCCCATCTCTCTCGGATGCCGTTTTTGGTAATGCAAAATGAAAGCCCGAATCCAGTGCACGTACGCTTGTTCGGTTCTCAAACTGTAATGCCGCACTCGAATCGCCCTCCGCACTTCATCCAAAAGCCGCGGCGCTTTTTGGACCAACCGCCTCTCCAATTCCGAATGTTGATCAGCCGAACTCACATTTCGCCCCCCCTCCCATCTCTTCGTGCCTAGGCGGCATGGCGGGGGTCAGGAAAGGGTGAGAAAACGCTGAGGCATCCCCCGTTTTCCAATCAGAGAGCGCTGACTGGGGACAGACAAACAGCGGGCTCAGTGCGGGGCTGGTCGCCCCCCCTTTTTGTTGCGGGTTGTTCAATGAAAACTTCGTCCCTGGAGCGCCTTCGATTTTGACGCCACCGGTGACCACCGGCATGGCCGGCAGGAGGGCCGCTTTTTTCACGGAGATTCCGGCACCCCTGTAGCCAACAAGGGAGAATTTTTGGGGGTTCAAGCCCCGTTCAGAACCCGCGTAACAGCCCGAGCAGCTGACGGTATGCGGCGGGCTCGATCTTCAACACATCCGTCAGGCCGGCCGCCGCTGGATCCCACGTCTCCGCCGGAAGCGATGCCATGCATTTCAACTCGTCCACCCGGACCACGAACTCGGATCCCGGCTGGGAGAGAGCCAACCGGGCTGGCCGGGAGTCGGGCCGCACCCAGACCCGGGCCGTCCACGGGCTCAGGCCGAGGGGTTTGGCCAGCTCCGGCTGGAACTGCAAATCCAGGACCCGGCACAGCGCGCCGTCCACCTCCTGTTCACCCACGTCGCCCACCCGGAAAAGCAGGGGCAACATCGGGATCTGTTTTTCGGGGATGAGCAGATGGAAGGGCTTGAGCCGGTATTTGGGATCCGGAGCGGGCAATCTGCCGGCGTTTCTTGCCGTCTCCAGAAGGCCCGCGAGCTTGGAGCCCGGGGCGACCCAGATTTCCTGGCCCACCCGGCAGATCGTGAACTCCTCCCCGAACAACGGGACACGCAACCGCAGTTTGTCGGGCATCTCCAATTCCAGCACTGCCCGCGTTCCGACGAGTCCTGGCGGCAGGCCGGGCATTTTCTCGACACGCCCCTGCACCACCAGGGCACGCTGGGGGTTTTTGGATTTCTGGTTAAACAGCTGACCGAAAGGGGTCAGCATCCGCGCCAACACGTCGTATTTTTGATCCGCCGCGCGCGCGCCCAGAGGAACCGCCACCAGTGCCGTCGCGAGCAGAATCCGCAGAATGAGAAGACTTTTCACAGGTTTGCCTTTGAAGGTGGCGCAACTTTGGACTAGAGCAATCCCCTGATCATGGCGGCATCGTTTTTCCTGGTTCCTTGGCTCGCCTCGAGCGGTGGGCTTCTCTACGCCTTCCAGACCTCCACCCTGCCCGGAAAGATCATCATTTTCCTCCTCTTTGCGGCCTCCGTCTTCAGTTGGTCGGTCATGGCCACCAAATTCCGCGTGGTGCGTCTGGCTCAACGCCGGCGCCAGCGCTTCCTCCAGCTCTTCCGGGCCGACCGTCAACCGCTCCATCTCTACACCGACCGGGTCCGATTCGATGGAGCCCCCGTGTTCTCGGTCTATAAAGCCGGGTGCCGGGAACTCACCTTCCAACTGTTGGGGTCCGCGGAGGTGGACGAAACATTCCGGGGTCGCCTCGAAGTGGCACCCCGAATCTCGCCCGCCCAGATGCGCGTGGTCACCTCGGCCATGGAACGCGCGGTGGGCGAGACGGCGTTGCGTCTTGAGAGCCAGATGATCGTGCTGGCCACAGCCGTCAGCGGCGCGCCGTTTCTGGGGCTGCTGGGCACGGTCTGGGGCGTGATGGAAACCTTCGCCGACGTGGCCGCCGCCGGGTCCGCCAATCTCACCGCCATGGCCCCCGGGGTTTCCGCGGCGCTGATCACGACGGTCACCGGGCTGCTCGTCGCCATCCCCGCCATGTTCGGCTACAATTACCTGCTCACCACCCTGCGGGGGATGATCGTCGAGATGGACAATTTCGCGGCCGAACTGGCCAGCGAGTTTGAGCACAAATACGTCGACCACGGCGAACGCAGCCGGTTGCGATGAACGCCTCGCACGATCCGAGTCGCGCCTGAATCGCGTGCCCCGCCGTTTTCTTCCATGCGCCGCTTTTCCAATCGCCAGAGCCTGCACACCGTCACCGAGCTCAACGTGACCCCGTTGCTCGACCTGGCGTTCGTGCTCCTGATCATCTTCATGATCACCACCCCGCTCATGGACAACAGCGTGGACCTGGTGGTGCCCTCGAGCGAAGCCTCGCAGAAAGCCGTGGACCCGAGCGCGGTTCAAACCATCGCCATTAACCGCGAAGAACTGCTGCGGCTCAACGACCAGCCGATCACCCTGTCCGAGCTCGAAGAGGCGCTCACCCGGCTTAAGACGGAGCGCCCGGACGTGGCGGTGGTGATCCGGGCCCACAGAGAGCTGCCCGTCCAAAAACTCATCGACCTCACCGACGCGGTGCGCCGGGCCAAGATCACGAAACTCGGCGTGGTCACCAACCCGGAGAACTAACCCATGAATGCCGACACAGGGGAAGACGCCGGGGGACTCCGGGAGGAAGCCCTTTTCTGGCGGAACCTTGTGGGAGTGACCTGCGTGCATGTGCTCGCGCTGGCGGGGTTTTATCTGTTCGGAAAAGCGAACCCCAAGCCCCCCACCCCGGAGATTGTCTGGCTGGACGGGGGCAGCGTGGGCGAAGCCGGCAGCGCCAGCCCTGGGGACAGCCCTGGAGACACACAGCCCGCGTCCGAGCCCTCCCAAAGCGGGGGACCCAGCGCCCCATCTCCGCCGCCCGAGCCGCCGGTGCTTCCTCAGGAGACACCTGCCAAGGAAACCCCCGCGCCGGAACCTCCTCCGGAGCCCGCGCCGGAGCCCCAGGAACCCGCCCGCCCGGAGCCCGCACCCGCTCCCAGCGACATCGTGGTGCCCAAGGCGACGCCCGCACCTGAGGCCACGCCCAAGCCGACTCCGAAACCAACACCCACCCCCAAACCCACGCCGAAAGCGACGCCAAAACCCACTCCGAAACCGACGCCCAAGGCCACTCCCAAGGCCACTCCCAAGGCCACTCCCAAGGCCACTCCCAAGGCCACTCCCAAGGCCACTCCCAAGGCCACTCCCAAGGCGACGCCCAAACCCACGCCCAAACCCACGCCCAAACCCACGCCCAAACCCACCCCGAAAGACACTCCCAGCCCCACTCCAAAGGCCAAACCCGCCCCGAAAGACACTCCCGTGGCGACACCCAAACCGGCGACTCCGGAGCCCAAGACGCCGCCGTCCGAACCCGCGCCCGCCAAGACCGAAGCCGCAGGGGACTCCGCAAAACCCGGGGAAACCCCTTCGCCGAAAACCGCCGAGAACAAAGGCGCATCCGGTGGAAAAGAGGGTTCGGGCAACAAATCAGCCTCCTCTGGAAACAAAGGCGGGGGAACCGGCGCGGGCGGCAGCGGGGGCGGGAAAACAGGGGGCGGAGGCAACAGCCAATCCAAGTTTGGGTGGTATCACGAGATGCTCCAATCGCGGTTTGACAGCCAATGGGTGCAACCCACCTCCATTGTCCGCTCCTCGCAGGACTTCATCTCCACGCTCAAACTGCGGATTGGAAAAGACGGGACCGTGCTCGCCCGGGAAATCGTGCATTCGTCGGGCAACACCGTCATGGACGAGTCGGTGATGGACGCCGCGCAGAAGGTCTCCGCCGTGGATCCCCTGCCGGAGGGACTCGGAGGCGATGTCTACGAGGTGAACATCAACTTCAAACTCGACCAGGGCCAGTAAGCGGAAGAACTCCCCCCTAGGCAAAGTCGCGCCGGATCAGAACGCGACGGGGGCGCAGTGGCAGAGCCGTCCCGGCTCTGTTGTTCCGCATCCCAGCGGCGGGACGCCGCTGCCACTCTGCGGCTCGACATCCAAGCGGGTGGGGAAACGCTGGCTTTCTGACGGAGGCAGGCCGTGCGGCAAAGGCAGGCGGGACACCTTCGGTCCCAGAGAAAACGGCCGGTTCGGGCGGCTCACAGCGAACCGAACCAGCCCAGTTTCTGGGGAGCCATGTTCAGGTTGATCTGTTTGGTTTCCAGGTAGGCGTCCAAACCAAACGTACCCAGTTCCCTCCCGATCCCGCTCTGCTTGTAGCCGCCCCAAGGCGCCTCGTTGAAAGTCGGGTGATAAGTGTTCGCCCAAGTGATCCCCGCCCGCAGCTTCTTGAGCACCCGCAGGGCCTTGCCCAAGTCCTGCGTAAACACCGCGCCCGCCAACCCATACACCGTGTCATTGGCCAGACGCACCGCCTCCTCTTCCGTGTCAAAAAGTTGAACCACCAGCACGGGCCCGAAAATCTCCTCCCGCACAATGCGCATGTCCGGCCGCGTGTTCACAAAAATCGTCGGCTCCATAAAATGGCCCGCTCCGTGGCCCGGACCCGTCAACCGCTTGCCTCCGGTCAATAATTGCGCGCCTTCCTCCAGGCCGGCCTCCACATAACCCAGCACCCGCTCCAGATGCGCCCCGGTGATCAGCGGCCCCATCTCCGTGCGCGGATCCATGCCGTCGCCCACCACGATCTTCGCCCCGGCCTCGGCCAACCGCGGCAAAAACCGATCCGCCCACCGGCGCTCCAGCAACAGGCGCGACCCGGCGCTGCACACCTCCCCTTGTCCGGCGAAAATCGCAAACAGCGCGTACTCAAGCGCCAGATCGAAGTCCGCGTCTGCAAACACGATGTTGGGCGATTTACCCCCCAGCTCCAGAGTCACCTTTTTGAGGTTCGATGTCGCCGCCTGCATGATTTTTCGCCCGGTGACCGTCCCGCCGGTAAACGCGACTTTATCCACCGCCATACTCGCCGCCAGAACCTGGCCCACCGTGGCTCCCGGACCCGTGAGCAACTGCGCGACCCCCGGGGGGAACCCCACCTCCGCGATGGACTCAAAAAGCCGGAGTGCCGTCAGAGGCGTGGCCTCGGCGGCTTTGAGAATGCAGCAGTTGCCGGCGGCGAGCCCCGGCGCAAGTTTCCAAGCCGCCATCAGCAGGGGATAATTCCAGGGGATAATCTGGGCGCACACCCCGATGGGCTCTCTGACCACCATGCCTTGGATGGCGGGATCACTCACCTCATAGGTCTGGCCCAGGGGTTTGGTGATGAGCCCCGCGTAATACCGAAAACAGGCCGCCGCGTCGGCCACATCAAAGCGCGCCTCCCGCAGCGGCTTGCCGTTGTTGCGCGTCTCCAATTCCGCAAACTCCTCGGCGCGCACCTCGATCTTGTCCGCAAGCCGGAAAAGAGAACCGGCCCGTTCCGCCGCCCGCATCTGGGGCCAGGGCCCCTCGTCAAACGCCCGCCGAGCATGGCCAATCGCCAATTCCGCATCCCGCTCCCCGCCCTCCGCCACCACCGCCAGCACCTCCGAATTGGCCGGATTCACAATCTCCCGCGTGGCGCCTTCCACCGCCTGAACCCATTGCCCCCCGATGAATAAAGGGTCGGTTTTCATGACTTTAACAGTCACCCCAACCCGCGGATTTTCAAGCGCCGGTTCCGGCATTCTCCACCCAACCCGAACAACACAAATCCCCGGCGATCCGCCGATATCGCACCCGGCTCAGCCTTGCAGCCTCCGCGCTCGATCCCGCCCCGCGCCCCCCCACCGCCAGCACCGGGCCTCCACACAAGAGAGGCGCCACGTAAAAATGCGCCTCCTGCACCAGACGCCGGTCGAACGCCTCGCCAATCACCCGCATCCCACCCTCCACCAGCACCCGCGTGATTTGCCGACGCCCCAGCTCCCGCAAAACCCACCGCAGAGATTTCCCCCGAAACACCAGGGTCCGATCCCGCCATGCGTCGGTAAAAAGATGCGCCTCCGTGGGCAGCTCCCCTCTTCCGCCCAGAACCACGCGCCACGGCTGGCGCGCGCCGTCAATGCCCCGCACTGTGAGCCTCGGATTATCCATCCGCAACGTGTTCGCACCGATCAGCACGGCATCGGCCTCGGCCCGCAGCGCCATGGCATCCGCCCGGGACTCCTCCGATGTGAGCCATTGCCCTTCGCCCGGCGGCCGCGCCAACCTCCCATCGAGGGACATCCCCACTTTCACCGTCACCCAAGGCAGGCCCGTCACGATCCAGCGGTTGAAAGCCGCGTTGAGCTCCGCGCATTCCGCCTCGCGCACCCCAACGGTCACCTCCAAGCCCGCCGCCCGGAGCAGGTCCACGCCGCGTCCGGCATGCTGCGGATTGGGATCGATGGCACCCACCACCACCCGGGCCACGCCCGCCCGCAAAATGGCCTCCACGCAGGGGGGCGTGCGACCGTGTGTGGAACACGGCTCCAAGGTCACATACAACGTCGCGCCCCGGGCCAACTCCGGCCGCTCCAACGCCCGCAGCGCTTCCACCTCCGCGTGGGGTTGCCCGGCACAGCGATGAAACCCCCGGGCCAACTCCCGGTCTCCCAGCACGAGCAACGCGCCCACCATCGGGTTCGGGCTTGTCTGGCCATGGCCACGGCGGGCCTCCTGCAGAGCCGCATCCATCCATCGCTCGTCTTTCATAGGGCAACCTCTTTAAACCTTGATTGCGGGAGTTGAAACCTTGAACTCTGCACCGTGCGTCTCCCCTCCCGCGACAAACAGAGCTTCTATCACAGCCTAGCCCAGCTCGTGCGCTCCGGCGTGGATCTGCCCGAGGCACTCGCCAAACTCCAGACCGCCACCCGGGGCCGGATGCGTTCCCTCCTCCGGGGCCTCCACTCGGCTCTCCGCGACGGCCACACCATCGGAGAAGCTTTTGCCAGCCAACCCCTCGTCAGCCCCCTTGAGGCCCAAGTAGTTGCCGCCTCCGCAACGGGCGGCCAGCTCGAAACCGGTTTTGAGCGGCTCGCCGAGTATTACGGCGCCGCGGCCGACGCCGCGGCTGCCCTGCGTAAACGCCTCGCCTATCCCGTTTACGTCCTGCATTTCAGCGTCTTCGCCTTGGGCGTTCCAAAGCTTTTCACCGCCGGCTCCGGCGCGTTCCTCAAAGAAACCGTCTCCACCCTCGGCTCGATCTACGCCCTCGCGGCGCTGGCCTGGATCCTATGGACCTTACTGCGCGATGCCGGTGCCACCGGGGCTTTCACCGACCGGCTCCTGCGGGCCCTGCCGTTGGTGGGCAAAACACGCCGTCATTTCGCAGTCGCCCGGTTTTGCATGATTTATGAACTGCAACTCGGAGCCGGCATCAACGTGCTCGATGCCCTCAACACCGCAGGCAAAGCCAGCCGCAGCGGCTGGATCCGCAAAACGGTGGAAGGCATCCTGCCCAAAGTCCGGGCCGGGTCCCAAGTCGGTCCTCTGCTCGCTTCAAGCGGGGCCTTTCCGGAGGACGTCTCCCGGGGAATCATTGTGGGCGAAGACTCGGGGCGGCTGGACCAAGAGCTCCAGCGCCTGGCAACCGCGGCCCATGCGGAAGGCCTCAGCAGTCTCAAAAAAGCCAGCTTTTGGATCTATCAGATCCTCTACCTAGGCATGTTACTCTCCGTGGCTTATCGGGTCGTCCAAAGCTTTCAGCAGAGCATGAGTCAGAGCCTCAAACTGCTCGATTTTTAAGCCGGCACCGACCCTGGCCCAAAGCGCCGCGTTTTCCGGCGTGCCACACTGACACAACGCGTCGGATCCGGGCTCCGGCGTTTCAGCGACAGGTCGTCACACCCCCCGCGGTGGAGCCCCGGCCCCGGCCCAAACCCGGTCACGCAAGCCTTTCATTTTCAGGATTTTAACGCCCCGATCCCGCGCTCATCCACGCCTGGCATCCCCAAAGCTTTTTGGGGAGGTATCCGAGAAGATCGGAAAACTCAGAAAGGAAATATCTATGAATCTCATTCGTTATCAGCCCTCAGAGCTTGCGCCGTGGACCCCGTTGGATCGGCTCGCCACGTTGCGCGAGGAAATGAACCGTCTCTTTGACTTCTCCTGGCCCAGCCGCGACACGGGCCTCTTTAGCGGGTGGTCGCCCGCGCTGGATGTGTCTGACGAAAAAGACGGGTTCCATGTCACCTGCGAGTTGCCCGGGATGAAAAAGGAAGACATCGAACTGGCCTTCCACGACGGCACTCTCACCATCTCCGGCGAACGCAAACAGGAAACCAAGGCCAAGGAGGTGGAGACCTGTCGCAGGGAACGGTATTTCGGCAGATTCCAGCGGAGCGTTTCGCTCCCCGCCTCGGTGGACGCCAACAAGATCAGCGCCTCCTACAAAGACGGCATCCTGCAGGTGGAGCTGCCTAAAACCGAGGAAGCCAAACTCAAACACATCGAAGTGTCGGTGTCTTAAATCCCGCAGGGTCCCCCGGCCGCCGCGGCTGCGGCGCCCGGAGCCCGATTAACCCTAAAAAAAATCATTATGAATGCTCTAACTCCCACTGAAACCAGGCCCGAAACCGCCCAAAGGGTGCTCACCGTGGCGCCGCTCACCAACATCCTCGAGACCGAGGACGGCTATCTGCTCGAAGCTGAGATGCCCGGGGTCAACAAAACCGGTTTGGAAGTCACCATCGAAAACGGCCAACTCCTCATCGTCGGGAAGCGGACCCCGCACGAAAAGAAGGGCACGGAGCTCTTCCGGGAATCCCGTCAGATGGATTACCGACGGGTGTTTGAACTCGATCCGTCGATTGACACGGAAAAGATCAAAGCGCACATGGACCAAGGCTTGGCACAGGTTCATCTGCCCAAAACCGAGAGCGTTAAACCGCGCAAAATCACGGTGAGTTAAGCCGGTCTTAGGAAAACCCGGGGTGGAGAAGGCTGCCCCCCACTGCGGAGCCACGGCTTCGCTGGGGGGCCCCACCCCGTGGATGACGCGCCCCCCCCGGAGGAGAGCCCCGGGCGGGACGGCGATGAGGAGAAGGGGCTTTGGGTTCAACCTCTCAGCGTGAACTCCAACGTTCCAAGGAAAGACTCTTTTCAAGCGGAGAGCGCGGAGGGATCCACCGCAAAGAACGCAAGGAGCTCAAAGATTCCGGGAGAGCCACCCAGCCTTTTTTGCGGTCTCTGCGTTCTTTGAGGTTCACAAAAAAGCCGCAGGGCACGGACGGACGCCAGAGCGCCGGCGAGCGATCGGATGCGCCTTTTCTCTCGCGGATGCGGAGGCGGTTTTACTGGGCGGAACGCAGCGCCTTGATCTGGATCTGGGCGCTCACCCGGCCTTGGTATTCGTTACGCTCGATCTGGAAAGCGACGTCCCAAGGCCCCCGGGGCAGCGGCTGTTCGGCGCCTCCGAACCACACGGCGCGCTGTTCGCGGTTGCCCTGACGGAGGCTCAGCGAGAGATGCTTTTCTTTCATCACCCGGGGTTCCCCCGCGAGGGTCACGCCGCGCGCGGCAAACACCGGCTGAGAGTTGGCCATGCCGAAGGGTTGAAGCGCCTCGTGTTGGCGCAGGAGCTCCAGATCGATCTCGCGCAGGGCCAGAAGCGCGTCGATCCGCAACACGGGCTGGAGGTGTTCGGCGCTGAGGGTGGCGGCGGCGCTGGCAGCAAAAGCGTCGCGGAATTCGGTGAACCGGTTTTTTTGAAGGGTCACACCGGCAGCCATTTCGTGACCGCCGAATTTGTCGAGGTAAACGCCGCAACCTTTGAGGGCTTCCACGAGGGAAAGCCCTTCGATGCTTCGGCCGCTGCCTTTGCCGAGGCCTTGTTCATCAAACCCAATGACCAGCGTCGGCCGATGATGCCGTTTCATGAGCCTTGAGGCGACAATACCCACCACGCCGGGATGCCATCCGGTCTCACCCACCACGATTGCCGCGTGCCGGGCGGGATCGAAATACGAGGCCAACTGGGCTTCCGCCTGCTGGAGCACCGTGTCCTCGACCATGCGCCGTTCGCGGTTTTGAAGATCGAGACTTTGGGCCAGGGTTCGGGCCCGCGAAGGGTCGTCCGTGAGGAGTAGATCCAAAGCCTCTCGAGCCGTGCCCAGACGCCCTGCGGCATTGAGCCGGGGTCCGAGTCCGAACCCGACATGAGAAGGGCTGTAGGGGAGTCGCAACCCCGCCAAGTCCACCAAAGCCCGCACCCCGGCCCAAGAGGATTTTTCCAGCTGCAGGAGCCCGCGTTTCACAAAAATACGGTTCTCTTCCCGGATCGGCACGAGATCGGCCACGGTGCCCAGGGCAACCAAATCCAGGAACTCGCGCAGGTCGAGCCCGGGGAGGGGCTGGCTCTTGAGCAACGCATGAGCCGCCTTAAAAACGATGCCCACGCTGCAAAGGTGCTGAAACTCCGAGCCGAGCTTGGGATTTACCACCGCGACACAATCCGGCAGGGTGTCCTTGCACTCGTGGTGATCAAAAACCACGACCTCGACGCCTTCCGCGCTCAGCGCGGCAATCTCAGCGACCGAGGACGTGCCACAATCCACGGCGATCAGAAGCTGCGGCTCCAGGGTGCTCACACAACGCCGCACCCCTTCGACGCTTAACCCGTAGCCCTCCTCGATCCGGGACGGCAAAAAACATTCCACCGTTGCTCCATAGGCCCTCAAAACCCGGGTAAGCAGAGTGATCGAAGTCACGCCGTCGACATCGTAATCCCCGTAAAGCACGATCCGTTCACGCCGGGAAATCGCGGCCACGATCCGTTCGATGGCAGCCCCCATGTTCGGTAACAGGAACGGGTCCCGCAGCGACTTGAGTTTGGGGTCCAGAAACTGGGCGGCTTCCTCGGAAGACTTAAAACCGCGGTTCCAGAGCAGTTCGGCGACAAAGGGAGCCACGTCGAGCTGGTCGGCCATGGCGCGCGCTTCGGGGGGTGGGTTGTCAGGAAAAATCCAGCGTGGCAAAGGAGCGTTCATCTGTGCGAGGGCCCGGTTTTTTGATCCACAACGACGCCCTCAGCGGCTCTGGTCGGTGTTTTTGGAAATCCTCCCCACGATCCCCAGGCACCGGGTGATGAGGGCCGTCCACCCGGTTTGATGGTTGGCGCCGAGACCGCAGCCGATGTCCGCGTGGAAATATTCATGAAAAAGCACGTAATCCCGCCAGTGCGGGTCTTGGGAATACCGGAAATGATCCCCGAAACAGGGGCGGCACCCTTGGGCGTCCCGGGTGAAGATCGTGGAAAGCCGGAGCGCGATTTGCTGGGCCACCTTGTCGAGTGTCACCCGATGGCCTGAGCCGGTGGGGAACTCCACCTGCACGGTGTCGCCGTAGAAATGGTGGTAGCGCTCCAAGGCCTCGATGAGCAGGTAATTGATCGGAAACCAGATCGGGCCGCGCCAGTTGGAGTTGCCCCCAAACAATCCCGAGCGCGATTCCGCCGGTTCGTAACCGATGGCGTATTGGCTCCCGTTGAGTCGGAGCTGGTAAGGGGTTTTCTCGTACGCCCGCGAAAGGGACCGGATCCCAAAGGGGGAGAGGAACTCGTTTTCATCGAGCACGTATTCGAGGACGCGCTGGAGGCGTTCCCGGGAAGGGATGGAAAGCAGGCGCAGCTCGTTGGGGCCGTCGCAGGCGCTGCGTTGCATGCAGGAGATGTGCCGGGCCAGATCGGTGCGGTTCTTCAAAAACCAGCGCATCCGTTTGCGGAACCCGGGCAACTGCTCGACCACGCGCTGGTCGAGCACCTCGCAGGCGAGCAGCGGGATGATTCCCACCAGCGACCGGACTTTCAGCGGGATGGTCTGCCGGCCTTCGATGAGGAGTTGATCGTAGTAAAATCCATCCTGCTCGTCCCAAAGCCCGCCGCCGCCCACGGCGTTCATCGCATCGACGATCTCCACGTAGTGCTCGAAAAACTTCGAGGCAATGTCCTCATAGGCGGGCCGGGTCAGGGCCAGCTCCATGGCCATCGAGAGCATGGTGCCGCAGTAAAAAGCCATCCACGCCGTGCCGTCGGCCTGGGCGAGCGACTGGCCGCTGGGCATCGGTTTGGAGCGATCAAAAAGGCCGATGTTGTCCAGCCCGAGGAATCCCCCGGCAAACACGTGCCGCCCTTGGACGTCTTTGCGGTTCACCCACCAGGTGAAATTCACGAGCAACTTCTGGAAACAGCGCTCCAGGAAAAGCGTGTCGCGTTGGCCCCGCGGGGCGCTGATCTTGTACACCCGCCAGCACGCCCAGGCGTGGACGGGCGGGTTCACATCGCGAAAATTCCATTCATACGCCGGGATCTGCCCGTTGGGATGCATATACCACTCCCTCAAAAGCAGCTGGAGCTGGTCCTTGGCGAAATCCGGGTCCACCCGCGCCATCGGGATCATGTGGAACGCCAGATCCCAAGCCGCATACCAGGGGTACTCCCATTTGTCCGGCATCGAGAGCACGTCCGAGGCGTAAAAATGCTGCCAGTCGGCGTTGCGCCCCCGGCCAGGGGGCGGCGGCGGCGTCGCGGGATCCCCGGCGAGCCATTCTTTGACCACGTAATGGTAAAACTGCTTGGACCACAACAAGCCGGCATAGGCCTGTTTGACGACGCCCTGTTGGTCGGCTGTGAGCTGCGCGTTGATCTTGCCGCGGTAATACGCATCCGATTCCTCCCGGCGCAGTCGCAGCGCCGCGTCGAACTCCGGTCCGAACGCCGGGCTGCCCGCTGCCGACTCCAGCCGTAGCCGCAGCCGCCATTCCACCCGACCGTGCCCGGGCACCGTGCATTGGAAATGCGGGGCCACTTTCGTCCCGGCCCGGGAACACACCGCGTCGGCGCGCCCGTGGATCACCGCGTCATGGAAGCCGTCCTTTGCGAAGCCCGACGGATTGGGAACGTTGTAGAGCCGCTGCAGGTTGGTTTCGTTTTCGGTAAAGAGCAGGGGCGCCTCCTGCTCGAGCTCGAGCCGGTATTCGCCCAGGGTGCAGTGCCGTGCCGTCACCGTGCGGGCGTCGCGCCGTTCCAAACTGGGTTTTTCGCAGGCGGTCTCGCATTCCCCCCAGCTCCACGTGTTCCGGAACCAAAGGGTCGGCAGCACGTGCAACGGCGCCGCCACCGGGCTGCGGTTTTCCACCGTCACCACGATGAGCAGGTCGTCCGGGTCGGCCTTGGCGTATTCGATGAACACATCAAAATAGCGGTCCCCGTCGAAAATCCCCGTGTCGTGGATTTCGTATTCGCGATCCGTTCTGGAGCGGCGCGCGTTGACCTCGATGAGCTCCCGGTAGGGGTAAGCCGTCTGAGGGTACTTATAGAGGCCGCGCAGGTAGGAATGCGTCGGGCTGGATTCCAGATAATAATAGGCCTCTTTGACGTCCTCGCCGTGGTTGCCCTGGGGGTTGGTGAGCCCAAAGAGGCGTTCCTTCAAAATTTCGTCCTGGCCGTTCCAAAGGGCCACGGCAAAACACAGGCGGCATTGCCGGTCGCAGATGCCGAGCAACCCGTCTTCTCCCCAGCGGTAGGCCCGGCTCCGGGCATGCTCATGGGGGAAATAATCCCACGCATCCCCGTTCGGCGAGTAATCCTCCCGCACCGTCCCCCACTGGCGTTCGGAAAGATAGGGCCCCCAGCGTTTCCAGTTCTTTTCCCGACGCGTATCCTCCTCCAGCCTTGCCTGCTCGGGGGGGAATGTTTCGGCCATGGGCGACCTTTAAAAGCGAAGGGGCCCTGGCGCAAGGACGCAGGGCTCACGATGCAGGGCTCACGCATCTCAAATTCAGCTGCGGGGAGGGAGGGGACGCACATGCGGGGGGAGAGGATGCACAATTTCTCAGAGTGCGCGGCAAAGCGGATGGGATTGTTCCCGGAGGGAACGGAGAACGGCGGTGGAGCGCAGCGACACCACCGGAACGCGGTCCCAAAAACAGCCCAGCCCGCCGAGGGGTGGCAGGGGATTTGTTGCCCGGGTGGTCTCTGGCACCCCCTGCCGAGGTGCCGCGGGGATACGGCTTTCCGGCGGTGTCGCTTCAATCAACCGCCGTATAATTTCTAAGATGCCGCGGCATCGGCGTGGCAGCGCCGCAAGCGCCTGACCAAGCGCCTGACGCCCGGAGTTGCAACCTTTGGCCGGACTGCTAGCGTGCCGGCCTTCCCATGCGTCCTCTGTTGATCCGCCGACTTACTCCGCTCCACGGGTGAACCGTGTGTGCCCCTGCGTTTCCTGCGCATCCCGGGGTGCGCCACCCGTGGAGCGCTCCGTCTGTGACGTAATCGGCTGGACGCAGCTTCGGGTGGAAGTGGCGGCCGGCGCTCTGTTCCTCCACCCCCATCGACCTTCTCACGACCCATGATCGCTCATCCCAACGAGAAATACCGCCCGTTCCCGCCCGTCGCACTGCCCGACCGCCAATGGCCGAGCCGGGTACTCACCCAGGCACCCATCTGGTGCAGCGTGGACCTGCGCGACGGCAACCAGGCCCTGGCGGTGCCCATGAACGTCTCCCAAAAACTCGAGCTCTTCGAAGCCCTGGTCGGGTGCGGGTTCAAGGAGATCGAGGTGGGGTTCCCGGCCGCGTCCAACACGGAGTTCGAGTTCATGCGCCGGCTCATTGAAGGCAACCGGATCCCCGACGACGTCACCATCCAGGTGCTCGTCCAAGCCCGGGAAGACCTCATCGAACGCACCGTGGAATCGCTCATCGGCGCCAAGAGCGCGATCATCCACATGTACAACTCCACCTCGCCCGCCCAGCGCCGCGTGGTGTTTGGCTTGGAAAAAGCCGACATTGTGCGGATCGCCCAGCGCGGCACGCAATGGATCAAGGACCGGTTGCCGCGGCTCGCGGGCACAGAGGTGACCTTCCAGTATTCGCCGGAGAGTTTCTCGGCCACAGAAGTCGAGTTCGCCCTGGAGGTATGCGAGGCGGTGGTGGACGTGTGGCAGCCCACGCCCGGGAAACGCATCATTCTCAACCTGCCCGACACGGTCGAAGTCGCCATGCCCAACGTCTACGCCGACCAGATCGAATGGTTCTGCCGGAACCTGCGCCGGCGCGATTGCGCGATCATCAGCCTCCACACCCACAACGACCGGGGCACCGGCGTGGCGGCCACCGAACTGGGCCTGCTCGCCGGGGCGGACCGCGTGGAAGGCACGCTTTTTGGCAACGGCGAACGCACCGGCAACCTCGACGTGGTGACCGTAGCGATGAACCTCTACATGCACGGGATCGCGCCCGGTCTGGATTTCTCGGACATCAACGCCCTCATCGAAGTCTACGAACGCTGCACGGGCATGACCATCCCGCCCCGCCAACCCTACGCGGGCGAACTCGTGTTCACGGCGTTTAGCGGGTCCCACCAGGACGCCATCAAAAAGGGCCTCGCGGAATGGGATCAAAAGGGCCGCACCCACTGGGACGTGCCCTATCTCACCATCGACCCCGCCGATCTGGGCCGGCAGTACCGGGAAGTGATCCGGGTCAACAGCCAGTCGGGCAAAGGCGGCGTGGCGTATCTGCTCGAAAGCGAGTTCGGCATCGAATTGCCCAAGGAAATGCAGCGTGAATTCGGGCCCCTGGCCAATGACAGCGTGGACCGGCTCGGCCGCGAGGTGAGCGCGACGGAGCTCAAAGACATCTTCTGGCGCGAATACATCGAGCGCACGGCACCGCTCGCGCTGGAGCATTTCCACGCCGAGGGCCGCGCCGGAGTGTTCCGCTGCGAAGCCCGGCTCAAACGCGGCGCCGACACGCTGGAGCTTAACGGCGAGGGGAACGGCCCGATTGCCGCCCTGGTCAACGCGCTCGGCAAAGCCGGGGTGCCACCCTGCGAGGTGGCCTACTACCGGGAACACGCCCTGGGTTCCGGGGCGGAAGCCAGCGCCATCGCGTATATCCAGATCCGGCTCGCCGACGGCAGCACCCGCTGGGGTGCCGGAGTGGACACCCACATCGAACTCGCCTCCGTGAAGGCGGTCCTCAGCGCCCTGAACCGCGCCCTGGCCTGAACCCAAACTCCGCAGTGAGAGGGAAAGATCATTTTCACGCCGAGACGCGGGGAGCGCGGAGAGCTTTTTGGAAGTCACTTCACGCGAACCTCCAGGGTCCCTCCCCAGAGAACCCGCGAAGTGGCAGAGCCGTCTCGGCTCTGTCGTTCCTCATCCCAGCGGCGGGACGCCGCTGACACTCCGCCACGCGAAAAATCGCGCCTTCGCGTGAAGCTTCCGCCGATTCCCCCGCCGTTTTCCCGCCATGACCACCCCTTCACATCCCCCTGCGGTTGCTCCCGCCGCGGAGCCCGCGGCTTTTTCCCTGGCGACACAGCCCGAACTGCTCGCCCCGGCGGGTGACTGGGATTGCGTCCGGGCAGCCGTGGCCAACGGAGCGGACGCGGTTTATTTCGGGCTCCCGAAGTTCAACGCGCGACTGCGGGCCCACAACTTCACCGAGGAGGAACTGCCCGAGGTGGTGGCGTTCTGTCATCGGCACGGCGTCAAAGCCTACGTGGCGCTCAACACCCTGGTGTTCACCGCGGAACTCGACGCCGCAGCCGATTACCTCCGGCAGCTCAACGCAGCCGGCGTGGACGCGCTGATTGTGCAGGATGTCGGCTTGGTGCGGCTGGCCCGGATCATCACCCCCGAACTGCCCATCCACGCCTCCACGCAGATGACCCTCACCTCGCCCGAGGGCGTGGAGTTCGCCCGCGAGCTCGGCATTGAACGGGCGGTTTTGGCCCGGGAACTTTCCCTGCGCGAGCTGGAGAAATTCCGGGCAACCGATGCAAACACGCTGCCGCTGGAGGTGTTCGTGCACGGCGCCCTCTGCGTGGCCTATTCCGGCCAATGCCTCACCAGCGAGTCCCTCGGCCAGCGCAGCGCCAACCGAGGGGAATGCGCCCAGGCCTGCCGGATGCCCTACGAACTCGTCGTCGACGGCGCCCTCCGCGACTTGGGCGACCGCCGTTACCTGCTCTCCCCGCAGGATCTCGCCGCTGTGGACGAAATCCCCCGGCTCATCGAGCTGGGTGTGGTTAGCTTCAAAATCGAAGGCCGACTCAAGGCCCCCGAATACGTGGCCGCCGTCTGCCAGGTTTACCGCAAAGCCATCGACGCCGCGCTCGCCCAGCGCCCCCGCAACGCAAGCCCCGAAGAGCGTTACCAGCTCGAAATGACCTTCTCCCGCGGGCTCTTCAGCGGATGGATGCACGGGGTGAACCATCAATCCCTTGTTTCCGCCCGGTTCGGCAAAAAACGCGGTCCGTTTGCCGGGCGCATCGAAAAAGTAGGCCGGGATTTCGTGGAGTTCGCCCCGGAAATCCCCCTCGCACTGGGAGACGGCCTCGTATTCGACACCGGCGGCGACACCGAACAGGAACAGGGCGGCCGGATCTATCAGATCAAAGGGCGGCGTCTGTTTTTCCAGCATCGCCGCATCGATTTCTCCCGGCTCAAACCCGGGGACCGCGTGTGGAAGACGGACGATCCCGCCCTCAACAAACGGCTCCAGCAGTCGTTCACCGGCAAAACCACGGCGCGCCATCGGGTCCCGCTTTCCCTCAAAGTCAGCGGCAGAGCCGGCAGCCCGCTGGTGGTCGAGGTGCTCGCGCCGCACCCGGTGCGCGTCGTTTCGACCCTGCCGCTCCAGGAAGCCCGCACCGCGCCGCTCACCGACCCCAAGCTGCGCGAACAGCTCGGACGGCTGAGCGAGACCCGCTACGGGCTCCATGATCTGACGTGCGAACTCGAAGGCTCCGTGCTCCTGCCCCTGAGCGAACTCAACCGGCTGCGCCGGGACTTGGTGGAGCAACTCGACGCCGCACTGCAAACGCCGCGACCCGAGACGCCGGAAAACTGGAAGTCGCTCCTGGTCACGGAATCCGATCCGACCCGGGGCGCGATCCCGGCCGCCGCGCCGCTCAGCGAGCTGAGCGTGCTCTGCCGTTCCATGGAACAACTCGACGCCGCGTTGCAGGCGGGTGTGTCCACGCTCTACGCCGATTTCGAGGATATCCGCCGATCCAAGGACGCCGTGGCTCGGGTGCGCGAGGCGCAAACCGGCGCGGCCCTTTTTCTGGCCACGCCCCGAATCCAAAAAGCCGGCGAACAGGGCTTTTTCAAGCTGCTGGAAAACGCGCAGCCCGACGGGATCCTGATCCGCAATCTGGGGGCCATTGATTATTTCCGGCACCACGCCGGGTTCAGGCTCCGGGGCGATTTTTCGCTGAACGTGGCCAACCCGCTCACGGCGCAGCATTTCATCCACAAAGGCCTCGAACAGGTCACCGTGAGCTACGACTTGAATCTGGACCAAGTGCTCGACCTGCTGGGGGCAGCCCCGCCCGAGTGGTTTGAGCTCACTCTGCACCAGCACATGCCGATGTTTCACATGGAGCACTGCGTCTTCGCGGCGTTTCTTTCCAAGGGCACGTCCTTTCTCGATTGCGGCCGCCCCTGCGACCGCCACCGGGTGCATCTCAGGGATCGCGTCGGCATGGAACACCCGCTCCGGGCGGATGTCGGCTGCCGCAACACGCTCTTCAACGCGGTGCCCCAGACCGGCGCCCGTTTTTTCGGGGCGTTGGAACAGGCGGGTCTGCGCCGATACCGGGTGGAATTGCTGGAGGAAACCGGGGAGGAATCCCTGCGGGTGTTGCGGGCCTACCAAGGGCTGCTGGGCGGGGACCAAGACGGGGAAGACCTGTGGCGGGCACTCAAAGCCCAATCGCAGCTAGGCGTCACGCGCGGCACCCTGTGAGCCCGTCCGGGAGAGGCATCCCGGGTTTTGTGGAACCGCACGGAACACAAAGGCCTCAAAGGGGGTAGAGTGGAGCCAACAGGGACAGAGCTTCTCTTGAGGCCCCCCCGATTATAAGGACTCAGCACCGGATCCGCAGAACGGGGTCCGTTTCGCATTGCGCCACGATTTCGTTGTAGCGCTCGATGATTCCCCTGAGGGTCATTTTGCATTCCCAGGCTTGAAAGAGGCTGCGCTCGTAGACGTTTGCGGTGAGAAACTGGGCGGCGTCCAATACATCAATCCGGTCTACCCATTCGGTGCCTTTGATGAGGAAGTTGGCTCCGGAAACGCCATCCGCCAGGGTGATGATGAGCGGTTTCAGCTCCGCTTTGAGGTTGGCGGCAGCCTTGCGGATGAGGGATTCGGTGGGGTGAGTGGTGACGTGGATTGCAACGTTGTTGACGTGGAAGTCGGCGCGGCGCTCCGTGGAGTGGTCCGCAACGGAGAAGCCATGGTGTTTGATAACGCCCGTGCCAAGGATGAGATCCAATTTGGCACCCACGAGGTGTTGAAGC